>NZ_JBSFYQ010000014.1:0-177672 GCF_053599855.1 Micromonospora sp. NPDC005161
CGGCAACTGCACGCCGTCATCACCACCGGCAAACGCTGGAGTCCGGTCATCGCAACCCACGGCACCACACAACCCGCGGTGATGCCTATGGCCGCCTGAGATCAGCAGGCGGCCTGTCGAGCTGGGTCGGGGCGAGCCCCACGCGGCATTGAGGAACCACGGTTACCTCGACGCTCATCATGGGCAGCCCCGCCCGTCGTCTCACCAACCCGATTACACGCTGCTGGGACCAACCCCATTACGGCTATGCAGGGACAGACGACGGACGAGGCACCGACCAAAGCTTGACTCAAAACGACTTACGCGCATGAGCGTGTCACCGACGGCAAGCCCGAGGATCACCCCGGCGAGCAGCTCAATCGTGCGCCGCAGGCGTGTTCCCATCGCGGCGGCCACGATGCCGACCGCGGTGGTCGGCGCGAAGAGCGGGCTCGAATTGCCCAGGAACCGGTACGCCACGAACCAGGCGATCGCCGCCGCGATGCCGGCCTGCAGGGCGAGCAGTCCGAACAGGCGTAGCCGCCAGACGCGGGCGCGTACCACGTGCTGCCCCCGCTCCCGCAGGCGAGCGAACGTCCGGCCAGCCCGCGACCGCCCGTGCGGCGCCGGGTCGACGTCGGCGGTCGGCTCCTGGTTCGCGGGCACGCGCGCCGTCTACCCACCGCGCGAACCTATCCGACGCACAGGGCGGTCCGGTGGTCTGCGAAGCCTTCCTGGTACGACGCCTTCCTGGTACCTGGCGTCGGATCTTAGGCTGCCCAGGTGGAGGGCCAGCCGGTAAAGACAGCATTTGACGTTGATCGGTACGAGCGTCGCGTCCGCGAAGGCCCCTGCTTTGTCTGTGCCCTCGTGGCGGGCCATCCCGACTATCGGCACCACGTCGTCTACGAGGACGACACCATCATCGCCTTCCTCGCTCGCGACCCGACGTTGCTCGGATACTGCCTCGTCGCACCGAGGCAGCACATCGAGAGCTGGGTACGGGACATGCCACAGCAGGACTTCCTCCGCTTCCAGGGCATCGTGTACGCAGTCGCCACGGCGCTCGCCGCGACACTGCCCACGGAGCGGATGTACTCCCTGAGCCTCGGCAGCCAACAGGGCAACGCGCACCTTCACTGGCACCTCGCGCCGCTGCCCCCGGGCGTGCCCTACCACCAGCAGCAGTTCCACGCCCTCATGGCCGAGAATGGCGTCCTCGCGATCGACGACAGGGCGCAGGCAGCCCTCGCTCGAGACATCCGCCGACACCTCAGTGCCTGAGGTCGGCACCAGCTCGGCCGCTGCCCGGCCCGTCCCCGCATGGCCGTCCGGTACGACATGCCGCCGGCTCAACAGCGCCGCGCCGTACGACCGGCCCACGAGTGGGCACCCGCAACGGCGGGGCGGGGCAAGGGGGGGGGTATGTATCGACAATTGCTGTTAAGATCACCGGGCACGCGCCTCGAGTGTTCATACGATCCGGTGGATATCATGTTCCCTGACGGCCAGGATCCGTACGCGCTTCTCGGCGTGACACGCGAATCGTCGGTCACAGAAATTCGGGAGCGCTACCTCGTTCTCGCCCAGATCTGGCATCCGGACAGGCACCAGTCGAGCCCCGCACAGGTCCGGGAAGAAGTCACCCGCCAAATGCAGCGGATCAACGCGGCGTACAAGCATCTGACAGCAGTCCACACCCGCGTCCGTCAGGACCGCGAGCGCCAGACCGGGGAACGCCAGCACCGCGAACGCGACACCCGCGAACGCCAGGACCGCGAACGCCAGAAGCGCGAACGCGAAGCCCGCGAACGTCAGGCCCGGGAACGCGAGACCCGGGAGCGCGAGAACCCCAGAGCACAGTGGACGCATCCGAGATTCGAAGCGGCGACCCAGCTCGACACGCCAACGAACCCGCGTTCAACCATTCACCCGATCGCCATCGCACTTCGATCCGGCGAGCGGGGCTACACGCTTCGCGCGCACCTCGACGACCAGCAGACGGAGGCGACATTCCTCGGCGCCCAGAGTCGCCTGCTCCTGTTCAGATCCGCGGAGTCCATGCGTAAGTATGTGGCCAGGACCGAAGCCCATGAATTGGCCACCATCGCGGGATGGGACAGCTTCCTGGACGGTATGGGCAGCACTGCGACGGAGCCTGACGATGAACACACCTTCGACTTCGACCTCATCTCCCACAGCCTGAGGTTTCCGCCGGCGCAGTGGGTCCCGACATTGTTCATCGCCAACCGTGACCTCATTCGAGAGGTCTCGGAGGCGTTCGAGCTCGGCGATGTGCTGAAGCAGCTGGCCGTGGGTTCGCCCCTGGACTACCTCGACGACCTGTTTCGTATCGTCGACAGGCCGGTCGCCGGCTGGGGTGCCCGTCGCCAACTCGCGTCCCTCCAGGCCGGGCGGTTCAGCGGTGTGTGGCGGGGAGCGATCGGCGGAGTCGAAGAGCGCGTCCGCTGGCTACGGTGAACAGGCCAGCCCCAGGACGTCGTGTGGGGCGCACCAACCGCCCGTGTCCTCGGAGGTGAAGTGGCGCGTACGAGTGACACCACTGCCGCCGCTCACCCGAAACGACATCTGGGCACCCACCCGTGCGGGTGAATGCCCAGATTATTGCTGGTGCGCCGCCAGGGACTCGAACCCCGAACCCGCGGAGCAAGCCCCCACGGGCGATCACCCGGACGGCAACCGACCGGTGAGACAGCGGATCTGTTCGCTGCCTGGCCGCCAAAGGCAGACGTAAGCAGGATCTGGCCCCGCCCGGCGCCGTCCGCGAGCCAAATCGGGCAACGGGTAGATTGACGCCGATGAGCGATCTGTTGCGTCAGGAGTTGCGCGGGTTGGCCCGCAGTCGAGCGCTGTGGCTCCTGCCGCCCCTGGTCGCGCTCGCCGGCCTGACCGGTTTTTCGTTCAACGACGACGCCTACATGTTCTACGTCTACTACGACCCGCAGACCCTAGAAGAACAGCTTGACGCGTACCACTTCGACGTCAAGGCGATCCACACCTCGGGCCTCGGCTGGGCTCAACTGGCCGCGCTGGCGGCCGGGGCGTTCCTGGTACTGCGTGATCCACGACTGACCGGCCGCCCGGCCCGGCTCTCCCTGCCGGCCCTGGAATCGTCGCCGGCCCGGCTCCCCCCGCCGCCCCGTCCCGGCCGGTACCTGATGGCGAAGGCGGGCGCGGCCGCGCTGTTCGGTCTGCTCCTCGCCGTGGCCGACCTCGCCGCCGTGCTGCCACTGGCGTCCAGAGTGGTCGCCGACCACTGGGTTCGGCGCGAGCTGGCCTCGAAGGACATCTTCTTGCCGGTGCAGATCTTGGCCGAGGAGTCGGTGTGGCCGGTGGTGCTTCGTGCGGCGGCCGGTGTCCCGCTGTTCGCGATCGTTGGGATCGGCCTGGCCGCGCTACTCTACCGCTGGTGGGCGGTTACGGTGGCCGTCGTCATCCCAATCTGCGGGTCGCTGTACGTGACCGCTGACCCGTTCTTCGGCGCCCTGACTGCTCCGAACCGACCGGCCCTCGCCGCGACCCTGATTCCGAGCCTGGGCGGGGCCGCGATCGCCTTCCTGCTCGGCTACGGCGCGACGCGGTGGCGACTCGCCCGGGCGGTCGCAGTCCGGCCGACCGGCGCGGAAGCTTGAGGCTTCAGCCGCAGACGGGCCAGAGACGGCCCGACGCTTGGCCACGGACACTCGCTGACAAGGCGCTTTCCCCGAGAGTCGTAGCGTCCGCTCACGTCTGCGGGGTTCGAGCCCGAGGCGACATCCGTCGGCTCTGGTCCGGCCTCGGCCGCCACCGTTGATGTCAACGGTTGATGTCAAGTTGCCTCTGCTGCTCGCTGTCGCCGTTGCTGTCACTCACCCCGAAACGACATCTGGGCACCCACCCGTGAGGGTGAATGCCCAGATTATTGCTGGTGCGCCGCCAGGGACTCGAACCCCGAACCCGCGGATTAAGAGTCCGCTGCTCTGCCAGTTGAGCTAGCGGCGCTCGTCGGCAACGGAGAGAACATTAGCACCCCGCCGAGCCGGGCTCCAATCCGGTTACCCGGGTCCCCCCTTCGGTCGAGCTTACCGGGCAAAAAAGGTCAAACCGTCCAGGGCGTCCGTGACGGGGGCGTGCGCCGACGTCGTGATACGGCACGATGTCCGCCAGGTACGCGAGAACAGAGGTGGGGATGGCACGGTTCACGCGAGCCGGGGCGGTGGTGGGCGCTCTGACCCTGGTGGCGTCGCTGGCACTGACCGGATGCGGCGACGAGCAGAAGAACCCGGAATTCGTCGGCGGGACCGGGCCGAGCGCGAGCGCCGGCGCCGAGTCCGGTACGGCGGAGCCGACGGCGCCGGCCGCGCCGAGCGGGCCCGCGCTCGCGCTGAGCCCGGGCGATGGCACGAAGAACAAGCCGGTGAGTACGGAGATCAGCGCGAAGCTCCCGGACGGCGCGAAGGTGTCCACGATTACCCTGACCGCCGCGGGCGGCGGCACGGTCGCGGGCAAGCTGCGCACCGACGGCTCCGCCTGGGTGCCGTCCGCCCCGCTGAAGTACGGCACCAAGTACACCGCCACGGTGACGGCGACCGGGGCCGACGGGACGAGCAGCCAGGGCACCAGCAGCTTCACCACGATGGCCAAGCCGAAGTCGACCATCGGGTCCGGCCTCTACCTCTTCGACGACAAGAGCTACGGGGTGGCCATGCCGGTGGTCACCGAGTTTCACCCGGGCATCCCGAAGAAGGACCGGGCGGCGGTGCAGAAGCGGATGTTCGTCCGCACCGACCCGCCGCAGCCCGGGGCGTGGCACTGGGTCGACAACGGCACGCAGGCCTACTACCGGGCGCCGGAGTACTGGCAGCCGGGTACCACCATCACCGTACGGATCGCGCTGGCCGGCGTGCCGCTGAGCAACGGCCGCTACGGCGACGTCGATCGCAAGGCCACCGCCAAGATCGGCCGTTCGTTCGTGATGAAGGTCGACAACGCGACCAAGAAGATGTCGGTGTACGAGAACGGCGCGCTGGTCCGCACCGTGCCGGTGAGCCTGGGCAAGAGGAGCACCCCTTCCTCCAGCGGCACGATGGTGGTGATGGAGAAGAAGGAGTCCACGACCTTCGACACCCGCGACGACCCGGACCCGGCCAACCGCTACGTCACCGAGATCGACTTCGCTCAGCGGCTCACCTGGGGTGGCGAGTACATCCACGCCGCACCCTGGTCCGAGCACGTGCAGGGTCGGCAGAACGTCTCGCACGGCTGCGTCAACGTGTCGATGGCGAACGCCCGGTGGCTGTTCAGCAAGACCCGGATCGGTGACCCGATCACGGTGAAGGGGACCGAACGCAGGCTCGCCGCCGGCAACGGCTGGACGGCGTGGAGCCTGAGCTGGTCGGAGTTCGTCAAGGGCAGCGCCCTGCCGGTGCCCAAGGGAGGGTCCGGCCCCGCGCTCTGAGCCGTCCGGCGACCCACGCCGGCCCGTGCGACCGTACGGGCCGGCGCGTACTCTTTGCACTGCCCGCGGCGCGACGGCGCCCGCGGCGACCCCTCAGTCCCGGCACGGAGACGAGCCCGGCTCACGAATCGCCGGATTCTAACAAAATTCCGGCATCATCGTCGGCGTGTTCCGGTTCACCCTCGGCAACCGGGACCAGTCCTGGTGCGTCAGTAGGACGATGGGTCAGGGACCACGACTGTGAGGGAATCATGCGAGCTAGCCACGACCAGCTGATCCGGCCCGGTGGGCGACGCCGCGTATTCGCGGCGGGGCTTCTTGCCGTAGCACTGGCCTTCACCTCCGCCTGCACGGATAGTGACGGCGGCAAGCCGTCCTCGTGGCAGGGCGGCAGCGAGAGTCCGGCGCCGAAGGCGGCGGCGACCATCAGCGAGCCGGCGACCGACGCCAAGGACGTGCCAGCGTCCACCGGCATCACCTTCACCACGACGGACGCCGTCGAGACCGCCGTCGAGCTCAAGGACGCGGCCGGCAAGGCGGTCGAGGGCACCCTCGCCGCCGACGGCAAGACGTGGCTGCCGGCAGGGGCACTGGAGTACGGCACGAGCTACACCGCCACGGTCACCGCCACCGGTGACGACGGCCGTCCGGCCACCGCGACCAACACCTTCACGACCATGGCCAAGCCGGGCAAGCAGGTGCGGGTGAGCAGCTTCCTCGGCGACAACCAGGTCGTCGGGGTCGGGATGCCGCTGATCGTGAAGTTCAGCCGGGCCATCGGAGAGGACTACCGCGACGACGTGCAGCGCCGGATGACGGTGACCTCGACGCCGGCCCAGGAGGGCATCTGGCACTGGGTCAGCCCCACCGAGATCCGGTACCGGCCGAAGGTGTTCTGGAAGGCCAACAGCAAGGTCTCCTACCGGGTGCAGGCCGGCGGCCTGCCACTGGGTGACGGCTGGTACGGCCGCGCCGACCTCACCGTCGACGTCAAGATCGGCGCGTCGCTGATCATGACGGTGGACAACAAGACCAAGCGGATGACGGTGACCCGGAACGGCTCCGTGGTGAAGACCATCCCGGTCAGCCTGGGCAAGAAAAGCACCCCGTCGTCCAGCGGCACCATGGTGGTCATCGAGAAGCTGCGCAAGACGGTCTTCGACACCATGGAGGAGTTGGGCCCCGAGGAGGGCTACCGCACCAAGATTGATTTCGCGCAGCGGCTCACCTGGGGCGGGGAGTTCATCCACGCCGCACCCTGGTCCGAGGGCCAGCAGGGCAGCGTGAACGTCTCACACGGCTGCGTGAACGTGTCCATGGCCAACGGCGACTGGCTGTTCAAGAACACCCAGATCGGCGACCCGATCACCGTCAAGGGCACCGAGCGGAAGCTTCAGGACGGCAACGGCTGGACCGACTGGAACATGAGCTGGGACGAGTACGTCAAGGGCAGCGCGCTGCCGTACGAGCCGCCCGCCGACCCGGACACCTCGCCGACCCCGGAAGCCGGCACCCCGACGCCCACACCGACCGCCTGAACAGCCCCACATACGAAAGCCCCCTCCCGCGACGGAGGGGGCTTTCGTATGTGGGCCGATCCACGCATGACCCTTTGATCTGCAGTCCCACAAACGGCTCAGGCCCCCTCGTCGGAGGGGGCCTGAGATCCACTGCTGGGTGACTGATGGGAATTGAACCCACGACAACCGGGACCACAACCCGGTGCTCTGCCAACTGAGCTACAGCCACCATGCCGCCGTCGCCCGGTGAATCGCCCCGGGCGGGGTGCGGACCAATAATAGCCACACCGCCGTCGACCCCGTCCAGCGGGTTCCCGGCTCCCCCGGGCTTCACCGCGGGTCAGAGGTCGGCGGCGATTCCCTTGGCGGTCTCCACGTCCGGGCCGGGCAGCGGCACGAAGATGGTCCGCCGGTAGTACTCCAACTCCCGGATGCTCTCCCGGATGTCGGCCAGCGCGCGGTGCGCCAGGCCCTTCTGCGGCTGGCCGAAGTACACGCGGGGGTACCAGCGGCGGCACAGCTCCTTGATCGACGACACGTCGATCAAGCGGTAGTGCAGGTGCGCGTCGAGGCGGGGCATGTCCCGGGCGATGAAGCCGCGGTCGGTGGCGATCGAGTTGCCGCAGAGCGGCGCGGTACGCGGATCCTTGACGAAGCTGCTGACGTACTCCAGCACCCGGTCCTCGGCCTCGGCCAGTGTCACCGGCGAGCGGCGCACCTCCTCGGTGAGGCCGGACTTGGCATGCATCGTCCGGACGATCTCCGGCATCGCGTCCAGCGCGGCCTCATCGGCGTGGATCACCACGTCGACGCCATCACCCAGCACGTTGAGGTCAGGATCGGTGACCAGTGCCGCAACCTCGATCAGCTTGTCCCTGCCGAGGTCCAAACCGGTCATCTCACAGTCGATCCAGACGAGGAGATCAGCCACCGGGACAGCCTACGCGCCGCCCACGACCCGCGGCTGCGCGCTCTCGACGGAGCAGCCCGCTAGGGTTTCGGAGTGCCAGCCGAATCCGTCGTACCGCCCGCCGTCACTGACGACGACCCCGGCGGCCGTACGGTTCGTCGCCTGGTCGCGGTGGTGGCGCTGATCGCCGTGCTGCCGGCGCTCTACCTGCCCGGTCTGGTGCACAACTTCTTCGACCTGAAGATTTACATGTCCGCGATGGACTGGTGGACGGCGGGAAACCCGCTCTACGACTACGTCCAGCCGGATCGGGTGCAGGGTGAGCTGTATTTCACCTACCCGCCGTTCAGCGCGCTGCTGCTCTGGCCGTTCGGGCTGATCCGGCTCGGCGTCACCGTGGCGATCTTCACGGTGCTCACCGTGCTGGCCGTGGTGGTGACCACGCGGTGGCTGGTGCTGCCGGTGATCGCCCGGCACAACCTGCCCCGGACGTTCACCCTGACCGTCGCCGTGCTGCTGGTGCTGGCGGTGGAGAGCACCCGCGAGACGATCACCTTCGGGCAGATCAACATGCTGCTGGTCGTGCTGATCCTGGCCGACCTGCTGTTCGCGGTGCCGCAGGCGCGGCGCTGGGCCGGGGTCGGCATCGGGCTGGCGACGGCGCTCAAGCTCTTCCCGGGCATCTTCATCGTGTACCTGCTGGCCACCCGCCGGTGGCGGGCCGCGGTGGTGGCGAGCGCGACCGCGGCGGCAGCGACCCTGCTGGCGGCGGCGGTCGCACCCGGCGACTCGTGGCGCTTCTGGACGCAGGAGCTGTGGGACAACGACCGGGTCGGCCGCACCGACTATGTCGGCAACCAGTCGCTGTTCGGCCTACTCAGCAGGTTCACCGCACCAGAGAAGCCGGACCGGCTGCTCTGGCTGCTGGTGGTCGCCGTGATCGCCGGTTACGGGCTGTGGCGGGCCGCCCGCGCGGCTCGGGCCGGTGATCGGTTGACGGGGCTGACGTTGACCGGCCTGGTCGGCGCCCTGGTCAGCCCGATCACCTGGACCCACCACATCTACTGGTTCGTGCCGGCGGTGGTGCTGCTCGCGGACGCGGCGTTGAGTGCCGACCGCCCGGACGAGGTACGCCGACGTCGGTGGTTGGTCGCACTCGCGCTGGGCACCGCCGCTGTGATCATCTACGGGGTGGTGACGTTCCAGGACTGGGGTACGGAACCGGTCCGCACCCATGACCCGGTGGACTTCGTCGTGCAGAACGTCTACGTGCTCCTCAGCCTGCTGCTGCTGGTGACGCTGCCGGTGCGGGCGGGTCGCCGAGTGGAAAAGTCGCACCAAATGGACAGATCTCCCCAGTAGCGACCATCGGCGCTAACCTGGTCTCATCTACCTCAAGCGTCGCTCGGGTAGCACCGATCCCCCGGTGAGGGTGGCCCTCCGCGTCGGCAGCGCGGAGGGCCACTCGCCGTTTCGTCCACCGTCACCGGCTGGGCCGTCGGCCCCGGAGCGGCCGGCGGCCAGGCCAGACTCAACGCCACCTCCGGTGGACGGGGCAGTCGGGCCGGCGCCTCCAGGTCGGCGAGGGTGCTCGGCCGGGCCGGTTCGGCGCCGATCGCCGACCTCGGCCGCTCACCGGGCCCGGAACCGACCGGGGTGAGTTGCCGCCCGGCCGGCAGGGACCGTGCCACTGGGGCGTCCCCGACGGACGGGGCACCCAGTCCACTCAACGAGCTGACCCCGAGCCGGCCGGCGAGCACCGGCACCTGGTCCGGCTCGACCACGAAGACCACCTCGCGCGGGCGTGGCGGGCGCAGCAGGAGCACCGCCGCTCCGACCACGAGCAGCACCCCGACCGACAGCAGCCCCCAGGTGGCCGGGGTGGTCCAGCCGGCCCGCAACTCGGCGCGCAGATCCAGGGCCAGGTCGCCGGCGCCGTTGGGCCGCATCACCACCAGGCTCATCGGCTCACCGGCCAGGTCGTCCGCACTCCACTCCAGCGAGCCGATCCCCTCGCGTACCCAGAACGGGCGACCGAGCGGGGTGACCGGCCCGGCGGTCGGGGCGTCGGTGGCCGGGCCGGCCGGGTCGAGCCGGACGGGCAGCGGACCCCGCGCGAGCGCCACCCGCCGGACCGTGGCGTGCGGCACCGGCTCCAGCCAGCGGCGTACCTCGGCGGTGGGCGCCAGCCCCACGAAGGCCGGGCCGCCCGGCGTGCGGGCGTCCACCCGCAGCCGGGTCTGCGCGGTACGCGCGAACGGCGCCTCCTGGCGCAGCAACCGGTCGAGGTCGGTGACGACCACCGCGTGGCCGGGCGTGCGGACCGTCTCGAACCGGGCGGCGAAGGTCCCACCGGGGTCGGCGTGCCGGGTCACGAGCCAGAGCGCGCCACCGGCGAACAGCACCGGAATCCCGATCACCAACAGCAGCACTCCGGCGATCCCCCGCACGAAACGCATTCGCACCGTCCCCCTCCGTAGCCAGATACCCGGCCGACCTTACCGACGTACACCGTCTGATCAGGGGATATCCGCAGCACGGTCGGTCCCGTTCCCGGAAAGCACGCTGGCCCGCCGGAATCCCGGCGGGCCAGCGGGTGTGCGGTGGGGTCAGGACCTGGCGGCCGGCTCCCGACGGGTCCGGGCGAACGCCAGCCCGCCCAGCACCAGACCGGCGATGCCGGCGACCAGACCGGCGATGCCGAGGCCGACCGCGGTGCCCTCGCCCTCGTCGTCGTCATCGTCGGCCGGCGCGCCGGCCGCGTTGGCGGACGTGGCGGGCGCGGCCGACCCCGAGGGCGCGGCGGCGGCCAGGGTGAGCACCGGCGCCGGGTTCTCCGGCTCCTCGCCGCCCGCCGCGGGCTCGTCGATCCAGCGCGACACATTGCCGTCCGAGTAGGTCTGCAGGGTCTTGAAGACCATCGAGTCGACCTGCGGGAGCGGCCCCATCGAGACCGGGAACTCCTGGAACTGGCCCGGCTTCACACCCGCGTCACCCGTGGCCGTCCAGGTGAGCTTGGCGACCGCCTCGGTGATCGGGGTGCCGTGCACCTCGATCGGCGGGTCGACCTTGCGCTTCTCCACGGCCACCGTCCAGCCCGGCACCGGCATCGTCGACACCGAGCCGACCGGGGCGTTCTCCGGCAGCACGACCTCCACCTTGGCGGTCGACGCGGTGTCGCTCTCGTTGGGCACGCGGAACGCCACCCGGGCGTAACCGCCCTGGGTCGCCTCCTTCGGATTCACCGTGACGTGGGCGGAGGCCGGCCCGGCGAAGCCGAGCACGGCGGTCGCGACGGCGGTGAACGCCAGGGCGGTGGCGGCGGTTGCGGTACGCCGGAGACGGGTCATGGGTTTCGGGAGCCTCTCTAACGGATGGGCACGGTGGCGGTCACCGTGGCCTGGTCGATGTCGGACGTGCGAACGGTGATCTTCAATTGCCAGTCGCCGGCCGCCGGCAGGCTGACGTCCCCGTAGGCGTGGTTGTCCGTCAGCGGCAGCAACGGGACCTCGATCGGCTCGATCCCGGCCGAGGGCAGCGCGGCGGTCGCCCGCCACTCCGCCACCGGCTGCGGCTGGTTGTCCTTGGTGTACGCGTACAGGTGCATCGAGTTGTTGCCCCGCTGGGCCGGGTCCAGCTCGACCTGGAGGGAGAAGAGCGGGCTGGACAGGGTGGTGGAGAAGAGACCGGCCTGCGTGCCGGACGGCTCGGCCACGGCGGTCCGGGCGGGCGTGGTCTGCACCAGGGTCGCGGACAGGCCCAGCACCACCACGGTGACTGCCAACTCCACCAGGACCGCCCGGCGCACCGGCACGGGCCGCTGCGCCGCGGTGCGCCGGCGCACCAACTGCCGGGAGTACGCGGCCACGGCGATCACCAGCGCGAACAGCCCGACCTTGGCCAGCAGCAGTCGCCCGTACGTGGTGTTGAGCAGGGCGTCGAAGGTGGCCACCTCGATCAGCGCCTGGACGGTGCCGGCCAACAGCAACGCCGAGACGGCCAGCGCCGCCCAGCGGGACCAGATCGGCAGGATCGCGCCCAACTCCCGCTCGTCGGCCTGGCGCAGCAGGAAGCCCGCGAGCATCAACAGGCCGCCCAGCCAGACGGCCATGCTGCCCAGGTGGACGGCGTCGACCACCACGGAGACCGCCGGGGCCGGGGACGCCGCCGGGTGCCCGGCCAACGGCCAGGTCAGCAGGGCCGCCCCGCCGAGCACGGCCAGGATGATCGCGTCGGTGCGCCCGGACGGTCTGGCCAGCAGCGGCCGGAGCAGGAACGCCGCGGCCGCCAGCAGGCCGAGCCGGACCAGGTGGGCGGCGCCGAAGGCGCTGCCGAACACGCTGCCGAACCCCTCGCCGGTCACCTCGAAGAGGCCGCCGCCGGCGGTGTAGGGCACCTGCAGCCACAGGTCGGCGAGGGTGGCGACGGCCACCAGACCGAGGCCGGTCCAGGCCAGCCGCGCCGGTCCCCTGCGCGACAGCCGGCGTGGCCACAGCGCGGCGAGGACCAGCGCCGGCCCGACCAGCAGCACCAGGCCGGCGTACCCGAGGAAACGGGCCACCTTCACCGCGTTGCCGACCACCGGGTTGGCCCGGCTGTCGTCGCCGGAGTCGACCGGCGGTGTCGAGGGTGCGCCGACCGAGTAGGTGAACGCGCCGGACACCGGGTGGCTGTCCGCGGAGATCACCCGGAAGCTGACCAGGTAGGTGCCGCGCTCGCCGGCCGGATCGACCGGGATGGACACGGCGGCGCCGTCGAAGCTCGGCTCACCCCGGTCGGCGCGGGAGCCGTCCGGCGCGATCACGCGGATCTTGCCGGGAACCTTGCGTACCGACTCGCTGAACGTGAGGACCACCTCGGCCGGCGCGCTCGGCACCACCGACGAGGCGGCCGGGCTGCTGCTCTGCAGCACGGCGTGTGCGCTGGCGGGAGTGGCCGGGGCGATCAGGAGGAGGACGACGGTGACCAGAAGGCCGGCGGTGGCGGCCAACCGGGCGAGCCAGCGGCGGGGGGCGACAGTCATGCTGGCCATGCTCGCCGACGGGAGTGGATCTCGGCGACCCGAGTCCGGTGAGTCATTCACCCGCGCCCTGCCGCCAGCACCGGCGTGAGCGGCCGGTCATCCCCGCCGGTACGAACCAGCGCCCACAGCAACCCTGCCTGCACCACGGCGGCAAGGTGGCCGACCTCGTGCATCAGCGCGGTGGTCGAGTTGGCGATGTCCACCACGCTGGTGCCGGCCAGGCAGACCGCCAGCACCAGGGCCACCGGCAAAAAGGCCCGGGCCCTCTCGGGCCGCCAGGCGGCCAACGCGAAACCCACCGCCAGGGCAACGTCGAACGAGGCCATCTCCCGACTGGTGTGCGGGTCCACCGACACGCCCAGCCCGGCGAGGAGGATCGGCAGCGCGATGGCCAACTGCGCCACCGCGGCCACCGCCACCGCGATCCGCAGCACCTGTCGGCGGGCCCGCCGGACGGCGGCCGGACTACGGTGGGCGGAATCGGCGGCGACCGCGGCCAGCACCGCCGCGGTGAGGTCGGGCACCTCCACCGGCTGCACCCGGACCAGCCGGGTCACCTGCTCGGCGCGGGCCAGCCAGGCGCGGCAGCCGGCGCAGGTCGCGGTGTGGGCGTCCAGCACCGCCGGGGACGCCTGCGGGTCCTCCCCGTCCAGGCGCGCCGACAGCGCCGCGCGTACGTGGTCGCAAGTCATGACGGGGTAGTCGGCCCAGGGCGGGGAAAAGTTCCCGACGTGGCGCAGAACATCCAGGGGCCGAAGGGCTCTGCTGTCGCGCCCGGCGCCGCGTAACCTGGTTTGTCGTGATCCCCGTCCCGCGTGACACCGGTGCCGCCGGTCCGGCCGACCCGGCCGATGGCGGCGCCCGGGATCCGGCCACCGAGTGGGCGTTGACCGCGCGCGGCGGCGACCCGACCGCCCAGGCCGCGTTCGTCCGGCTGACCCAGGTCGAGGTCTGGCGCTTCGTCGCCGCCCTGGTGGACCCGGACAGCGCCGACGACCTGACGCAGGAGACGTACCTGCGGGCGTTCCGGGCGCTGCCCGCGTTCGAGGGTCGCTCCAGCGCCCGTACCTGGCTGCTCGGCATCGCCCGGCGGACCTGCGCCGATCACCTGCGTACGGTGATCCGCCGACGTCGGCTCGACGAGCGGCTGGCCGCGAACGCGTACACCGACCGCCCGCACCCGGACCCGGCCGGGCAGCTCGGCGCCGCCGACCTGGTCGGCCGGTTGAGCGCCGAGCGGCGGGCCGCGTTCGTGCTCACGCAGCTGCTCGGCCTGTCGTACGCCGAGGCCGCCGCCGTGGAGGGGGTGCCGGTGGGCACGATCCGATCCCGGGTCGCCCGGGCCCGCGACGACCTGGTCGAGGCGGTCGGCGACGCCCTGACCGGCTGAGCCGGGAACTTCCGGCGGAGACGGGACGACCAATGACCGTGACAGCACCTTCCGGCCACGTCGGTCGCTGGGCCACCGCCCGGCCCTGGCTCGGCATCGCGGCCCGACTCGGCCTCGCCGCCGTCTGGCTGATCGCCGGCGCGTCGAAGGTCGGCGACCTGGCCGCCTCCGGCCGGGCCGTGAACGCCTACCAGGTGCTGCCGTACGACGTGGCGACCGCGGTCGGCGCCGCGTTGCCCTTCGTCGAGCTGGCGCTGGGTGTGCTGCTGCTGCTCGGTCTGGCCACCCGGCTCACCGCCGGTGTCTCGGCCGCGCTGCTGGTGGTCTTCATCGCCGGGATCGCCTCGGCCTGGGCGCGTGGCCTGGCCATCGACTGCGGCTGCTTCGGCAGCGGCGGGCAGCTCGCCGAGGGGCAGGCACCCAGTTATCTCCCGGAGATCCTGCGCGACCTGGGATTCTTGGTGCTAGCCGGCTTTCTGCTGATCTGGCCACGTACGCCCGTTTCGGTGGACGGGTGGCTGTCCGGTGAACCCGCCGTGGAGGACGAGGATGAGTAGTCGCAAGGGGCAGCGGGACGCGGCCCGGGTTGTCCGCCAGCAGCTGGCCCGCGAACGGCGGCGCCGCCGCACCGTCTGGGTCTCCGCCGCCGCGGTCGCCGTGCTGGTCATCGCCGGCCTGATCGGCTGGGGCGTCTGGTCCAGCCAGCGCTCGGACGACTTCACCACCCCGCCCGGCGCCAACGCGGACGGCACCGGCATCGTCACCGGTGGCGGGCCGGTGACCGTCGACGTCTACGAGGACTTCCTCTGCCCGGCCTGCAAACAGTTCGAGCAGACCAGCGGGGCGACCCTGGAGCAGTTGGTGACCGAGAACAAGGCGAAGGTCGTCTACCACCCGGTGGCGTACCTCAACCGCTTCTCCACCACCGAGTACTCCACCCGCTCCTCGGCCGCCTCCGGCTGCGCCGCGGTTGGCGGCAAGTTCCGCGAGTACGCCGAGGCGCTCTTCGACAGGCAACCGCCGGAAGGCAGCGCCGGGCTCACCGACGACGAGTTGATCGACATCGGCGCGGGCGTGGGCCTCGACCGGGGCTCGTTCGGTGGCTGCGTCAAGGACAACACGTACCGGACGTGGACCGAGCACGTCACCGACGAGGCCAGCCGGGGCGACGTCACCGGCACGCCGACCATCCTGGTCAACGGTCAGCCGCTCGCCGACCGCAGCCCGCAGGGTCTCACCGCGGCCGTGGCGGCGGCCGGCAAGTGATCCGTACCCTGCTGGCCCGCGCCGGCCTGGTCGCCACCGCCGCCTGCGCGGCCACCCTGCTCACCGCGGCACCCGCCGCCGCGCACGGCGCCGACGCCCCGGACGCCACCGACTACCGCACCCGGACCACCGGCGTCGCCCCGGCCCGGCCCGGGCTGGAGGTACGGGTGGTCGAGGCGGGCGCCCGGCTGGAGCTGACCAACCGCACCGGCCGCCCGATCGAGGTGATCGGCTACTCCGGTGAGCCGTACCTGCGGATCGGCCCGGACGGGGTCTTCGAGAACACCCGCTCCCCCGCCACGTACCTGAACCGCACCATCGCCGGGGACACCACGCTGCCCGCCGAGGCGGACCCGGCGGCCACCCCCTCCTGGCAGCGGGTCGCCGAAGGAACCACGGTGCGCTGGCACGACCAGCGCGCGCTGTGGCGGGAGTCGCAACCGCCGGACGCGGTACGCGCCGCGCCGGACCGCGAGCACCGGGTCCGGGACTGGACGATCCCGCTGCGCGACGGCGGCGACCCGGCGCAGATCCGCGGCACGCTGGACTGGCTGCCGCCGCCGGACGCGTACACCTGGTGGGCGGTGACCATCGTCGGGCTGCTCGCGGTGGGCGCGCTCGGCCTGCTCGCCGCCGCCGCGCCGGCCGGCGCCCGGGCGCTGTCCACCCTGGGCGTGCTGCTGATCGCCGGCGGCGCCGTCGCCGTGCTCTACCCGGTGGGCCGGGAGCTGGACGCCGGCGCCCAGGGCGTGGGCGGGGTCCTGGTCGGGCTGCTGTCCGGGCAGGTCTGGTCGCTGCTCACCGGTCTCGGCGCGATCGCCGCCGGATGCTACGCGCTGGCCCGCCGCCCGGCCGCCGACTTCGCGGTGGCGCTGGCCGGGGCCTGCCTGGCACTCTTCGCCGGGGTGGCCAACGCCGCGGTGTTCGCCCGGTCCGTCGCGCCGGTGCCCTGGCCGGCCGAGGTCGCCCGGGTCATGGTGGCGCTGGTGCTGATCATCGGCGCCGGCGCGACCACCGCCGGCGTCCTGCGCCTGCACGCCGCCTCCCGAACCGCCGCCGCCGCCGCCCGGACCTGACCCGCCGCCGGTCAGGGGCGCGGAGCGAAGCCGTACGGCAGTTCCAGGCGGTGGCGGGCCAGGAGCGTCGAGTCGGCCAGCAGGTCCAGCGTGGGGGCGTCGGCGACGATCCGGCCACCGTCCAGGATCACCGAGCGCTGGCACAACTCCGCCGCGTACGGCAGGTCGTGCGTCACCATCAGCAGCGTCACCGGCAGCTCGCGCAGGATCTCGGCCAACTCGCGCCGCGCCGCCGGGTCCAGGTTCGACGACGGCTCGTCCAGCACCAGGATCTCCGGGTGCATGGCGAGCACGGTGGCCACCGCCACCCGGCGGCGCTGCCCGAAGGAGAGGTGCTGCGGCGCCCGGTCCCGGTGCTCACTCATCCCCACCGCGGCCAGCGCCTCGTCCACCCGGGCGGCCAGCTCCGCCCCGCGCAGGCCCAGGTTCGCCGGCCCGAACGCCACGTCCTCCGCCACGGTGGGCAGGAAGAGCTGGTCGTCCGGGTCCTGAAAGACGATGCCCACCCGGCGGCGCACCTCGGACAGGGTGGCCCGGTCCGGCGTCACGGTCAGCCCGCCGACGCTCACACTGCCCTCGGTCGGAGTGAGGATGCCGTTGAGGTGCAGCACCAGCGTGGTCTTACCGGCGCCATTGGGCCCGAGCAGCGCCACCCGTTCCCCACGCGGCACGGTCAGGTCCACCCCGTGCAGGGCGACATGCCCATCCGGGTACGCGTACCGAACGCCACGTACGTCCAGCGAGACAGCGGTCTGCACGACACCGATCATGTCAGCACGACGGCGGTGGCGGCGATGGAGGCCGCAACCACCGGCACGGTCGCCGCGACCAGCCACTGACCGGCGGTCGCCGCACCGTCGCCCTGCCACACCTCGGGCATCCGCCCGGAATAGCCCCGGGACAGCATCGCCAGGTAGACCCGCTCGCCGCGTTCGAAGGCCCGCAGGAACAGCGCCCCGATCCCGGCGGCGAAGCCCCGCAACTGCCACAGGAAGCGCGGATCGTCACCCCGGGAGATCCGGGCCACCCGCATCCGCCGCGCCTCGCCGACCAGCACGTCGAGGTAGCGCAGCATGAACGTGGCGATCTGGGTGAGCACCTGCGGGCAGTGCAGCCGGTCCAGCCCGACGATCAGCTCCCGGGTGGTGGTGGTCGCGGCGAGCAGCAGCGAGGCGAGAACGCCCAGGGTGCCCTTGGCCACGATGTTCCACGCGCCGTGCAACCCGTCCTCGGACAGCCGCAGGCCCAGCACGTCGACCCGCTCGCCGGCACCGAGGAACGGCAGCGCGACGGCGAACAGCACGAACGGCAGCTCGATCAGCGCCCGGCTGAGCAGCCACCGCGGCCCCACCCGGGCCAGCGCCGCCACCGCCGCCACCAGCAGGGCGTACGCGCCGAAGGCCCAGAACGCGGCGCGCGGGGTGGCCACCACGGCGACCGTGAAGACCACCATCGCCACGATCTTGACCTCGGGTGGGAGCCGGTGCACCGGCGAGTCGGACTCCCGGTACAGCACGTGCCCGTGACCGGCACCCATCCGCGTACTCCCCTTGCTCAGCCGGCCGCGCCGGCGCGGGACGTGGCCGCGTCACCCTCGGCCGGCGTCGCGCCCTCGGCGGGCGTCGCCGTGTCGCCCTGGGTCGCCGTGCCGCCACGGCGGCGCAGCAGCCAGAAACCTCCGGCGCCGATCGCGAAGGTGACCAGCACGCCGAGCACCCCGGAGAGGCCGGTGGAGAGGAAGCTGTTCTCCACGCCGCGCACCCCGTAGTCGGCGAGCGGGCTGTCCCCCAACTCGTGATCCCGGGCCTGCTGGGCCGGGCAGTTGCCGCCGACGATGTTGTCATCGGCGTCGACGGTGCACCCCTTCAGCAGCGACGAGTCCAGCCCGTCCGGGTGGGACGAGGCGTAGTTGCTCACCACCCCCGCCAGCAGCAGGGCGACCAGGAGGCCACCGGCCAGGAAGGCCGACGAGCGGTTCTTCATCGGACACCTCCGACGGCCGGAACGGTGGGTACGGTCGCGGGACGCAGCCCGCGCAGCGCGTAGACGAGATCGGGGCGCACCTTCGCCACGGTGACCACGGTGGTGGCGGTGATCAGACCCTCGCCGATGCCGATCAGCAAGTGAGCGCCGGCCATCGTGCCGGCCAGGCCGGCCAGGTTGCCGCCCAGGTCGGTGGTGCCGCCGAGCCAGTACTGCAGGACGAAGCCCTGGGATGCGACCACCACGCTGAGCATCGCGGCGACGAACCCGGTGACCGCCAGGCCGGCGGGCGTGCGGGGCAGCACCCGCAGCAGCACCGCGATCAACACGTACGCCGCGGCGGTGCCGAGCAGCGCCATGTTGGTGATGTTGAGCCCGAGCATCGCCACGCCCCCGTCACCGAAGATCAGCGCCTGCACGACCAGCACCACCGACACACAGAGCGCGCCGACCCACGGGCCGACCAGCATCGCGGCGAGCGCACCACCGAGCAGGTGGCCACTCACCCCGGCCGTGAAGATCGGAAAGTTGAGCATCTGGACGGCGAAGATGAACGCGGCCACCAGGCCGGCCATCGGGGCCAGGCGGTCATCCAGGTCGCGCCGGCCGCGCAGGACGCAGCCGGTGAGCGCGGCCAGGGCGAGCGCCGCGAAGACCGCTGCGACGGGACCATCGATGATCCCGTTCGAGATGTGCATCGCCAGGGTTTCCACGCGACCTCCCACGCGTCAGCGGACCCGTTCGGGCCGGCGGGGTCAGCCTATTTCCCAAACCTCGTTGTTGCCATACCTTGGCAACAAGGCATGTCCTTGATCACCATTTCGGACTGGGGTCACCGACCGTCGGCCGCGAATGCTCGGCGCGTCGCCTGCGGCGGCACCGGCGAGCCCGGCGGTATCGTCGGGCCATGACCGCGCCCGACCGTCTCTCCCCCGGTGACCCCGCACCCGAGTTCACCCTCCCCACCGACAACGGTGACCAACTCGCCCTGGCCGACCTGCGAGGCCGCAAGGTCGTCCTCTACGCCTACCCGGCCGCGATGACCCCCGGCTGCACCAAGCAGGCCTGCGACTTCCGCGACTCGCTCGCCTCCCTCCAGGCCGCCGGCTACGAGGTGGTCGGCATCTCCCCGGACAAGCCGGAGAAGCTGGCGAAGTTCCGCGACCGCGACGCGATCACCTTCGCGCTGGTGTCCGACGCGGACAAGGCGGTGCTCACCGCGTACGGCGCCTACGGCGAGAAGCAGATGTACGGAAAGACCGTGACCGGCGTGATCCGCTCGACGTTCGTCATCGACGCCGACGGCAAGATCGAGCGGGCGCTCTACAACGTCAAGGCCACCGGGCACGTCGCCAAGCTCCGCCGCGACCTCGGCCTGGACTGAGACTGTCGCACCGGGCCGTCACCATCTGTGGGTGGTCAGATACAAGTACACGCCCGAGGCTTTGGCCGCGGCGGCCGCCGCCGCTCGCAACATCACCGAGGTGATGCGGCTGCTCGGCATCCGAGTCAGCGGCGGCTCCCACGCGCACATCAGTCGGCAGCTCAAGCGCTTCGGCGTCGACACGTCCCACTTCACCGGCAGCGTCCACAATCGGGGCGTGCGTTGGCGGCGGATGTCGCCCGAAGATCTGCTCGTGGTGCTGCCCGAGGGCTCGCGCCGGATCCCGGGCGTCCGCCTCAAACGCGCCCTGGCGACGATCGGTCTGCCCGAGAGCTGTGAGGTCTGCGGCGTTGGATCGACGTGGCAAGGGGGCAAGCTGACCCTGCACGTCGATCACATCAACGGGGACTTCCTCGACAACCAGCCGCAGAACCTCCGGCTACTGTGCCCCAATTGTCACAGCCAGACATCCACTTACGCCGGCCAGCGACGACCCGCTCACGTCGAGCCCGAGGTGGTCTACGATCCTGACGCTGTCACTCCAACCGGCTTCCGGATAGGCAGACGCCTGCCTCGTCGACAAGAATGGCCATGGACGCTGGTGGAGTACAGCATCAAGGGGCCGTAGCCCAACGGCAGGAGGCATACGGTTTAGGTCCGTACCAGTGCGGGTTCGAATCCCGTCGGCCCCACGTCTTCGTCGCGAGACGAAGCACCTCAGCTCGATCAGAGGCCCCTGTCGTGCATGTCACGATCACGGGCCGACACCCTGGTCGCGGGGTCAGGATGGCGGGCGTGAGTCTGCGCTTCGTCCTCGATCCCGACCTCACCCCGCAGCTGCGCGCCGAGATCGTCGCCCTCTGGGTGGACGTCACCAATGCCGGCGGCGCGGTCGGCTTCGTGCCCCCGGTCACCGCGGCCGACGTCCGCGCCACCGCCGACCCGACGTTCGCCGGCATCGCCGACGGACCGGACCGGCTGCTGGTCGGGTACGCCGGCGACCGGCTGGTGGCCGTGCTGATCTTCTGCGACAACCGGTTCCCTCTCAAGGCGCACTGGTGCGTGCTAAAGCGCGTGATGATCCACCCGGACACCCAGGGCGCCGGCTACGGCTCGGCGCTGATGCGCGAGGCCACCCGGCTGGGGCGGGAGTTGGGTTACGAGGCGCTGCACGTGACTGTGCGGGACGGGCTGGGGCTGGACGGGTTCTACCGCCGCCTGGGGTACCGGGAGATCGGTCGCCTGCCGGGTGCGCTGCGGGTGGCGCCCGGTGACGACCGGGACGAAATCCTGATGTGGCTCGACCTAAGGCCGGCCGACTGAGCGGTCAGCTCGCGCACCAGCGGGCCGAGGCCCCGGCCGGTCGGGTGGTCGGCGGGTCGGCCACCGCGGTGGCCGGCGTGCTCGCCTTCGCCACCTCGGCCGGGCGGCGGGCGGGCGTCGGCGTACCCGCTGGTCGGTTGGCGGACGGCCGGGCCGACGCGGGCGGACGGGAGTTGGCGGGCGCCGCGCCGCGCCCGTACATGCGGACTGTGCTGGTCTGGACCTGGCCGGGCGCCATCCGGATGCCGGCGACGGTCGCCCGGTTCCCGTACACGTCGCTCACCCGGATCGTGAACGGGCCGGCGCCGGCGCCGGAGGCGATCAACCAGTAGTTGTAGTCCTGCCGTGTGGCTGACTGCCACGGGCCGCTGTCACGCTGCCGGACCTCCACGGCGCGCAGCGGGTTGCCGTGGTTGCCCACCCGGACGGCGAACCAGAACTGCGACGCGCCCTCCTTGATCCGGAAGGTGAGCGGGCCGGGTAGTGGCGGGTTGACCACCGCGCGGTAGGTGACCGGAACGAGGCCCTGGACCGGGTCGGCGATCCGGGCGAACGCCTCGCGGGACAGGTCGAGGTGCCCGGGTTCGCACTCCGGGCACTGATCCATGATCAGGACGCGGACGCTGCCCTTCGGGCCGGTCACGTCGAGGAACCCGCCGCAGGCGGCGCCGGCGGCGTACTCCGTCGGTCCGAGCGCGACGTAGAGCCGGTTGGCCGGGGCTGCCGGGTTCGAGCAGTTGCCGCCGGCACCGTTCGAGTCGTAGAAGGTCGCCTTGCCGCTGTGCGTGGCGGTGCCGGTGGGCGGCGCGGCGAGCGCACGGCCGGCGGCGCAGGCGGGGGCGGAGCCGGAGCGCAGCGCAAGGGTGAGCCCGAGCACCGCCGCGAGGACGGTGACGGCGGTGGCGACCAGCCAGGGGATGGGGCCGGACGAGGGCGTGGGCCGGTCGTCCGGAACCCGGTCGAGGTCGATGTCGATGTCGATGTCGACGCCGCCGGGAGCGCTTCCGTCCGTCACGCCGCGATGCTGCCCGAACCGTCGTCGGCCGGACAAGCCGGCTAAGCGAAAGCTAAGACAGTGTCGACGGACGGTGATCGCTGCGCTCCCGCAACAGACCTGCGGTCAGACTCGCCACCGCCAACCCGGGGCGGTCGGCATCCGGTCAGGCGTCGATGACGACCGGGGCGCCGACGATCATCGGTCCACTGTCGACGGGCACCAGGTGCAGCCCGAAGAGGAGTTTCTGTTGGACGTTGCGGTACCGGCCGAGGGTGCGCAGCGGCTCCTTCGTGCGTACCCCGGTCTCCTGGTCGGTCGTGGTCACCACGCAGCGGTCACACGGCCCGGCGGCACGGAACCGCAGGTCGCCGATGCGCAGCGACCGGCCGGCCCAGTCGTCCTCGGCCCACGCAGGGGCTCCGTCGACCACCAGGTTGGGCCGGAACCGGGCCATCGGCACCGGCTCCTCCCCGGCCTCGGCGAGCCAGTCGTTGAGCGCGTCGAGGGAGGCGGCGTTCGCGAGCAGCAGTGGGTAGGCGTCCGCGAAGCTGACCTGGGCACCGGTGTCGTGTTCGCGATCTCCGGCGGCAAGGTGTCGGGTCGGCCGGGCCAGCCAGACCAGTCGGACCGGCCGGCCGAGCAGCGCGCCGAGCCAGGCGTCGGCCACCGGCCCGGCGGGTAGCGCGGGGACCGGGATCTTCCGGCTGCGGAAGGTGCGCACGGCGACCGGGTCTCCGCCGGCCGGCTCGGGCACGTCGAGGTCGGGTTGCCCGCCGGCGCGCAGCGAGAGGCCGCCGGGATGAACCGTGGCGCGCAGGTCGACCAGCCGGGTGGTCTCCCGCTGGGTGACGCCGACGCCGTCGGCGTCCACCACCATCCAGCGCCGGTCGCCCGCCAGGCCCCACGGATGCACCAGGGCGTCGTCGTGGTCGAGCCGGTGGCAACCCTTGACGGGGTACGTGTGGATCGAGGTCAGCCGCACCCGGCTACCATGCCACGCCGATGCCGTCCCCGGGGTACCAGTGGTTGGCGGGGCTCTCCCGGTAGGCGAGGAACCGCCGGCCGGTGCGCTCGGCGTGTTCGGCGAGCACGTTGGTGCTGGTGACGTTGTCGGTGAGCAGGATCGCGCCGGGGGCGAGCTTCGACTCCACCGCGTCGAACTCGCGCTTCTCGTGTGCCCGGCTGTGGTCGCTGTCGTGCAGGAACAGGTTGACCGGGCGGTCCAGAGCATCGATCGAGGCGATCGAGTCGCCGATCACCAGGTCGACCACCTCGGACCAGGGAGCGGCGTGGGCCAGGTAGCCGGCCTCGGGGTTGATGTCCAGCGAGGTGACCCGGCCCGGGTGGCCCTCCTGCGCGTTGCGCAGCAGTGCCGCGGCCAGCACACAGCTGCCCAGGCCCTTGTCCACACCGGTCTCCACCACGTGCGCCGGGCGGGTGGCTCGGACCATCGCGTACCAGCCGATTCGGCGGGCGTAGCGGACCTGTTTGTCGGCCAGCCCTCGCCGGGCGGAGCCCGCGGTGGCCCGCTCGATGTGCTGCCGCAGCGGCTGGTCGGACTCGATCTCGTCGAACCAGCCGCGGACCTGCTTGACCGGGCGGTCGCAGGCCACACTGACGAACCAGGCCAGGTGGTGGCGGCTGAGCTTGGTGAGCTCGTAGGTGTAGTTGTGGTGCTCCCGGGAGGTGACCAGCCAGCGGGCCGAGGTGCGCAGCACCTTGGCGTCGTGCCGGGCGACCCGCGCGAGCCGTTTCGGGAAGGCTGCGACGGGCGCGAGCCGGGTACGGGCGATCGCCCGTCGGAGCTTCGTTGCGTCCACCGGAGCTTCTTATCAGGCCGACGCGCCGTGCGGCAGAGGAAGTTGCCATTGAGTTCGGTCGACAGTTCAACCCGACGGCGGGCGGCGCCGACCGGACGAGGGTACTCGGGCCGCAGGCCGGGTGAGTAGCATCGCGCCATGCCACGTCACAATGAGACCGCGCAACCCGGCGCGTACTACTCGACCGGGACTGCGGGCCAGCCACAGCGGGTGGACGACGGCGAGCCGGTCGGCCCGCAGCCACCCCAACGACGCCGCTGGCGGCGGATTCTCCTGATCAGCCTTCTGGTGGTGACGCTGGTGGGGGGTGGAGCGGTCATCGCCGGTGGCCTCTACCTGCGCTCCGTCGAGGGGGGCATCGATCGCGTGGACGCGTTCGACGGCGTGCCGGAGGAGGGTCGCCCGCAGGCGACGGTCGAGGGCGCGATGAACATCATGATCCTGGGCAGCGACTCGCGCGACCCGGAGAAGACCTCCGGCTCGCGGACCGACACGATCATCCTCGCCCACCTGCCGAAGGACCGGTCCAGCGCTCAGCTGATCTCGATTCCCCGGGATACCTGGGTGTCGGTGCCCCGATCCGCGAACGGCAACAACGGCGGTCGGGACGCCAAGATCAATGCCGCGTACGCCTGGGGCGGGATTCCGCTGATGGTGCAGACCGTGGAGAAGTTCACCGCGGTACGGGTGGACCACGTCGCGGTGGTCGACTTCGCCGGGTTCAAGGAGATCATCGACGCGCTGGGCGGCATCGAGGTCAACTCGGAGAAGCAGTTCACCTCGATCCACGCGCCGTTCCGCACCTTCAGCAAGGGCATGCAGCGGATGGACGGCGAGGCGGCGCTCGACTACTCGCGCCAGCGCAAGCAGTTCGCCGACGGTGACTTCGCCCGGATCCGGCACCAGCAGCAGGTGATCAAGGCGATCATCGACAAGGCCTCCTCCGGTGGCCTCCTAACCAACCCCGGCAAGCTGAACTCGTTCCTCAAGGCCACCTCGAGCTCGGTCTCGGTGGACAAGGAGCTGTCCCTGCTGGAGACGGCGAACCAGATGCGCGGCGTCCGCGGCAGCAACCTGACCTTCGTCACCAGCCCCACCAAGGGCACCGGCCGGATCGGTTCGGAGAGCGTCGTCCTGGCCGACACGAACCGGGTCAAGTCGTTCTACGACGCGGTGCGCCGGGACGCTGTCCCGGACATCATCGCCGGCGCGAAGAAGCCATAGGTTCTCTCGCCCGGCAGGGCGCCGTCCCCGGACCGCGGAGGCGGCACCACGAACAGCGACGGGCGGTGGCCAGGAGGCCACCGCCCGTCGGCGTTCCACGGATTCGGGATCAGTACGCGCCCCGCCGGGCCAGCACGACGCTGGCCGTCTTCCACAAAATGGCGAGGTCGTACACCAGCGACCAGTTGTCCACGTAGTGCAGGTCCAGCCGGACCGCGTCGTCCCAGGTCAGGTCCGAGCGGCCGGAGATCTGCCAGAGGCCGGTGATGCCCGGGCGCACCAGCAACCGCCGGCGCACGTCACCGCGGTAGTCGTCGTCCTCGGTGGGCAGCGGGCGCGGGCCGACCAGAGACATCTGCCCGCGCAACACGTTGATCAGCTGGGGCAGCTCGTCCAGGGAGAGCGCCCGCAGGTGCCGGCCGATCGGGGTGACCCGCGGGTCGTCCTTCATCTTGAACAGCAGGCCGTCGCTCTCGTTCCGATGCTGCAGGGCGGCCAGCCGCTCCTCCGCGTCGGTGTACATGGTCCGGAACTTCCAGACCTTGAACGCGCGGCCCTCGTGGCCGATCCGGGTCTGCCGGAACATCACCGGCCCCGGGTCGGTGAACCTGATGGCCAGTGCGATGGCGAGCAGCACCGGGCTCAGCAGCACCAGACCGACCAGCGCGGTGACCCGGTCGAGCACGGTCTTGACCAGCAGCGACAGGCCGGAGATGGTGGGTTCGTCCACGTTGAGCAGCGGGAGGCCCTCGATCGGCCGGACGTGGATGCGCGGGCCGGTGACGTCGGTGACCTGGGGGACCACCACCAGGTTCAGGCCGGTGCCCTCCAACTGCCAGGCGAGCTTGCGAAGCTCGTACGACTCCAGACTGGCAGGGCCGCAGACCGCGATGGTGTCCGCGCCGAGCTGCTGGACCAATGGCACCAGGTCCCAGCCGACGTAGACCGGCACCGGAGCGTTCACCCGCTCGCCCGGCCGGGGGTGGTGTGGCAGGTGGATGGCGACCGGGTGCAGCCCGGCTCCGTAGTTGCGGGTCACCACCTCGTGCAGCGCGAGCGCGTCGGAGAGCCGGCCGACCAGCAGCACCTTCTGCGAGGCCCGCCCGCTGCGTCGGATCCGGCGCAGCACCACCCGGGCGGCGAAGCGAGCCACCAGGGTGTAGAGCAGCAGGCAGATGATGATGGCGGCGACCGTCGCCCGGGACAGGTCCTTCTTGAAGCCGAGTGCGAGGAACGAGACCGTGGCGGCCATCGCGAGGTTGGCCCGGGCCACCCGCTTGAGTTCCTCGGTGCCTAGCCCGAGTGCACGCTGGTCATACGCCCCGGCGGCGACGAGCAGGATCAGCCAACCCAGGGGGACGCCGATGTTCGCCACGAGGGTGAAGGAGCTGATGTTCCCCAGCACCCGCTGGTCCCAGAAGCCGGCGTCGGCCTCGTCCAGCAGGGCGACGACCGTCCGGCTGGCGGCCAGGGCAACGAGGGCATCGAGCAGGACCAGCCAGGCCACGTAGCGCCGACGCCAGTTGGCCCGTGGCGCGACCGGACGCGCGAACACCGACCGGGCCATGCCGTTGGAAGGTGGCGTGATGACCCCCAGGTCGGGGTCGAACCTCGGCGTCTGCTGTGGCGTGACAGCCGAGAGGAACTGAGTGTGCGCGGACACGACCTTCCTTTCCCACATCGCCCCCGACGGGAGATCGCGACGTGCACCTTATGCGTCGGTGCGGTGCCCTGCCTAGTGGCGATTCGGGCGCTGCTGTTGTGGTCCGACCAGTCCTTCGAGAAATCGCACCACGCCGACAGCTCCGGGATCAGAGCGTCATGAGCCGGCTTCTCGCGGTGCCGATCGCTCGGCGTCGAGGCGGTAACCACGGAGCCGTTCCATGCGTTCGACGACGCCGTCCCGTGCCGGGGCGGATCACCGCCCGGCGGCCGTGACCAACCATTTGCCGATCTCACTCACCGCACGCACCGCCACGACAACGAGGGCCAGCCCCGGAACACGTGGACGGCTGTACATCTTGATCATCTTGCGCCAGGCGACGAGACCGGCGATGCGCCGCCGGCTGATGCTGCCGCTGTGCCGATGGAATCGAACGATCGGCTCGTCGAGTCGCTGCAGGTGGACCCCGTTACTGAGGGCACGCAGGACCAACTCGACATCCACCTTGATGGACATCTGCTCGTCGTACCCGCCGAGCTGTAGCAGCAACTCACGGTCGATGGTCATGCCGGAGTGCTTGAAGGGCAGCCGGGGCCGAGTCAGCACGGACCGGAGCATCCGACGCGCATCCGGGTACGAGGGGAGCCTGATCACCTTCGCCGAACCGCCGACGATCTCCTCATAGTCGGTGTAGACCCAGCGCGCACCCGTTTGAGCAAGGAAATCCTGCATCCGGGCCAGACCGTCGGGGGCCAACTCGTCGTCCGAGTCGAGCACGGTGACGAACCGGCCGCGGGCGATGCGTAGGGCAGCGTTGCGCGCGGCGCTGATCCCCGTCGGCTTTTGCTGGACGAGGCGGATCCGCCGGTCGGCAAGCAGGCCCGCCTCGGCCAACCCGTCCCGAACGGGTACGGCCGAACCGTCGTCGACCACGATGAGCTCGAAATCGTCGAAGCTGCCGGCGAGCACACTCTGGATGGACTTCACCAGGAGCTCGGGCCGGTCCCGGACAGCGATGCAGACGGAGATCGCTGGGGTCACTTGGTCTGCTGCCCGCGTCAGCGGGAGGGTCGAGGCGCCGACGGCCGGCATCGAGGGCACCGTGGGCCCGTCGATCATCGGCTGCGGGGGCCCGTGCTCGGAGGGGAGGGTGCTGCCAGCGGAGTCACGCGCGGAAGGGGGAGAGTATGCGGGGTGGTTAGTCACGGACGGCGGCCGTTTCGCAGCCCGCCCGTGCTACCTGGGCCGCCCAGCACGCCAGCCCCGCCGGTCCACAAGACACAACGATCCGACCCGCCCATCTTCGCCACCCCCATGAAAAGCCACCATTCGCAGCGATTTCAGCGACGCGTTCGCAGGACTTCCCTCGATCGACGACAATGAAGATCCATCGCGCAACAAGACGGAGTATAACCATCGCCGCACCGCCACACCATCACCTGTCAGGCGGCCGGATGTCGATCGAAATCGCTGTCCCTACAAGGGATTTACCTGGCCACCGCTCAGATCCACACGGGCTGAACGCCCCGCTGGGGCCGGCGAACCACGGGGCCGTTCGGTGGGAATCGAGTCAACCGAACATCTGATCTTTGGGTGGGCATGAATTTTCGTGGGCTGGTGAATGACCAATGAGGGCGATCACTGAGACGGATCATCAGCACTTATTCCCATGTGTCCGATCCGGCGAATTTGTCCCGTCACCGGCCACTCAGCGGCCGCGACGACGGACGAGCATCACGACCAGGACGACAAGGGCGATGAGCAACACGGCCGCGAACCCGACCAGCACGAAGACGAGGGCATCCGACTGCGCCCGCGACGCGTTCTCCAATCGCTGGCGCTCGGCGGCGTTCTGCCGGTAGGCCTGCGCGAGCACGTTGGCGGGTGACGCCGCCGCGGCCTTCTCAAGCTGCGTGACGGCGCCCGACGAGTCGCCGCCGAAGTACGCGTCCAGCCCGCTGCGGTAAAGCTTGTCGGAGTCACCGAGCGCGTTGCCGATGCCGGCCTCGGTCAGCAGCGTGGCGATCGTCGACGCCGGCAGCACCGCCCGGTTGGCACGGTCCGGTCGCGCCTGATCCTGGTAGATCAGCCCGGCGACCCGGCCCGCGGGATCGAGGGCGATACCCCCGTGTGACACCGTGCCGAGGTCCTCGTTGACGAGGTAGATCGAGACGGGTCCGCGCTGGCTCGTACCGGTGATCGTCACCAGCTTCGACTGGGGACGGTAGGTGGCGTTGCGGAAGACGACATCGGTGGTCGTGAAGGCGAGGATGCGTACCGAGGCGTCCTCCGCGAGGCTGGCGGACGGGTTGAGTTCCACCGCGGGCAGGCCGCCCTGGGCGAGCTTGATCAGTGCGGTGTTGCCGCTGTCCTCGGGCAGGCTCCGGACGACCTCGGCCGGGATGGCCGGCTCCTTCGTCACGTTGCCCGTGCCGGTGTTGAGCTGGCCGTACACCGCACTGGTCGGCTCGGTGCCCGGTTCCACACCGGTGAACCGCACCTTGCCGAGGTTGGCCGCGATGTAGGTGGAGATCTGCGGGGCGGAGAGCTTCTTCTCCTGCACGAGCAACCTGGCCAGCGCGTCGACGGCGAGCCAGCGGGCGTGCTCCTCGGTCGGCTTGACGCAGGACCCGTTGGTGACGGCGTGGCCGTCAGGAGTCACCACGAAGCCACTGCACCGACGGATGAAGGAGACGGGCTGGGGGTGCACCAGGGCGTTCGTCCTGGTGTCCCGGACGTACCCGGTGAAGACCGCCTCGATGAAGACCAGCGACGGCGCGGCGACCGCGAGGGCGCGCTCCTCCGGGCTGTACAGAGTGGCCTGTGCCCACGGCTTCAGCCCCGGCTCGGCCGCGGCGTCACCCGGGGACGCCGTGACGATCGCCGTCGGCGGAGTGTACGGATCGGGCTGGTCCTTGCCGGCGATCGCCCAGATGGCCACGCCACTGCCCACAGCCGCCACCAGCACGAGCGCGGCCAGCCCCGCCCAGAGCCCGGTACGGCGCGGCGGCGGCTCCGACGGCTTGATGCGCCGGACCGGGGCGCCGAATGGATCGTACGGCGGCGGATCCGCCGGAGCGGCGGACACCGGCGCGGGCGACTGGGGCGCGTCGGCGGCGGGCGGTGGGATCGGCGCGGGCGGCACGGTCGGCAGCCCGCCGGCGTGCAGCGCCCACGGCGCGAACGGTGCTCCGGACGTCGGCAGCGGGGCACCGGAGACGGGCTGCGGGGCGCCGGACACGGGCTGCGGCGGCGCGGAGAACTGCTGCGGAGGGCCGGACACCGACTGCGGCGGCCCGGAGACCTGCCGCGGCACCCCGGTGACCGGCTCCGTCGAGCCGCCCTCCTCGGTCGAGCTGCCCTTGTCCGTCGGCACCGGGTGGTACTCCTGCCCCAGAGCACGGAACAACTTCTCGGCGCCCTGGCCGGCCTCCGCCGGGTAGGCCGCCCACGGCTCGGCGGAGAAGAAGTCGGCGTACGCGAAGGCCTGGCCGCCCGGCCTCTGCGACATGGCGTTGGCAGTCCCGGCGAAGGCCTCGCGCCACCCCGGCGTGCTCGCGGCCACGGCGTCCAGCACCGCTACGGTCACGAACCGGCCCTGTTCGTCGATGGCAGCCCAGGCCTTTCCCACTGGGCAGGTGCCCAGCATGTGGGTGAACCGGTACGGGCCAACCGACTGCATGCGCACTCCTCTGCTCGACCGCCGTGCGGATCCTACAGAGGAGACGCTCGCCCGGTCGTCCACCGGTCGGTCCACCGACCGGTGGGTGGAACGTGCGGCGAGGAACGGTTGCCCTCTGAAAGTTTTCATGCATAGAGTCACGGCGTGAATGAAGGAGCTGTCGCCGCGCCCACCGAGCGGGTGCTCGACCTGTTCCAGGGGGTGCGGCTCACCCCGACCCAGCGTCGGATCGCGCACTGCCTGGTGCAGCACGCCCCCGCCGTGGCGTACCTGTCCGCGGCCGAGGTGGCAGAGCTGGCCGGGGTCAGCCAGCCGTCGGTCACCCGGTTCGCCGTCGCGCTCGGCCACGACGGCTACCCCGCGCTGCGCCGCCGGTTGCGCGACCTCACCACCGCCGCGCCCGGCGGACCGGCGGACGCCGGCAACGAACTCCAGCAGGCCGTACGCGCCGAGATGGGCAACCTCGACCGCCTCGCCGGTCAGCTCGCCGACCGGGACCGGATCGCCGAGACCGGTCGGCTGCTCGCCGCCAGTCGCCCACTGCCGGTGATCGGCCTACGCGCCGCCGCGCCGCTGGCCGCGTACTTCGCCTACTTCGCCGCCAAGGTGCACCCGGACGTCCGGGTGCTCGACGACGGCGGCAGCCTGCTCGCCGACCGCCTGGAGCAGGCCGCCGAGGCTGGCGCCTCGGCGGTCCTGGCCTTCGTGCTGCCCCGCTACCCCCGGGAGACCCTGGACGCGCTGCGCGACGCGCGGGCCGCCGGGTTGACCGTGGTGGCGATCACCGACTCGCCGGTCAGCCCGGCCACCGAGCACGCCGACGTGGTGCTGCCCGCCGCGGTCGGCGCCCAGCTCGTCTTCGACCTGCACACCGCCCCGATGACCCTGGCCATGGTGCTGTTGCAGGCGATCTGCGACGCCGCGCCGGCCGACACCCAGCGCCGGCTGGAGGCGTTCGAAGCCTCCGCGGCCCGCCGTCAGTTGTTCCTCGGATGATGACCGGAGGAGACCCGAGATGACCCAGCACGTCCGTGCCGCACGGGGCAGCGAGCTCACCGCCCGCGGTTGGCCGCAGGAGGCCGCCCTGCGGATGCTCATGAACAACCTCGACCCCGAGGTGGCCGAACGCCCCGACGACCTGGTCGTCTACGGCGGCACCGGCAAGGCGGCGCGGGACTGGCCGTCGTACCACGCGTTGGTCCGCACGCTGACCGACCTGCGCGAGGACGAGACGATGCTGGTGCAGTCCGGCCGCCCGGTCGGCGTGCTGCGCACCCACGAGTGGGCACCCCGCGTGCTGCTGGCCAACTCCAACCTGGTCGGCGACTGGGCGACCTGGCCGGAGTTCCGCCGGCTGGAGCAGCTCGGTCTGACGATGTACGGGCAGATGACCGCCGGCTCGTGGATCTACATCGGCACCCAGGGCATCCTCCAGGGCACCTACGAGACGTTCGCCGCGGTGGCCGCGAAGCGGTTCGGGGACACCCTCGCGGGCACGCTGACGCTGACCGCCGGCTGCGGCGGGATGGGCGGCGCGCAGCCGCTCGCGGTCACCATGAACGGCGGCGTCTGCCTGATCGTGGACGTGGACCAGACCCGCCTCGACCGGCGCGTGCACGACCGCTACCTGGACGAGGTGGCCGACTCGCTGGACGACGCGGTCCGGCGGGTGCTGGCCGCGAAGCGGGACCGGCGCGCGCTCTCCGTCGGCGTGGTCGGCAACGCGGCCGAGGTCTTCCCGGAGCTGCTCAGCCGCGGCGTCGAGATCGACATCGTGACCGACCAGACCAGCGCGCACGACCCGCTGTCGTACCTGCCGGTGGGGGTGGAGCTGGCCGACGCCCGAGAGTACGCGGCGGCGAAGCCGGCCGAGTTCACCGACCGGGCCCGGGCGTCCATGGCGCGGCACGTCGAGGCGATGGTCGGCTTCCTCGACGCTGGCGCGGAGGTCTTCGACTACGGCAACTCGATCCGGGGCGAGGCGCAGCTCGCCGGCTACCAGCGCGCGTTCGACTTTCCCGGCTTCGTGCCGGCGTACATCCGGCCGCTGTTCTCCGAGGGCAAGGGCCCGTTCCGGTGGGCGGCGCTCTCCGGCGACCCGGCCGACATCGCCGCCACCGACCGGGCCATCCTGGAGTTGTTCCCGGAGAACGAGTCGCTGGCCCGGTGGATCCGGCTGGCGGGCGAGCGGGTCGCCTTCCAGGGCCTGCCCGCGCGGATCTGCTGGCTCGGGTACGGCGAACGGGACAAGGCTGGCGTGCGGTTCAACGAGATGGTCGCCTCCGGCGAACTCTCCGCCCCGCTCGTCATCGGCCGGGACCACCTGGACGCCGGCAGCGTGGCCAGCCCGTACCGGGAGACCGAGGCGATGGCCGACGGCTCCGACGCGATCGCCGACTGGCCGCTGCTCAACGCGCTGGTCAACACGGCCAGCGGCGCCTCCTGGGTGTCCATCCACCACGGCGGCGGGGTGGGCATCGGCCGGTCGATCCACGCCGGGCAGGTCTGCGTGGCCGACGGCACCGCGCTGGCCGGGCAGAAGATCGAGCGGGTGCTCACCAACGACCCGGCGATGGGCGTCATTCGCCACGTCGACGCCGGCTACGACATCGCCCGCGAGGTCGCCACGCGTACCGGCGTCCGCACCCCGATGACCGAGCAGTGAGGAAGGGCCCCTTGTTATCGGATTCTGTTCTAGAAGGGCCCCTTGCCAACAGGTTTCGGGAGCTGTGGGACGAGATCGCGCCGGTCGGGCGGGACGCCGGCAGCGGCGGCTACCTGCGCTACGCGTTGACCAAGCCCGAGCTGGAGCTGCGCAGCTGGTTCCGGTCCCAGGCCGACCGGCGCGGCCTGCCGGTCACCGAGGACGGCAACGGCAACCTGTTCGCCCACTGGGGTGACCCGGAGGCCGGGGACGCGGTGCTGACCGGCAGCCACTTCGACTCGGTGCCGCACGGCGGGGCGTACGACGGGCCGCTCGGCATCGTCAGCGCGTTCCTCGCCGTGGACGAGCTGCGGGCCGCCGGCGTCACCCCGGGCCGCCCGCTGGTGCTGGCCGCGTTCGTCGAGGAGGAGGGTGCGCGCTTCGGCGTACCGTGCCTGGGGTCGCGGCTGCTCACCGGGGCGCTGCCGGCGGAACGCGCGGCCGGGCTGCGCGACGCGGCCGGGGTGAGCTTCGCCGAGGCGCTCGGCGACCAGCCGGCGGGCGCCCGCCCGGACCTGCTGGGCCGGTTCGGCGCCTTCGTGGAGCTGCACGTCGAGCAGGGCCGCGCGCTGGACGAGACGGATGCTCCGGTCGGTGTGGCCAGCGCGATCTGGCCGCACGGCCGGTGGCGCTTCGACGTGGTCGGCGAGGGCAACCACGCCGGTACGACCCGGATGGCCGACCGCCGCGACCCGATGCTCACCTACGCGTTCACCGTGCTGGCGGCCAACAAGGAGGCCCGGCTGCGCGGCGCGCACGCCACCGTGGGCCGGGTCGCCGTCGAACCGAACGCCACCAACGCCATCCCGTCGAAGGTGACCGGCTGGCTGGACGCCCGGGCCGCCGACCCGGAGACGCTGACCGGGCTGGTCGACGCGGTACGGGGCAAGCTCGCCGAGCGGGCCCGCCGCGACGGTACGGCGGTGACGGTGACCGAGGAGTCGACGACCCCGCTGGTCGCCTTCGATGGCGGGCTGGCCGGCCGGCTGGCCACGCTGCTCACGGCACCGGTGCTGCCCACCGGCGCCGGGCACGACGCCGGGGTGCTGGCCGCGCACCTGCCCACCGCGATGCTCTTCGTGCGCAACCCGACCGGGGTGTCGCACTCCCCCGCCGAGGCGGCCACCGACGTCGACTGCGCCGCCGGCGTACGGGCGCTGGCCCGGGTCCTGGAGGAGCTGACATGCCGGTGACCCGCTGGCTCGCCGAGTACGCCTGGCTGCCCGAGTACGCCGAGCCCACGCCGGACGTGCTGATCGAGACCGACGGTGAGCGGATCACCGCCGTGACGCCGCTGACCGCGGGCAGCCGACCGCCCGCCGGGGTCGAGGTGTTCGCCGACGCCAAGCCGCTGCCCGGGTTGACCCTGCCCGGCCTGGCCAACGTGCACTCGCACGCGTTCCACCGGGCGCTGCGCGGGCGTACCCACGGTGGCCGGGGCGACTTCTGGAGCTGGCGGGACCGGATGTACGCCGTCGCGGACCGCCTGGACCCGGACACCTACCTCGCCCTGGCCCGGGCGGTCTACGCCGAGATGGCCCTCGCGGGGATCACCTGCGTCGGTGAGTTCCACTACCTGCACCACCGGCCCGACGGCGGCGCCTACGACGACCCGAACGCGATGGGCGAGGCGCTGGTCGAGGCCGCCGCGCACGCCGGGATCCGGCTCACCCTGCTGGACACCTGCTACCTGACCGCCGGCGTGGACGGCCGGGCCCTGGCCGGGCCGCAGCGACGCTTCGGCGACGGCGACGCGGCCCGGTGGGCCGAGCGGGTGACGGCGTTCCAGCCGACGGACGGGCACTCCCGGGTCGGCGCGGCCGTGCACTCGGTACGGGCGGTCCCCGCCGACCAGCTCGGCACGGTGGCCGACTGGGCGCGGGACCGGCGGGCGCCGCTGCACGTGCACCTCTCCGAGCAGCCCGCCGAGAACGACGAGTGCCGGGCCGTGCACGGGCGTACGCCGACCGCGCTGCTCGCCGAGCACGGCGTGCTCGGGCCGGACACCACGGCCGTGCACGCCACCCACCCGACCAGCGGTGACCTGGCGCTGCTCGGGGAGAGCAGGACCGGGGTGTGCCTGTGCCCGACCACCGAACGGGACCTCGCCGACGGGATCGGCCCGGCCCGGCGGATGGCCGAGGCGGGGATCCGGTTGAGCCTGGGCAGCGACAGCCAGGCGGTGATCGACCTCTTCGAGGAGGCCCGGGCGGTGGAGTTGGACGAGCGGCTGCGCACCCGACGCCGCGGCCACTTCACCCCGGCCGAGCTGCTGATCGCCGCCACCTCCGCCGGGCACGCCGCACTGGGCTGGGCCGACGCCGGGCGGATCGCCGTCGGCGCCCGGGCCGACCTGGTCACGGTACGGCTGGACAGCGCCCGCACCGCCGGGGTGCCGCCGGTGGGCGCGTTCTTCGCCGCCGGGGCCACGGACGTCGTACAGGTCGTCGTGGACGGGCGGGTGGTGGTGGCCGAGGGCCGGCACCTGACTGTGGACGTGCCGGCTGAACTGTCGGCCTCGATCGAGGCGGTGACTCCCACATGAGCAGCCTGCTGGTGGACAACATCGGGGAGCTGGTCACCAACGGCGCTGGCGAGGGCCCGCTGGGCATCCGCCGCAACGCGGCCGTGCTCGTCGAGGAGGGTCGGGTGGCCTGGGTCGGGCCGGCGGCGTACGCGCCGGCCGCCGACCGGCGGGTCGACGCCGACGGGGCCGCCGTGCTGCCCGGATTCGTGGACAGCCACGCACACCTGGTCTTCGCCGGGGACCGCGCCGCCGAGTTCGCCGCCCGGATGGCCGGCCAGCCGTACACCGGGGGCGGCATCCGGACCACGGTCGGCGCGACCCGGGCGGCTTCCGACGACGAGCTGCGCGCCACCGTGCGCCGGCTGCGCGGGGAGGCGCTGCGGCAGGGCACCACCACCATGGAAATCAAGAGCGGGTACGGGCTGACCGTCGCCGACGAGGCCCGCTCGCTGCGGATCGCCGCCGAGGCCAGCGCCGAGACCACCTTCCTCGGCGCGCACGTGGTGCCCGCCGAGTACGCCGACCGCCCCGACGACTACGTCGGCCTGGTCTGCGGGCCGATGCTGGCCGCCGCCGCGCCGCACGCCAAGTGGATCGACGTGTTCTGCGAGCGGGGCGCCTTCGACGTCGACCACGCCCGGGCCATCCTGGCCTGCGGGCAGGCCGCCGGGCTGGGCGTGCGGTTGCACGCCAACCAGCTCGGCCCCGGCCCCGGGGTGCTGCTCGGCGTGGAGCTGGACGCGGCGAGCGTCGACCACTGCACCCACCTCAGCGATGCCGACGTGGCCGCACTGGCCGGCACCGCCCACACCGACGGGTCGGGGACCCGCACGGTGGCGACCCTGCTGCCCGGCGCCGAGTTCTCCACCCGCTCGCCGTACCCGGACGCCCGCCGCCTGCTCGACGCCGGCATCACCGTCGCGCTCGCCACCGACTGCAACCCCGGCTCGTCGTACACCTCGTCGATGCCGTTCTGTGTGGCGCTGGCGGTCCGCGAGATGCGGATGACCCCGGCGGAGGCGGTCCGGGCCGCGACGCTGGGCGGCGCGCGGGCGCTGCGCCGCGACGACATCGGCGTGCTCACCCCCGGCGCCCGGGCCGACCTGGTCGTCCTGGACGCGCCGTCGTACCTGCACCTGGCCTACCGGCCCGGTGTTCCACTGATCCGCCAGGTCCTGCTCAACGGAGTGCCGCAATGACGACCGTGACCATTCAGCCCACCGGGGTCTCCCCCGCCGACGTGCTCGCGGTGGCCCGCGGCACCGCCAAGGTCGTCCTCGACCCGGCCACCATCGACGCCATGGCGACCAGCCGGGCCATCGTGGACGGCATCGAGTCGTCCGGCCGCCCCGTCTACGGGGTCTCGACGGGATTCGGGGCGCTCGCCAACACGTTCGTCGCCCCGGAGCGCCGGGCCGAGCTCCAGCACGCGCTGATCCGCTCGCACGCCGCCGGGGTGGGCGCGCCGATGCCGCGCGAGGTGGTCCGGGCGATGATGCTGCTGCGGGTCCGCTCGCTCGCGCTCGGCCACTCCGGGGTCCGCCCGCTGGTCGCCGAGGCGCTGCTCGACCTTCTCAACCACGACATCACCCCCTGGGTGCCGGAGCACGGCTCGCTGGGGGCCTCCGGCGACCTGGCGCCGCTGGCGCACTGCGCGCTCGTGCTGCTCGGCGAGGGCTGGGTGCTCGGGCCGACCGGCGAGCGGCAGGACGCGGCCGACGTGCTGACCGCCGCCGGGCTCAAGCCGATCGAGCTGGCCGCCAAGGAGGGGCTGGCACTGATCAACGGCACCGACGGCATGCTCGGCATGCTGTTGATGGCCATCCACGACGCCGCGCACCTGTTCACCATGGCCGACGTCACCGCCGCGCTGGGCATCGAGGCGATGCTCGGCTCCGAGCGGCCCTTCCTACCCGAGCTGCACGCCATCCGTCCGCACCCCGGGCAGGCGGCCTCGGCGGCGAACATCCACCGGCTGCTCCAGGACTCCCGGGTGATGGACTCGCACCGGGACGACCTGGCGCACGCCGTGCAGGACGCGTACTCGATGCGCTGCGCGCCGCAGGTGGCCGGGGCGGCCCGGGACACGCTGGAGTTCGCGCGGACGGTGGCGGCCCGCGAGCTGATCTCCGTGGTGGACAACCCGGTGGTGCTGCCGGACGGCCGGGTCGAGTCGACCGGTAACTTCCACGGGGCTCCGCTCGGCTTCGCCGCCGACTTCCTGGCCATCGCCGCCGCCGAGGTGGGCGCGATCGCCGAGCGGCGGGTGGACCGGCTGCTGGACGTCACCCGGTCCCGGGAGCTGCCGGCGTTCCTCTCCCCCGACGCCGGGGTCAACTCCGGTCTGATGATCGCCCAGTACACGGCGGCCGGGATCGTCGCGGAGAACCGCCGACTGGCCGCGCCGGCCTCGGTGGATTCCCTGCCCACCAGTGGGATGCAGGAGGACCACGTCTCGATGGGCTGGGCGGCGGCCAAGAAGCTGCGCACCGTGCTGGACAACCTGTCCAGCGTGCTCGCGGTCGAGCTGCTGGCGGCGGTACGCGGCCTTCAGCTGCGCGCCCCGCTGGTGCCGTCGCCGGCCGGCCGGGCCGCGGTGGAGGCGGTCCAGGCGTTCGCCGGCGAGCCCGGCCCGGACATCTTCCTCGCCCCGGCGATGGAGGCGGCCCGCCGTACGGTGTCCGACCGCGACCTGCGTACCGCCATCGAACGCGAGGTCGGTCCGCTGGCCTGACCATCGGCGGCCCCGATGACCGGCGTCGGGGCCTGCCAGGTCACCCGTCGAAGCGGGCTCAGCTCCTGATGACCGTCCGTCGGATCTCCGCCCAGGAGGGTAGTTCGGCGCCCGCCACGACGTCGCGCTTCGCTCGGGACCAGAACAGGACGAGAACGATCGCCTCGGACAGCACCGTCGCCCATGCGGCGCCGGCCACACCGAACAGCGGGATCGCGGTGGCCAGCGCGGCCAGGTAGGCGAGCGAGCCCAGCCCCTGATACAGCACCTTCTGCCGCACCAGGCCGCCGCTCATCAGCAGCGACTCGACACTGGCAGCGCCGAAGCGCAGGGGGATCGCCAGCGCGAGGATGGCCATCACCGGGACGGAGGTCCGGTACTCCGCGCCGAAGATCAGGGGAATGGCGTACCGGCCGACCAGCGCGACGACGGCGCCGAGGAGCAGACCGAGACCGATCATCCCGACCGTGCCGGCGCGGTACGCGATGAGGACCGCGTTGCGGTTGGAGCGGGACCACCGGTGCAGCTTCGCCAGGAAGTACTGCTGGTAGACGATGCGCGGCAGCAGGTAGATCGCGGTCAACAGCGTCATGGGCACGGCGAGCACCGCGGCGGACTCCGAGCTCAGAAACTCGGCGGAGACGACGATGCCCAGTTGCATGCCGAGCTGGTAGAACAGGCTGCCCAGCAGGAACAGCCACGTGGCGGCGACGAGGTGGCGAGCCCGGGGTGGACGCGCCGGGCGACGGCGCACCGGAAGGTGGCCCTCCAGCGTCGCCCGCCCGTACCAGAACGGCGTGATCATCAGGACACTCATGGCCACCGTGACGGCAGCCACGAGCGCGTAGCCCAGTGCCACCATGAGCGCCGACAGCCCGAAGGACAGGGTCAGAACGGCCACGAGGAGTCGACCGACCTGCGGCGCCAGTTGCAGCGCCGCGAGTCGCCCGTAGGCGCCCTGCAACTGGAGGGCCGACCCGGACAGCGCCATCGCGACAAGCGACAGGATGATCGGGGCGAGCCCGATCCGAAGGTCACCGGTGTCGGGATCATGCCGGTCGAGCAGCCCCCACCCGACGAGCGCGACGACCAGCAGGCCGGACGTGACCGCGACCAGCGCGATGGACGGCCGTACCCAACGGAACGCCCGAGACCCCTCGCGTCCGAACCGTTGCAGCCAGAACTCGGCGACCCCGAAGATGGCCAGCGGCCCGGCCAGCGTGACCAGGGACATCACCGACATGAAGGCGCCGAAGTCCGCCTTGGGCAGGCTACGGGCGAGCAACACCTGGGTGAGGAACGCGAGCACGGTGACGCCGGCCTGGCTGATCCCGAGCAGGCCCAACTGGCGGAGGCGGCGCGCCATGCCGCTGCCGGACCGGCTGCCTGCCGGCGGGCCGGTCCGCACCTCGACTCCGGTCATCGTCCGACCATCACGCGGCCGCTCCGGCCGGCACGTGCGATCGCAACATCTCCAACTCGGCCTCCGTGCGACCCATCCACGCCTCGCGAGCCGCCGTGATCCGCCCGGCCGCGGCCGGGTCCTCGTCGATGGCCTCGCGGACGCCGGCGACCAGGGCATCGCTCTGGTTGGCGACGAGCGTGGCGAAGCTCCCGAACAGAGCCTCGGTGGTCCGGGTGCGAGACAGGACCAACGGCCGACCCGCGCTCAGCGCCTCGCACGCGCCACTGGGCTGCGTGGCGTCCCGGTCGGTCAGCACGACAACCGCGCGCGAGGCGGCGACGGCCGCCTCGTAGTCGGGGAGGTCGAGGAAGCCCAGGGTGGTGAAGTTGGGTAGGCGCTCCGCGCGCTCACGAAGCGGCGGCGGCAACCGGTGCAGTGGCGCGGTGGTCGCGAAGGTGACGTCCGGCATCGCCTCGATCGCGTCGATGAGGACGTCCATCGGCTCGTCCGGAGCGACGGTGGCCACGACGAACACCCAGCCACGTGGTGCCGCCGGCGGGATCTCCCGAAGCGGATCGTGCACGACGAGCGTACGCAGGCCCGGGAACTCCGCACGGGCGATAGCGTCGGCCTCTTCGGTGTGGGTCAGAACCAGTTGCGCCCCCCGCAGGATCGACGCGGTGCTGGGAACCCGGCGCCACCGCGACTGGAACTGCCCGTTGTGCGCGTCGACGATGTACGGAACCCGGCTGAGGTAGGGGGCCAGCGCGGACAGGTGGGGCTGCGCCTGCGCGACCACGAACGATGGCCGACGCGAGCGGACCAGTTGGAGATCGTTCCACGTGTGGGCGACGTAGTCGAAGGGGCGAAGGATCTTCGGCGTCGCCTTGGACGGGCGCCACGCCACCTCGGCGCCCAGCGCCTCCGCCAGCACGTCGGATCGACGCTGATAACGCTTCCACGAAATGAACAGGGGGGAGCTCATTTGTGATCACCACCAGCATCGGTTGGCGCGCCGGCCGGCGTGCTCGAAAGGGGGAAGAATCTGACAAGAAGAATGAGAGAGAGGAAGAACAACCACATGAAGTACGAGTAGGAGGTCGGCTTCTGCGTCAGAGCGGAGATGACCGTCAGGACGTAGAGGATGGTCAGCATCCACCTCGCCTCGACCGCGATGGCCCGCTTCGTCACCCGCCACAGGTTGACGAAGATAATCGTCATGAGAATGAGCCCGAGCAATCCCCACACCACGAAGACGCGCAACGGATCGGCGTGGGTGTTCCAGGGTTCGTAGCCCAGCCCGATGAGCCAGACGTCCCACGGCGCGTCCTGCCACACTTCCGCTACGCGGAACCAGATCTGCCCGCGACCGTGCAGGAACTCGTCGTTCGTCGGATTGAGTGAGCCGATCTGCGTGACGAGAAAGAGCGCGCGATCCAACAGATAGGCTCCCCAACGGATCGCCGCCAGGACCACGAGGACGACGAGGACGACCGCTCCCCAGACGGCGGTGCGGAACGGCAGGTTGGAAATCTGCCGGAGGAGCTCCGGGAGCCGGCGCAGCTCGAACGCGACGATCACCAACGCCACACAGAGGATGGTGATCCGGTGTGTGCTGACGACCGCGGTGGCGGCCAGGAGCGCGACGGCGGCGTAGCGGGCCACCGGACTGACCCGTAGCCGGTCACCGGCGGCGTAGAGGATGAACACCGCGAAGATCAGGAGCCGGCCGAGGGACGCCGGATGGAAGTAACCCCCCGACGCCCGCCCGACCTTGCCGCTCATCAGGTTGAAGAAGTAGGTGTACGGGACGACGCCGACGACCTGCAGCCAGGCGATCACGGAATGCGCGACGGCGCCGAGGACCACGAGCAGCAGCACCCACCGCAGCCGTTCGACGGAGAACCAGTCCGGCTTGCGGAACATGACCGCCAACAGCATGATCGGCGCGAACCCGACCGCGAGCTGGGCGCCCTGCGTGATGACCCCGCTCTTCGGCGCGACGTCCGGACCGAAGAGCGCGACCACGTCGGCCGTGGTGAAGATCTGGAGGAAGTCCTCCCGCGCGAATATCGCCAGCAGGCCGATGATGGAGAACAGGCCGAGAACCAGCAGCGCGACGATGGAGGGCGCCAGATCCGTCGGGAAACGCTTCATCGCCACGACGATGGCGACAAAGGACCCCGCCATGAAGAGGGCGCCAATCACCGTCGCCACCATGCCGGCGTCAACGGTGTCGGCCGCGACCTTTTCGCCGAAGATGTCGAAGAATGATTTCACGCCGATCATTACCATGGCGAGTGCGGCCATGATCTGGGCTGTGGCCAACGGATAACGCCCGAGGCGCCGGCCACTGCCCTCAGTCGGGGCAGCCGCCGCCTTTCGAGGCATTATGTCCATTTCATGATCCTCTCAGCGCCATCCCTCGGGGCACTATACGCGAGCGTCATAACCGATAGAGGTTGCCCGGGTCGACGGCGAACCGACCGGCGACCGCCACGGCACCGAGTGCGATTTCCCCTCTTTCGCCCACTTTCTGCGACCACGCCGCCGGAGCGAGAAGTCGAGGTGACCGCAATGGACTGTTCGGCTGCATCTCGCGGTGAACTTCCATGCCTGTGGGTCGCGGGCTCGGCGTTACATTGCGAGGCGTGCCGCGACGCGCTCGACGAGGTGGGACCCCAGGGTGCGCGCGTAGGTCGCCGTCATGTGGTGCGCGTCGCGGTAGACGATGACGTTGCCGATCACCAGCGGACACTGGGTCGCGGTGCAGAACAGGTCGGTGAGATCGACCGTCCGCACCTTTCCGTCGGTCCGCTTCGCGGCCTCCTCGAGGGCGTCCCGGGTGCCGAGCGCCGCCTGCCGGTCGACGGCGCATCGCCTCGGATCCCCTCCGTTCGCCGCGTCGTCGACGAGACAGCTCAGGTTGGCCGAGCCGAGCCCCGGATTGTCCACCACCACGACGATCCTGGTTCCCCGCTCCAGCACCGGACGCCACGCCTCGACGTATTTGCGGATCTGGCCGCCCGCCGCCCGGGGGTCGGCACTCGCGTTCCGCCTCCCGCTGACGATGACGAGGTCGTACTTCGGGCCCTCACCAAGTCGCTGAGCCATCGCCTGCCGTCGCGCGTAGCACGGGTCGGACTGGTCTGCGGCGTCCACCTTCGCCCAGATGCACCCGCGGGCGACGTAGGTGTCGACCGCCCAGTTCCGAGCGTCGAGCTGACCCTCGATCGCCGGAATGAGCATCGCCGCGTGCGAGTCCCCGACGAGTGCGACCCGGGTCGCGTCGGGCCGTCGCGATCCGATGCGACACGACGTGAGCGTGGCGCCCGGCTCCTGGTCGTAGCACCGGTACGCGGAGCCCGTGTCCTTGGTGAGCATCGACATCTCGGGGAACAGCTCCCGGCCGAGTGCGCCGTCCTCGCAGCGTTGCGGCTCGATCCTGGCACCCGCCCCGAGGCACGGCGTGCCCGCCGCCAACAACTGCTCGAGACGCGAGGTGTTCGCCTGGCTGCCCTGTTCGAGCAGGCGGTTTCCGGCGACGACGACGGACAGGACCAGTGCCATCGACATCGCCGCGGCCGCGTACTGCGGCCACAACCGGCGCCCGCGGGTGAACACGCCGAACCGCACCGGGTCCTCGACGAGGCGCTTGGTCAGCGCGGCCAACACCACCACACCCGCGATGACGACGAGCTTCACCGGCCAGGTCATCCGGTCACCGGTCGCCAGCTGGAAGATCACGATGGGCGGCCAGTGCCATAGGTAGACGGAGTACGACCAGTCGCCGAACTTCTGCACCGGCGCCCAGGCCATCGGCCCGAGAGGAGACCAGCGTGGACCGGGAGCACCGGCCCAGATGGCGGCGAGCGTGCCGACGACCGGCAGCGCCGCGGCGTAGCCCGGGAAGGGGGTCCCGGAATGGAGTACGAAAGCGGCGACGCCGATCAGGAGCAGGCCCAGCCAGGAGACCGCCGCCCGGGTACGCTCCCCGGCCGACCGGCCGAGCCCCGGCAGGGCCGCGAGCATCGCGCCGGCCCCGAACTCCCACGCCCGGGTGGGCGTGACGAAGTAGGCGGCGGCACTGTTCGCGGACGTCTCGTAGACGGAGTAGGCGAAGGAGGTTGCGACGATCAGGGCGAGCGTGACCCGGATCGCGCCCATCGGGTCCGTCCGCCGGAGCCGGCCGGCGATCACCACCGCGAGCACGATCAACAGGGGCCAGACCAGGTAGAACTGTTCCTCCACCGAGAGTGACCAGTAGTGCTGCACCGGCGACCGGACATTTTCCGCGGCGAGGTAGTCCACGGCGTCGTGCGCCAGTTGCCAGTTCTCGACGTAGATGGTCGCCGCCGCGATCTCGCGGAGTATCTGCGGCCAGTAGAGCTGTGGCACCCAGATGAAGACGGCCGCCGCGGTGGCGACGAGGACGAGCAGGGAAGCCGGCAACAGGCGCCGGATCCGGCGGGCCCAGAAGGCCCGGAGGCGAACCGAGCCGGATTGCCGCACCTCGCGCACGAGGTGCGCCGTGATGAGGAAGCCGCTGATCGCGAAGAAGACGTCGACGCCGACGTATCCGCCCGGGATCCGGTGCGGCCAGAAATGAAACAGCAGCACCAGGAGCACGGCAAGGGCCCGCAGTGCTTGGATCTCCGGCCGCAGCAGCCCACGAGACGTCGGCTTCGAGTCGCTCACTGTGCCTCACCACTGCGGTAGGGGTGGGGTGGCGTGTACCCGCCACACCGCCATGCACTAGCGGCGACGGCGAGGGTATACGGCCGGAACGCCCGTACTCCATCCGGGGACCGTCGGTGCGCAGGCGGTGCGCGTCAGCTCCGTACGAGCGGTCGCCGGACACAGTGGACATCGGTCACGGTGCGTCGGAACTTCCTGCTCAGGCCCGTCCCGTGGCTTGCCACAGTGACACGGTGACCCCGGTGAGCCGGACCACCCGGACCTGCTCGAACCCGGCGAGCTGCTGGCTCAGCGACGGATTCATGCCGGTGCGCTGGTCGGCCTCGGTCGACCCGCTGACCAGCCACAGCCGCTCGGCCATGCGGAGACAGTCGCCGTTCCGGCAGGTCCGCCCGTACGTCGCGACGCCGCCGGGCCAAGCGGTGAAGACCGTGTTCAGCTCCGGCCCGTCGGCCCGGCGAAGGTAGTAGTTCACACCGTCCTGCAGTCGACTGGGGTATCCGGCATGGATCCCGACCGCGTCGCCAGCGTTGGCCTCCGCCGCGAGGACCGCCACCGCGCCCCGCAGGTCGGGCTCGCCCGGCACGACGTTTTCGCGGTTCGTCGCGTGCATCGGCAGCGCGAAGGCCGCGCAGAGCACGACCAGCAGCGCGGGCAGGACGGCCCGCCGCCAGGACGACGTCGCCGTACCGGGCGCCGGTTGGGCGTGCCGGGTCACGGTCGCGACGGCCAGCAGGCACCACGCCGGCAGGGTGAACAGCACGTACCGATGGATGAGCAGCGCCGCCACCGGTGAGATGAGCAGCAGTACATAGAACGGCGCGACCGCCCACGTGCCGAGCAGAGCGCCACGACGCCCCAGCGTCACGGCGCCGAGGAGGGCCAGCCCGATGATCAGCGCGCTGACCGTGACACTGCCCGTCACCCGCACGATCTCGTTGTTGGTGCTGTCCCAGGTGGCCTCCGGAATCCACGACACCTGCTTGGCCTGCTCGGACCCGATCCAGGCGAGGGGAAGCACGGGGATGACAGCCGCGACCGCCGCCAGGAACCAGCGCAGGATCACCCTCTTCTGACGAAGGCTCAGGACGTACACCATGTGCGCCGGCAACAGCAGCAGCGCGACCATGTGCAGCAACCCGGCCACGGCCACCACCACGGCGTACGCGAGCCACCGCAGCCACGTCGGCCGCTCCGCCGCACGCAGCATCAGCAGGGTCGCCAGCGCCACCGCGGCGGCGGCGAGAGCGTAGGGGCGCGCTTCCTGCGCGTACCGGGAGACGGTCGGCAGCACGGCGACGAGCAGACCGGCGAACAGACCGGTCGTCGGGTCGAACAGCTTGCGGCCGATGACCGCGGTCATCGCGGCGGCGAGCGCCACCGCGATGATGGACGGCATCCGCAGGGACGCCTCCGATTCGCCGAACACCGCGATCCAGCCGTGCATCAGGATGTAGTAGGGCGCGATGACCGCGTCGGTCACCTCCGCCAGGCCCCGCAGCGCCCCCATTGACTTCGTCGACGCCGCCCACGTGGCGATCTCGTCGCGCCAGAGCTGCCGGCGCTCAAGGCCGTAGAGCGCGATGAGGAACGCGGCGAGGGCCGGTACGACCGGCACCGACCAGCGTGCGAGTCGATCCGTCAGGGGAGCTGAAGGGCGTGCTTCCGCGCGCGCCTCACCCGCTGCGGTCACCTCCGGCGAACTGGTGGAGGGGGCCAACTCGACCATTCGTCCTGGTCCTTTGGATCGGGCTGGGCCGGCACGGCGGCCGCCGCCCGGGATGTGGCTCGCAGCTGCGTAGCCTAGACGCCCCTGGTTGCGACCGGCCACGGGGTGCTGCCGGCCGTTGCGCGCAGGCCAGGGCGCGTCGACAGGGGTCCAGCGGTCAGAGCTGGCCGCGGTGGCGGGAGCCGACGTGCGGTCAGTTGGGGTTGCCGGCGTGGGTCAGCGTCTCCCAGGCGAAGAAGTAGGCGGCCGGCCCCGCGGGCCGGTCGGCCTCCACCACGCGCCTGGTGTTCGGCAGGTCGAGCCCCATCCTGGTGGCGTAGTGGTTGAAGGCGATCTCGGGTGACGGCGCCAACCCGGTGACGAGCCGACCCCCGCACAGCCACGGCGGCGCCGGCCTGCCCAGCTCGAAGCCGGTGTGGAACTCCAGCGCACGAGTGAGCCGCTCGCGCGCCTCGGCGTACAGGTCCCGCCCCTGGATCCACGCCGTCTCGGCGACATGCGCCGCCGCTGCGAGGCCCCACCCGGTGTGCAGAAAGTCGCGGCAGGTCTCCTGGGCGAGCCCGTCGACGAGCGGGTTCTGCCCACCCCAATAGTCGATGAGCTGCGTCTTCGTGAAGACGTCGCCGGGTGGCGCGTAGGGCAGGGGGCCGTCGCCACTGAGATAGACGTACGCCCGCAGCCGCAGCCGCCACTTCTCGACGGCCTTGAGGAACGAGGCGCGATCGTCGAGGAAGACCGAGATGCCCACCGCCGCGTCGAGCATGATCAGTTCCCAGTTCCCCGCCCTGGAGCCGTTCGTCCCGGCGAGGACCGTCGGTAGGTAGACAGTGCGGAGCATCCGCTCCGTACGGGCCAACCAATCGGGGGGCCAGCCGGTGTAGGTGTGCTTGATCAGTTCCGCGGCTCGCGCGAACGTCGCCCCGGCCCACCCCGCCTGCAGCGGCGCGTTGGCGTTGGTGTGCTCCTTGAGAACGCCCGACCACGCGTCCAGGATGTCGATGGCCTTCTCCGCGTACCTGCGGTCACGCGTGAAGGACCACATCAACGCCTGGGTGTACGCGGCCACCGCGTCCTCGGCCTCGGCGGTGCATCCGCTGTCCGGCTGGGAGTAGAAGCCGCAGTCCACGGTGGACACCGGTCGGGGGCGCCAGGACAGCTCGGCGTACTGGCTGCGCTGCATGGCGAGCCATGCCGAACGCCAGGGCTCCTCACCAGCCCTGACCTTGCGGCTCACGAAGTTCAACTGCTCGCTGCGCACCAGCACGCCAGGGTGGACGAAACCGCTGCGGGCGTCGCGCGACTCGGTCAGCGGTGGCGCCGGCGGGATGGGCTCCACGACCCACGCGCCGGCCGCCTCACCCTCCGGCGTCTTGGTCGAGAAGGCCAGGAGACCACCGCTGGCGGCCAGCAGGGCAAGACCCATCAGTGCCGCCAGCACGCCGCGCCTACCGGCCCACGCCATCCCGTCTCCCCGACCACCTGCCGATCCGGATGCCCGGACTTCCGGATTCAGTACATGCCATCGTCCGATCACCTGGCCACCCCGGGCTGCCGACCGGACTGTCCCGGTCTCAGGCCGCGGTGGGCGGCAGCACCTTGGCGATCAGCTTGGCCAGCTCGCGCAGCGCCTTGCCGCGATGGCTGACCGCGTCCTTCTCGGTCGGGGTCAGCTCGGCGTTGGTCCGTTCCTGTCCATCGCCCAGGAAGATCGGGTCGTAGCCGAATCCACCATCACCGCGCGGAGCGCGCAGCACCTGCCCGGACTGCCGGCCGTCGACGAGGTGCTCCTTGCCACCGGGCAGCACCAGCGCCACCGTGCAGACGAACGAGGCGGCCCGCTGCTCGTCGGGCACGTCAGCGATCTGATCCAGCACCAGCTGAAGGTTGGCGTGGTCGTCACCGTGCTGCCCGGACCAGCGGGCGCTGAACACCCCCGGCATCCCGTTGAGCGCGTCCACCGCGATCCCGGAGTCGTCGGCGATGGTCGGCAACCCGGTACGCCGGCAGCCCTCCCGCGCCTTGATCAGCGCGTTCTCGCCGAAGGTCAGACCGGTCTCCGGCAGTTCCGGGTACTGCTCGACGTCGTCCAGCCCGAGGAGGGCGATCCGGTGCGCGCCGAGCGCGCCGTCCAGGATCCGCTGGAGTTCGACCAGCTTCTTGCGATTGCGGGTGGCGAGCAGGACCTTGTTCATGAGAGAGCCTTCCGCTGGGCCTCGGCCAGGTCGGCGCAACCGGCGACGGCCAGGTCGAGCAGGGTGTCGAGCTGCTCCCGGGCGAACACGCCCGCCTCACCGGTGCCCTGCACCTCGACGAAATCGCCCGCGCCCGTGCAGACCACGTTCATGTCCACCTCGGCGGCCACGTCCTCCTCGTAGCAGAGGTCGAGCCGCGCCTCGCCGGCGATGATCCCCACGCTGACCGCGGCCACCGAACGGTGCATCACGTTCTCCGGCTTCCCGGCCAACGCCTTGCGGGCGGCCAGCCAGTCCACCGCGTCGTGCAGCGCCACGTACGCCCCGGTGATCGCGGCGGTCCGGGTGCCGCCGTCGGCCTGGAGCACGTCGCAGTCGAGCACCACAGAGTTCTCGCCGAGCGCCTTCAGGTCGATGCAGGCGCGCAGGCTGCGGCCGATCAGCCGGGAGATCTCGTGGGTCCGGCCACCGACCCGACCCTTGACGCTCTCCCGGTCGGAGCGGGTGTTGGTGGCCCGGGGCAGCATCGCGTACTCGGCGGTCACCCAGCCGAGCCCGGAGCCCTTGCGCCAGCGGGGCACGCCCTCGGTGACGCTCGCCGTGCAGAGCACCCGGGTGCCGCCGAACTCGACGAGCACCGAGCCCTCCGGATGTGTGCTCCAGCCTCGGGTCAGGGTCACCGGTCGAAGTTCATCGGGCCCTCGCCCGTCAGGTCGCGCCATGCCTGCACCCTATGCGGTGCGGCGCCGCACCTGCCCCGGGGTGCCCCGACCGGACACCACCGACGGCGGCGCCCCTGCACCTCGGGCAGCGCGCTGGTCCCATCGACCACCACGTGCGGCCGGGGCGAGGTGGGTCAGACGTCGTAGCTGGCGCCGGCCCGGACCACCTCGAGCGGCCCGGTGTACGCGGCGGCGGCCGACTCCAGCGTGTGCGCCTCGCTGCCCCAGGCGGCCACCAGGTGGGTGAGCAGCAACCGGCCGACCACGGCCTTGGTCGCCGCCTCACCGGCTTCCCGGCCGGTGAGGTGCAGGTCCGGTGGGTTGTCCACGCCGTCGAGGTAGCTGGCCTCGCAGAGGAGGACGTCGGCGTTCTGGGCCAGCCGCAGCAGCGCGTCGCAGGGCGCGGTGTCCGAGGAGTAGCAGAGCGACCGACCGCCGTGCTCCAGCCGCACGCCGTACGTCTCGACGGGGTGGTTGACCCGGTCGACGGTGACCGTGAACGGGCCGATCGGGAAGGTGCCCGGTTGGAGGGCGTAGAACTGGTAGACGTCCTCCACGGAGCCGTCGTCGCCGTAGGCGGCGCTGAGCCGGTCCGGTGCGCCGGAGGGCGCGTACACCGGCAGCGCCGGGTAGGGACCGTCCGGGGCGTACCGGCGGACCACCACGTACGACACGGCGTCGAGGATGTGGTCGCAGTGCAGGTGGGTCAGGAGGATCGCGTCCGGGGCGTGCAGCCCCGCGTACCGCTGGAGGCTGGACAGCGAACCAGGGCCGAAGTCGACCAGTAGCCGGAAGCCGTCGGCCTCGACGAGGTAGGCCGAACACGGCGACTCGGGGCCGGGGAAGCTACCGGCGCAACCCAGGACGGTCAGTCGCATCAAGTTTTCTCGCTGTCACTGTCAGTAGCACCTGAGCCGGCCGTCGTCCCGGCCATGATCTCTACCGACGCGTACGCCACGCTGCGCAGCCTACGCTGGGGTACGCGGCCGCAAGAATCATCCAATGGAACTTGTCACGAACGTGACACCTGCTCACGGCGCGGCGGGCAGCGTACGGGCCGTCGACGTGCGCATCGACGGCCCGTACGCGGAGACCAGATCGGTCACGCCCAGAGCTGCCCCTCCAGGGCGTCCTCGGCGTCGGCCAGCGTGCCGCCGTACGCTCCGGTCGACAGGTACTTCCAGCCGCCGTCGCAGACCACGAAGGCCACGTCGGCGCGGCGGCCGTCGCGGACCGCCTCATGCGCCACCGCGAGGGCGGCGTGCAGGATCGCGCCGGTGGAGAAGCCGGCGAAGATGCCCTCCACGTCGACGAGCTGCCGGGTACGCAGCACCGCGTCCCGCGTGCCGACCGAGAAGCGCCGGGAGAGCACCGAGGCGTCGTACAGCTCCGGCACGTACCCCTCGTCGATGTTGCGCAGGCCGTAGACCACCTCGCCGTAGCGCGGCTCGGCGGCCACGACCTGGATGCCGTCGACCTTCTCCCGCAGGTAGCGCCCGGTGCCCATCAGCGTGCCGGTGGTGCCCAGGCCGGCCACGAAGTGCGTGATGGTGGGCAGGTCGTGCAGCAGCTCCGGGCCGGTCGTCTCGTAGTGCGCCCGGGCGTTGGCCTCATTGCCGTACTGGTAGAGCATCACCCAGTCGGGATGCTCGGCGGCGATCTGCTTGGCGGTGGCGACGGCCTGATTGGAGCCACCCGCCGCCGGCGAGAAGATGATCTCAGCGCCGTACATCCGGAGCAGTTGGACCCGCTCGGTGGAGACGTTCTCGGGCATCACGCAGACCAGCCGGTAGCCGCGCAGCTTGGCCACCATGGCCAGCGAGATGCCGGTGTTGCCGCTAGTCGGTTCCAGGATGGTGTCACCCGTCCGGAGCCGGCCGGCCTCCTCCGCGGCGCGGACCATGAACAGCGCCGCCCGGTCCTTGATGCTGCCGGTCGGGTTCCGGTCCTCCAGCTTGGCCCAGAGCCGCACCGGCGGGGCGCCCTCGGGCACCGTCGGGGAGAGCCGGGGCAGGCCGACCAGCGGCGTGCCCCCGCAGGCGTCGAGCAGGCTGTCGTACCGCGCCATGGCGGCCGCCCTCAGCGGGCGGCGACGGCACCGCGACGGCTGTCGCGGGCTGCCGCCGTCGCGCTCTGCTGGCTGGCCACGGCGGCACTGTGCTGGCTGATCGCCGCTGCCGCCGCGAAGCCGAACGCGCCGCCGGCCACGGCCGGCAGGATGGTGATGCTGTCGCCGTCGGAGAGCTTGGCGTCCAGCGCGCCGAGGAAACGGACGTCCTCGTCGTTGACGTAGACGTTGACGAAACGGTGCAGCGTGCCAGCCTCGGTGACCAGCCGGCCCCGCAGCCCGGCGTGCCGGGAATCCAGGTCGGCGAGCAGGTCGCTCAGGGTGTCGCCGGAACCTTCGACGACCTTGGCGCCGCCGGTGTAGCTGCGCAGGATGGTGGGGATGCGAACCTCGATGGCCATGATGTCGTGCTCCTCATTCGGGTGTGCCAGGGGTGACGGGACGGAACGGGTGCGGACGCTGACGGGTCAGCGGCCGGAACACTCGTAGTCGACCGTCGCCGGGCTCTGCCCGAACATGTAGGACTGGACGGCGTGCGGGTCGACCCCAGCCGCCACGATCCGAACCGGCTCCTCGGTCACCACGCCGTCGACGATCCGGAACGACCGGATCTCCTCGGAGTCGGGCTCGCGAGTCGAGACGAGCAGGTAGTGCGCGCCCGGCTCGCCCGCGAAGGAGACGTCGGTGCGCGAGGGGTACGCCTCGGTGGCGGTGTGCGAGTGGTAGATGACAACGGGCTCCTCGTCCCGGTCGTCCATCTCCCGCCACACCCGCAGCTGCTCCATCGAGTCGAACTCGTAGAACGTCATCGACCGCGCGGCGTTGTCCATCGGGATGTGCCGGGTCGGTGTGTCGCTGCCGAGGGGACCGGCGACCACGCCGCACGCCTCGTCTGGGTGGTCCCGGCGCGCGTGGGCGACGATCGCGTCGATGATCGACCGGTCGATGCTCAGCACGTGCACCAGCCTAACGCCTGCCGGGTACCGGCCTGAAGTGGTGCCGGTCACGCCTAATCGATCAAGGCGTTGAGCAGCGACTCCTGTAGATATCCGAGGTACGCGTAGACCGACAGCTGGAACACCCGGCTGGAGGCCGGGTCCTCGGCGACCGCGTCGTCCAGCTCCTCACCCAGGTCCGTCCCGTCCTTGATCTCCAGCCGGACGCCCATCGCCAGCCGGGCGTCGTTCAACGCGCGCAGCCACGCCTCGGCCGCCTCGGCGTCCAGCCGCACCTCACCGCCCGCCTCATCGGGCAGCGCGGCCAGGATGGCCCCCGCCTGATCGATCTTCGCGGTCTTCAGGTCGCCCTCGGTGTAGCGGCGGAACTCGGCGGAGCCGGCCGCGTCCTCGGGGTAGGCCGCCGGGAAGAGCCGGCCGACGACCGGGTCAGTGTGGTCGAAGCCGTCGGTGAGCAGACCGACCACCTCGGAGGCGACCTTGCGCAGCACCCGCACCTCGTCGACGGCGAAGGTGGCGACGTAACGGCCGGCCTGGCGGCGGAACATGCTCACGATGCCCCCCCTGTTCGCGACTGCGGGGCTCGCAGAACCGGCTCACTCCTCGCGCTCACGAGCGGTCCACCGTCGCCCACAACCCGTACGCGTGCAACTGCGACGCGTCGTGCTCCATCCGCTCCCGGGCGCCGGTGGAGACCACGGCGCGGCCCTTGTGGTGCACGTCCAGCATCAGCTGCTCGGCCCTCTCCCGGCTGTAGCCGAAAAGCTTCTGGAAGACCCAGGTCACGTACGTCATCAGGTTGACCGGGTCGTCCCACACGATCGTCACCCACTGCCGCTCGGACGCCGGCACCTCGTGAGTGGCCGGCGTCTCGACCGGTGCAACCTGCGGAGCCGCCATGCCCCCCATCGTGCCACCGGTTTCCCGGAACCGAGGAACCGGAACGCCGGCCCGGCGAGGATCACCCAACCCGGCGTCCCCGGCCTCGCCCTGAACGCTGTTGGACGCGAGGTCTCGCACGAGGCCGGAGCAGGGCGCAGCCCCGCCGTCAGGCGAGCAGGATGCCGTGATCGACTGCATCGGAGAGCACCGCGCCCAGCGAGAGGCGGATCACCTCGAACCGTCGGGAGATCTCCCGGGACAGCCCCAGCTCGACCTCCCGCAACGCCCGCTGGGACCACGCCCGGGCGGCGTTGTGGTCGTCATTGCCGGGTGTACGCCACTGCTGCCAGCATCCACCGGACAGCGCCACCGCGACCGGCGGGAGCACCTCGTCGCGGGACGCCCGCGGATAGCCGTCGAGCGCGTCGATCGCCTCCGGACCGGTCAGCGAGGCCACGCCGGCCGTGCTGGTGATCAGCAGCACCTTGTCCAGGTCGCGGCCGGGCCGGTGATCGGTCAGGCCGTACTGCACGGCGGTGGCGATCCGGCGGCGCACACCCTCGGCCGGTGGCGCGCCGAGCACCCGGGCCGCGGCGTCCGCCACGATGCCCCGCACCGCGTGGTCGCACTGCGCGGTGGCCAACAGCGACAACGCCGCCATCTCCCGGTCCAGCAACTCCGGCAGGCCGGCGCAGCCGACCCCGAAGACGATCTCCTGAACCACCCGCAGGTGGGCGTTCGCCAACTCCAGCGCGAGGTGCTGGCGGATCCGCTGTGCGCAGGAGCGGGTCTGCCGGTCGAGCTGCTCGGACCAGTCCCCCGGGTCGGACACCACCGACACCCGGTCGTGCTGGCCGGGCAGCACCGGCGGATCCGCACTGGCCCGCTGCAACCCCTCGTGCGCCGCCCAACCCACCAGCGCCCGGCGCAGGTCGGCGGCGGACTCGGCGTCGTCGACCGGGAACCACCGCGCGCTGGCCAGCGAGGGCACTGCGGCCAGCAGCGCCGCGCGGTGCGCCGCCACGGTCACCGCGACCGAGTCCACCTTCCCCGGCACGCCGTGTGCCGGCGGGACGGACGCCCCCGCGTCCTCCGTCGTCGCCGCGCCGTCGGGCAGCGGGGCCCAGCCCGCCGCGCCGGGGGTGACCGCGAAGACGACCTTCACCGCGGCCGGGGCCACCTCGGCGAGCAGGTTCAGCTCCGCGGCGGTGAACGCCTGATCGGCCGCAATCACGAAGAGCAGCGCGCCGGCCCGGCCGACCGCGTCGAGCAGCACCCGGCCGCCGGCGACGCCGAGCGTGCCGGTGTCCGGCGTGTCGACCAGGGTGAAGTGCCGCAGCAGCGGCTCGGGCACGCTCAGCTCGACCCGCCGGGGCGGGCGGGCCAGCGCCGGGCCGGCGGCGTCCCGGTCCGCGCCGTAGGAGTGCGGTTGGCGGTAGCCCGGCACGTACGCCGCCCGGGTGGGCGCCTTGGCGTGTCGCACCACCAGCCAACTGCCCGCCGGCACGGTGAGCATGACCGGGTCGAGCCCGAGCAGGGTGGCGAACACGCCGCGACGCTCGGCGCCGGCGGGGCCGACGGCGACCACGCCGAGCGGCTCGTCCGGAGCGGGGCCGGTCACCCCGATCCGGGTGGGTAGCGGGCCGCAGCGCGGCAGGTCAGCTGGGCCGGCCATGTCGCCCGGCGAGTCGACCGAGGGGAGAGGGCCCTGCTTCATCGGGTGGCCTCCCATTGCAGGCGACCGGGCGTCCGGTCGCGTGGAAATACCGGTAACGGTACCCGGATGCCGGAAGACTACGGGCGGCCCGATGACCGGGCGGAACACTTCGAATACTCACCGGTAATCGCGAGATTACTCAACTTCGGTGCGTGACGGTGCCGGCGCAGACAGGTCTCGATGGATATGCTGCCGGGATGAGTCGATGGCAGTTCGTCGGCCGAACCGCCGAGCTCAACCGCCTGCTGGCGACAGTGACCGGGCAGGCCGGCCGAGGGCTCTTCTTCAGCGGCAGCGCGGGCATCGGCAAGAGCCGGCTGCTGCGCGAGGGCGTGAGAACGCTGCCCACCGACCGGTACGCGATCTGGTCCATCGCGGCCAGCGCCACCACGGCCGCGCTGCCGTTCGGCGGGCTGGTGCAGGTCCTCCCCGCCGAGCAGCCCCAGGGCCTCTCGCCCGCCGGCATCCTGCGCTGGGCGCTGGGCGTGCTGCAACAGCAGGCCGCCGGCCGGCGGATCGTGCTCGCCATCGACGACGCGCACCTGCTCGACCCGCCCTCCGCGGCGCTGGTGCACCTGGTCGCCCGCGCGGAGAACGCCACCGTGGTCGGCACCCTGCGCGACGGCGAGCAGATCCCGCTGCCGATCCGCGCACTCTGGACCGACGACCTGGTCGAGCACGTCGAGCTGACCCCGATGCCACCGGCGGAGACCGCCGGGCTGCTGGCGGCGATCCTGGACGGTCCGGTCGACGCCGGCTCCGCCGACCGGCTCGGCCGGCTGTCGGCCGGCAACCCGCTACTGCTGCGCGAGCTGGTGCACGCCGCCAACGGCAGCGCGGAGCTCAAGCGCACCTACGGCATCTGGAAGTGGACCGGCCGGCTGGAGCTGGCGCCCAATCTGACCGACCTGATCGACACCCGGGTCGGGCAGCTCACCGATGGCGTGCGCGCGGTCGTCGAGCTGGTCGCCTTCGGCGAGCCCCTGGGCCTGCACCTGCTCAACCAGGCCGCCAACCCGGCCGACGTGGAGATCGCCGAGGAACGTGGGCTGATCAGCGTGGTGCAGCACGACCGGCGGACCAACGTCCGGCTGGCCCACCCGCTCTACGGCGAGGTGATGCGCCGCCGCTGCCCGGTCAGTCGCACCCGACGGCTCCAGGCGAGCCTCGCGGAGCTGCTCGAGCGGGTCGGCAAGCGCCGCCGCGACGACCTGTTGCGGGTGGCGGTGTGGCGGCTCGACTCGGGCACCGCGCAGGACCCGGCCCTGCTGGTGGACGCCGCGGTGCAGGCGTTCACCCGCTACGATGTGCCGCTGGCGACCCGGCTGGCCCGCGCCGCGCTGGACGCCGACGGCGGGTCGGACGCGGCGGAGCTGCTGGCCACCATCCTGATGTTCGCCGACCGGCCGGAGGAGGCCATCGAGGTCCTGGACGCGGTGAGCCCCGATCCCAGCGACGAGCGGCGACTCTGCCGATGGCTGACCGTGCGGGGAATGGTCAGCTACTGGGGGCTGAGCCGGGAGTCCACGGTGGAGGAGATCGCGTCCCGTGTCGAGCAGCTCAGCGATTCCGCCGACCGGGCCCGGGTGCACGCCTTCGAGGCGATCATGCGACTGCACCGGCTGGACACGACCACCGCCGTACGGCTCAGCCAGCGGGTGCTGGACCGGCCGGCGGCCAGCGTGGCCGCCCGCGAGCTGGCCCGCAGCACCATCGCATACGTCCAGGCCGCGCAGGGCCAGCTGAGCCGCAGCGGTACGGCGATCGCCCAGGTGCACTCCGCCGCGGCCAGCTGGCGTACCGACATGCCGTACCTGCAACTGGCCCTGGAGTTGGCCCGCGGCACCCGGCTCATGCTCACCGGTGACCTGGTCGGAATCGACGCGATCGTGGCCGACGAGTTCGCCGACCTCGCGGGTGCGGGGGACTTCCGGCTCGGCACCGGATACCTGGCCATCCTGCAGGCGTACGCCGCCCGCATGCGCGGGCAGAGCGACGGGGCGATGCGGACGTCGCTGGGCGCCTGCGCGGTGCTGGCCACCAGTCGGGTCTACGCCGGTCTGGCCCAGGCCGAACGGGCGCAGGCGGCGGCGCTGCGCGGCGACGCGGCGCAGGCCACCGAGGCGATGGCCGAGGCGGACCGCACCCAGGCACCGGGCATGGCGGTGCTCTACCCGTGGCTGGAGCAGGCCCGCGGCGCGGTGCTCGCCGCGTCGGGCGATCTGCCCGGCGCGATCAAACAGCTCAACGACCTGGTGGACCGGCTGCGCTCGGACGGCTTCGCCGGGCACGAGGTGCACGTCCTGCACGATCTGGTCCGGCTGGATCAGGCCGGCGCGCCGGTCGGGCCGACCTGCTCCGACGGCGGCCGGCGCACCGTCGCGCAGCGCCTCGCCGAGCTCTCTGAGCAGGTCGACGGCGTGCTCCCGCCGCTGCTGGCCCGGCACGCCCGGGCCGCGGTGACCGACGCCGCCACGGATCTGCTCGCGGTCGCCGACGACTACGTCGCGCTGGAGCTGCACGTGTACGCCGCCGAGGCCACCGCCCAGGCCCTGCACCGGCTGCGCCGGCAGCACTCGGCGGCGGCCGGCGACGCCCGGGAGCGTCTCGCCGGGTTGCTCAGCCGCTGCGACCTGATCCGTACGCCGGCGCTGCACGCCGGGGCGCCGGTGCTGACCGAGCGGGAGTGGCAGGTGGCCCGGCTCGCCGCGCACGGCGCGACCAGCCGAGCCATCGCCGAGCGGCTCTACCTCTCCGCACGAACGGTGGAGAACCACCTCCAGCGGATCTACACCAAGCTCGGTGTGACCGGCAGGGCCGAGCTGTGGGCGGCCCTCCGGTCGATCCCGGGCCACGAGGGCGGCGCCGCGAGCTGAACCTTAGGCTGGGGCGGTGAGCACCCTCCGCCCCTCGCTGCTGACCGACCACTACGAGCTGACCATGGTCAGCGCAGCCCTCAAGGACGGCACCGCCGACCGCCGTTGCGTCTTCGAGGTGTTCAGCCGCCGGCTACCGACCGGGCGCCGGTACGGCGTGGTCGCCGGCACGGCCCGGCTGATCGAGCTGATCCGCGACTTCCGGTTCGACCCGGCGGAGATCGACTTCCTGCGTCGGACCGGGGTGGTCGACGACGCGGCGGCGGCCTGGCTCGCCGACTACCGCTTCACTGGCGACGTCGACGGGTACGCCGAGGGTGAGCTCTTCTTCCCCGGTTCGCCGATCCTCACCGTCTCCGGCGGCTTCGCCGAGTGCGTGGTGCTGGAGACGCTGGCGCTCTCGGTGCTCAACCACGACAGCGCGGTGGCGGCGGCGGCGGCCCGGATGGTGACCGCGGCACGCGGCCGGACGCTGATCGAGATGGGAGCGCGCCGGGCGCACGAGGGGGCCGCGGTGGCCGCGGCGCGGGCCGCGTACCTGGCCGGTTTCCGGTTCACCTCCAACCTTGCCGCCGGTGCGCACTACGGCATCCCCACGGCGGGCACTGCGGCACACGCGTTCACCCTGCTCCATGACGACGAGCGGGCCGCATTCGCCTCGCAGGTGGCCACGCTGGGCAACAACACGACGCTGCTCGTCGACACGTACGACATCAGCCAGGGCATCCGCAACGCGATAGCGGTGGCCGGGCCGGCACTGCGGGCGGTGCGAATCGACTCGGGCGACCTCGCGGTGATCGCCCAGCAGTCCCGGGAACTGCTGGACTCGCTGGGCGCCACCGAGACCAAAATCATCGTCTCTGGCGACCTGGACGAGCACGCGATCGCGTCGCTGGCCGCCGAGCCGGTGGACATGTACGGCGCTGGCACGGCCGTGGTCACCGGCTCCGGGGCTCCCACCGCCGGGCTGGTCTACAAGCTCGTCGAGGTCGAGGGGCGGCCGGTGGTGAAGCGCTCCGAGCACAAGGCGACCATCGGCGGCCGGAAGGTCGCGGTCCGCCGGCACAAGCCGACCGGCACCGCCACCGAGGAGGTCATCTGCCCGCAGGGCGTGCCGGACCGACAGCCCAACGACCGGATGCTCCAGCGCTCGTACGTGGTCGACGGCGAACCGGTGGAGTTGCCCACCCTCGACGAGTCGCGGGAACACCTGCGGGAGTGCCTGATCTCCATCCCGTGGGAGGGGCTGAAGCTCTCCGCCGGCGACCCGGCCGTGCCGGTCACCGTCGTACCCGCCGACTGAGATCACCCGGGGCCCGCCACACGGGCGCGGCCGTGACGAGAGGAGCGCCCGGTGCGCAATGCGCTGATCATCGTGGACGTGCAGAACGACTTCTGCGAGGGCGGCTCGCTGGCCGTCGCTGGCGGCGCGGGGGTGGCCGCCGGCATCTCCCGGCTGCTCGCCACCGAGCCGGACCGGTGGGCGCACGTGGTCGCCACCAAGGACTACCACATCGACCCGGGTGCGCACTTCGGCGATCCGCCGGATTTCGTGGAGTCCTGGCCCCGGCACTGCGTGGTCGGCACCAGCGGCTCGGAGTTCCACCCCGACCTGGACACCGAGCGGGTCGAGGCGATCTTCCACAAGGGTGAGCACGCGGCGGCGTACTCCGGGTTCGATGGGCACGCCGACGACGGCGAGTGCCTGGCCGACTGGCTGCGCCGGCACGACGTGGACCGGGTCGACCTGGTCGGCATCGCCACCGACCACTGCGTCCGGGCGACCGCGCTGGACGCCGCCCGGGAGGGCTTCGCCACCACCGTGCTGCTGGAGCTGACGGCGGCGGTCGCTCCGGACACCACCGACGTGGCGCTGCGGGCGATGGACGGCGCGGGGGTGACCCTGCACGGTCAGCCTGTGATCAGGGCCGCATGAGGCGGTAATTGGTTGGTCATCGGCCCGCCGCCGGTCGAAGATGTCGCCGGAGGTACGGACCCACGTGAACATGAAGCCTTACCGGGAAGCGCTCGCTCTGCCCGGCCTGCGGTCGCTGCTGCTGGTAGCCGTCCTCGCCCGGATCCCGCTCACCGCGACCGGGGTGACGTTGACCTTCCACGTGGTGCTCGACCTCGATCGGGGCTATGGGGCGGCCGGCCTGGTCGGCGCGGCCATCACGGTGGGCGCGGCGATCGGCGGCCCGTTGCTCGGTCGGCTGGTGGACCGGCGTGGCCTGCGCCCGGTCCTGGTGCTCACCGGGATCGCCGAGGCGGTGTTCTGGGCCACCGCGCCGTCGCTGCCGTACCCGCTGCTGCTGCCTGCCGCCTTCGTCGCCGGCTCGCTCGCCCTGCCGATCTTCTCGGTGGTCCGGCAGTCCATCGCGGCGCTGGTTCCGGAGGATCGGCGCCGCCCGGCGTACGCGCTGGACTCGATGTCGGTGGAGCTGTCCTTCATGGTCGGCCCGGCGTTGGCGGTGGCCCTGGTCACCGCGATCTCCGCACGGACCACCCTCTACCTGGTCGGCGCCGGCATCGTTGCCGCCGGGATCGCCCTGTGGCTGCTCAATCCACCGATCCGCGGCGTCGCCGAGCCCACCGGCCCGCGGCGCAGGGTGCCCCGCCGGGAGTGGCTGACCCCCCGGCTGCTCGCCGTCCTGGCGGTCAGCGCCGCCGCGACCCTCGTGCTCGGCGGGACCGACGTGGCGGTGGTCGCCGTGCTGCGGGAGAGCGGTGAGGCCGGCTGGACCGGCGCGGTGCTGGCCGGCTGGGCGGTCGCCTCGTTGTTCGGTGGCTTCGCCTACGGTGCCGTGCACCGCTCACTCTCCCCGCTGGCGCTGACCGCGGCGCTCGGCCTCTGCACCATCCCGGTCGGGCTGGGCGGCGCGCACTGGTGGCTACTCTGCCTGGCGCTGATCCCGGCCGGGGCGCTCTGCGCGCCGACCATCGCGGCCTCCTCCGACGCGGTCAGCCGGCTGGCACCGGCAGAGGTGCGCGGTGAGGCGATGGGCCTGCACGGATCCGCGGTCACCGTGGGCATCGCCGTCGGCGCGCCGCTCGCCGGTGCGGTGATCGACGCCAGCGCCCCGCTCTGGGGTTTCGTGGTGACCGGCGCGCTCGGTGCGCTGGTGACCCTGGTGGTGCTTCCGATCGAGCTGCGTCGCCGCCGCAACGCGGACGCGGCCACCCCACCCCCGCCCGTCGAGACCGACCTCACCCCCGCCGCGGCCCGCTGAAGCCGGCACGTCGCGGCCTGGCCGCGAACGAACCTCCCCTGCCTGGCTGGCGAACGAACCTCACCGGCTCGGGTGGGAAGTCCCCCGGGCTCGGGCGGGAACCGGTTTGCCGTGCCGCCCGTGCCGCTGCCCGGCGGGCCTGTGCCGGAGAAGGGTTATACCTGTGAGTCATCGATATACCTCAGAGGTATAAGGCTCAACAGGTACAGGTGGCCCGGGGAACCCGTCAGGCGGCGGGCCGGCGCGGGCGGTGACGAGCCGGCCCCAGCCGTGACGGGCCGAGCCGAGAAGCGCCGGGCCGAGCCGAGGCGAGGCGGGAATGGCGACGGGCGCCGCTTCCGGTGGTCCCGGTGGCGGCGCCCGTCGTACAGCTACGGAGCTGAGTGTCAGTTCCGGTCGATGTCGCTGGCGGTGTCCTCGCGGTAGCTGGCACCGCCGTCCGACTCGCTGGTGAGCGGCTTAGAGCCACCCTCCGGCGGGCCGGCCAGGCTCTGGCCGCCGGCGGCCAGCTCCGGGAACTTCGCGTCGAACGCCGGCCGCTCGGAGCGGATCCGGGGCATCCGGTCGAAGTTGCGCAGCGGCGGCGGGCTGCTCGTCGCCCACTCCAGCGAGTTGCCATAACCCCAGGGGTCGTTCACCTCGACCACCGGGCCGGTCTTGTACGACTTCCAGCAGTTGTAGATGAACGGCAGCGTGGAGATACCGGTGATGAACGCGCCGATGGTGGAGATCACGTTCAGCGTGGTGAAGCCGTCGCTGGGCAGGTAGTCGGCGTACCGGCGGGGCATGCCCTCGTTGCCCAGCCAGTGCTGCACCAGGAACGTGGTGTGGAAGCCGATCATGGTGAGCCAGAAGTGCACCTTGCCCAGGCGCTCGTCGAGCATCCGGCCGAACATCTTCGGGAACCAGAAGTAGATGCCACCGAAGACGGCGAACACGATGGTGCCGAAGAGCACGTAGTGGAAGTGCGCCACCACGAAGTACGAGTCCGACACGTGGAAGTCGACCGGCGGGCTGGCCAGCAGCACGCCGGTGAGACCGCCGAAGAGGAAGGTCACCAGGAAGCCCACCGCCCAGAGCATGGGCGTCTCGAAGCTGATCTGGCCTCGCCACATGGTGCCGATCCAGTTGAAGAACTTCATACCGGTGGGCACGGCGATCAGGTAGCTCAGGAAGCTGAAGAACGGCAGCAGCACCTGACCCGTGGCGAACATGTGGTGCGCCCAGACGCTCATGGAGAGCGCGGCAATCGAGATGGTCGCGGCCACCAGACCCTTGTAGCCGAAGATCGGCTTGCGGGAGAAGACCGGAATGATCTCCGAGATGATGCCGAAGAACGGCAACGCGATGATGTACACCTCGGGGTGCCCGAAGAACCAGAACAGGTGCTGCCAGAGCATCGGCCCACCGGTCGCCGGGTCGTACACGTGGGCCCCGATGATTCGGTCGGCGGCGAGCGCGAAGAGCGCGGCGGCCAGCAGCGGGAAGACCAGGATCACCAGCAGGCTGGTGACCAGGATGTTCCACGTGAAGATCGGCATCCGGAACATGGTCATGCCCGGCGCGCGGAGAGTCAGGATCGTGGTGATCATGTTCACCGCGCCGAGGATGGTGCCCAGGCCGGAGACGGCCAGGCCCACCACCCACATGTTCCCGCCGACGCCCGGCGAGTGCTCCGCGGTGCTCAACGGGGTGTAGGCGGTCCAGCCGAAGTCGGCGGCGCCGCCGGGGGTCATGAAGCCGGCGATCGCGATCGACCCGCCGAAGAGGAACAGCCAGAAGGCGAAACTGTTCAGCCGCGGGAAGGAGACGTCGGGTGCGCCGATCTGGATCGGCACGATGTAGTTCGCGAAGGCGAACACGATCGGCGTCGCGAAGAACAGCAGCATGATCGTGCCGTGCATCGTGAAGAGCTGGTTGTACTGCTCGGGCGACAGGAACTGCAGCCCGGGTTGGGCCAGCTCAGCCCGCATGATCAGGGCCATCAGGCCGCCGATCATGAAGAACGCGAACGCGGTGACCATGTACATGATCCCGATCTGCTTCGCGTCCGTGGTACGCAGCAGCCGCGCGATGGCCGACCCCTTGACCGGCTCCCGGACCGGCCAGGGCCGGGTCACGACCGGCTTGGGTGCGACGGTGGTCACGAGTGGCCTCCGGTTCTCGTTTGTCCCGCTCGGCACACGCTGGTTATCTGCGGGCCGTCATCCGCAAGGAGGATAGTCCCCGGCAGGTCGCAGCGCCGCGTGGGGTGGCGGGACACGATCTACAGCGGGCCGACCAGCAGCCGGTAGTGCTCCCCGAAGATCCGGCCGCCGCGTCCACGCAGCAGCGGGTCGCGCAGCGCCGGCGGCACGTCCCGGGTCCGGTTGCGGTCCCGGGTCCGGTCCCGCACCCATCGGGTACGCGGGCGGCGGCGGCTCTCGTACGCCACCAGCGCCGCCTCCACGCTGCCGGCGGCGCGCAGCGACTCGGCCAGCACCACGGCGTCCTCCAGCGCCATCGCCGCGCCCTGGGACAGGGTCGGCGCGGTGGCGTGCGCGGCGTCGCCGACCAGCAGCACCCGCCCCCGGTGCCAGCGGCCCAGCTCCACCTCGTCGGTGATCGCGACGTGCACCCGGTCGAGCGCCGCCAGCACCTCAGGCACCGGGCCGCGGTAGTCGGCGAAGAGTTCGCGCAGCCGGGCCAGCGGGTCGGTGGGCGGCTCGGTGCCCGCCTCGTCGGCGTAGCAGTGCAGCCGACCGGCACCGATCGGCACCATCAATAACCCGCAGCGCTGACCGAGCAGGGCGGTCCACTCGGTGACCGGAGGGCCATCGCGGAGCACGGCCCGGTAGACCACCTGCCCGACCGGGCGGGGCGGCCCGCCGAGGGAGGCCAGGGTGCGGACCGAGGATCGCGGCCCGTCGGCACCGATGACCAGGTCGTACTCGGTGCTGGTGCCGTCGGTGAAGGAGACCCCGACCCCGCCCGGGAGCAGATCCAGGGTGCGGACCTCGGCGCCGTGGCGGACCGCGCCGCCGGCTCCGCTGAGCAGCACCCGGTGCAGATCCGCCCGGGGCAGCGCCCGGCACTCGCCGACGCCGGCCCAGAGAGTGTCGAGGTCGACCTCGCAGAGCGGCACGCCGGCGGCGTCGAAGAAGCGCTGGCGGTGGATCACCTGCCCGAGCGGGCGGACCGGGTCGTGCAGGCCCAGCCGGTGCAGCGCGCGGGCGGCGTTGCCCGGCAGGTAGAGGCCCGTGTCGGTGGACTCCCCCGGTGGCAGCTTGTCCGTGACGTCCGGCCGGAAGCCCACCAGGCGCAGCGCCCGGGCCACGGCCAGGCCGGCAATGCCCGCGCCGACGACGAGGATGCGCAGGGGGGAGCCACCCATGGTGGTGTACGCCTCCGGAGGGGATACGGCACGCGTTGGAGGCAACACGCTACTCGGCGCTATCGACGCACACCAGGGCCCGATCGGCCCGCCCGAAGCCGATCGTTGGGCGGCCCGCACCGGTTAGCTGGATGTCCGCCGACGGCCGTGCGGCGCGGGCGTGGCAATCCTCACATTTCACCAGTTTGACGCGTACGGTTGCGCCAGAGTTTCAGGCATGTAAATGTGTCATTGAGCGTGGGAGCGCTCCCGTCTTCGCCCCGACCCGGCGCCCGGCACGCGCCGCAGTCAAGGAGCGTCATGAAACGTCCACTTCGGGCCCTGGTCGCAGCCGGCCTGCTGCTCGGCGGCTCGATCGTCGCCGTGGCACTCGGCGGCAACGCCTCCGCCGACACACAGATCTGCGAGCAGTACGGCTCCACCGTGATCCAGAGCCGGTACGTGGTGCAGAACAACCGCTGGGGCACCACCGCCCAGCAGTGCATCAATGTCACCAGCACCGGCTTCGAAATCACCACCCTCAACGGCAGCAGCCCCACCAACGGCGCCCCGACGGCGTACCCCTCGGTGTTCTTCGGTTGCCACTACACCAACTGCTCCCCCGGCACGAACCTGCCGATCCAGGTGAGCCAGATCAGCAGCGCCACCAGCAGCATCAACTACCGGTACGTCAGTGGCGCCACCTACAACGCCTCGTACGACATCTGGCTGGACCCGTCGCCCAGGCGGGACGGGGTGAACCAGATGGAGATCATGATCTGGCTCAACCGGCAGGGCTCGATCCAGCCCATCGGCTCACCGGTCGGCACGGCCACCCTGGCCGGCCGGACCTGGGAGGTCTGGCGGGGCAGCAACGGTTCCAACAACGTCATCTCGTACGTCGCGCCGTCGGCGATCTCCAGCCTGAACTTCAGCGTGCTGGACTTCATCAACGACGTCCGCAACCGGGGTGCGATCACCAACAGCTGGTACCTGACCAGCATCCAGGCCGGCTTCGAGCCCTGGCAGGGCGGCGTCGGCCTCGCGGCGACCTCGTTCTCGGCCGCCGTCAACGGTGGCGGCACGCCGCCCACCACCCCACCGCCCACCACGCCACCGCCCACCACGCCGCCCCCGACCACGCCGCCGCCGGGTGGCGCGGGTTGCGCGGTGAAGTACACGCCGAACTCGTGGAACAACGGCTTCACCGCCGACGTGCAGATCACCAACACCGGGTCCAGCGCGCTGAACGGCTGGACGCTGACCTACAACCTGCCCAGCGGGCAACAGGTCACCAACGCCTGGAACGCCACGGTGAGCCAGAGCGGGTCCGCGGTGACCGCCCGGAACGTCGGCCACAACGGTTCCGTTCCACCCGGGGGTACCGCGAGCTTCGGGTACCAGGGGACGTTGAGCGGGGCGTACTCGTCACCGACGAGCTTCTCGCTTAACGGGGCGACCTGCGCCCGCACCTGACCGGCCAACGGTGGGGCGTGGCCATCCGGTCACGCCCACCGGTGATGTCCACTCGGGTTCCTTGAAGTCGGGGCGTCCTCGCACCTGGGATACCCCGACTTCTTGGAAATCGAGTCGATCTGGCAGTGCGGGTCAGACCCGGGTAAGGCGGACGGCGTCGGCGATGACCAGGCCGGTGCCGTTGCTCCACCGGCTCACGCCCACCCGGTTGGCGTCACCGGCCGGCAGGGTGAACGTGCCGAGGACACGCCACTGCCCGCCGGTGATCCGCTGGTCGACGCGGACCGTCTGGTTGCCGTTGGTGGTGGCGACGATGTACGGCGCGGCGCTGTTGTAGCCGGCGTTCGCGGGCCACCAGGCCTCGACGCGGTAACTGGCGGTGGCCGGGACGGCGAACCGGTACCACGCGACGTCGCTGGCCGCGACCGGATCCGCGTACCGGTAGTCGGCGCCGTACCGCTGGCCGGAGTACGAGGACACACCCCAGTTGGCGCTGGCGGTGAAGCGGCCGGCGGTGGTGTTGTCCACGGTGGAGGACCACGCGGTGCCGCCGCCGGCCATCCTGGCGGCCACGTCGGCCCGCATCACGTTCAGGTCGATGAAGGACGGGTCGATCTTGCCGCTGGTGCTGGTCTCCCGGTGCCCTCGGGCGTAGCTGCTGTCCCTGCCCAGCCGGGTGAGCACCGCGGCGGTGGCGGCGATCGACGCGTTGTACTGCGCGGCGGTCATCTCCTGGTTGACGCCGTTGTAGTCGATCTCCCACCCGATCATGAGCGTGTTGCCGTCTCCCGACGGGATCGGTCCGCTGCCACCGCTGACCCCGGCATGGTTGCACCGGCCGGCCGAGATGACGTGGAACACCCCGTTGTAGTCGACCAGCGCCTGGCAGAGCGGGCCGGCCAGGTCCGGCCGGCCGTTGATGCAGATGCCGAGCGCCGGGTGCGGGTTGCTGGCGCTGGAGGTCGAGGCCGTGTGGTGCCAGAGCACCCCGATCGGGTCGAAGGAGCCGGGCCGCATCCGGTTGAGCCAGTCCCCCTCGACGACGACCTGGACCCCGGCGGCGCGCAGCACGTCGACCAGCCAGGGAACGGTGGCCATCAGGAGCCCCCGAGCAGGTCGGCCAGGCACTCGGCCTTCGGCGCGGCGCTCGCCGGGGCGGGCCGGACGACGGTGGTCAGCGCGGCGGCCACCAGGGCGGGGATGGCGAGCATCCCTCGGCGGCGCAGACGGATGGATGGTGACCGGGCCATGGCGATCCTCCAGCGACGGCGGGTTCGAACGCATCGACGAACGTGATGACGGGCACGCTATACCGTCATGAGCGTCGATGTCGATACCCTTCACACACGCGCCGTTCACTGAAGGAATTTGGCAGAATCAGGCGTTGCCGAGCGCGTCGATCTCGCGCATCTCCTCCGCCGTCAGCGAGAAGTGGAAGACGTCGAAGTTGGCGCTGATCCGCTCCGGGGTCACCGACTTCGGGATCACCACGATCTCGTGGTCGATGTGCCAGCGCAGCACCACCTGCGCCGGCGAGACGCCGTGCGCGCCGGCGATCCCGGTGAGTACCGGATTGCTCAGGTCGGTGGTCTTGAACGCGCTGTACCCCTCCAGCACCACTCCCCGGTCCCGGTGCTCGGCGTGCCGCTGCCGGTCGTACAGCATCGGGCCCCACCGGATCTGGTTGACCGCCGGATTCTCCTCGGTCGACTGGATCAGCTCGTCCATCTCCGCCGTGCTGTAGTTGCTGACCCCCACCGCCCGGGCCAGGTTCTCGTCCCGGGCGGCCAGCAACTCCCGCCACATCGGGATGCTGTCGGTGGCGGACGGCGGCCAGTGGATCAACCAGAGATCCACCTGGTCGACGCCGAGCGCCTCCAGACTGGCCTCCAGCGTCTCCCGCTCCCGGCCCACCCGGTCCGGCGGGACCTTGGTGGTGATGAAGATGTCCTCGCGGCGCATCCCGCTCTCCTGGACCGCCCGGCCGACCTCCCGCTCGTTGCCGTACAGGGTGGCGGTGTCGATGTGCCGGTAGCCGGTGTCGAGCGCGGCCAGCACCGCGTCGTAACCGGCCTGGCCGGTGGCCTTCCAGGTGCCGAACCCGAGCAGGGGCATCCGCACGTCACCGGGGAGCAGGACGGTGGGCTGGTCCGTGTTGTCCATATGGACCGTTCTACCCGCCCGACGCCCGGCCGGCGAGCGAACCGGACACTCAGGTGTCCAGCGGGACGGTCCGGTTTGCCGGAGAATGCGGGTGTGACGGACCGGCTGGAGGAGTACCGGCGCCGGCGGGACGCGGCCCGCACACCCGAGCCGGTGCCGGCGCGGAGCCCGACGGCGGCCGGCCCCGGCGACGGCGCCGCCCGCTTCGTCATCCAGCAGCACCACGCCCGCAGCCTGCACTGGGACCTGCGCCTGGAGCACGAGGGGGTGCTGGCGTCCTGGGCGGTGCCGCGCGGCCTGCCCCGCGACCCCGGCCACAACCACCTCGCCGTGCACACCGAGGACCACCCGATGGAGTACCTCGACTTCCACGGCGAGATCCCCGCCGGCGAGTACGGCGGCGGCCGGATGGTCATCCACGACCGCGGCACCTACCGCTCGGAGAAGTGGCGCGACGACGAGGTGATCGTGACCCTCGCCGGGGAGCGGACCGCCGGGCGGTACGTGCTCTTCGCCACCGGCGGCCGGGACTGGATGGTCCGGCGTACCGACCCGGCCCCGCCCGGCTGGACGCCGATGCCCGAGCTGGTCCGCCCGATGCACGCCACGCCCGCCGCCGGGCTCCCCCGGGACGTCGCCGGGTGGGGCTACGAGCTGCGCTGGGACGGGGTTCGGGCGATGGCGTACGTCTCCGGCGGGCGGCTGCGCCTGCTCTCGGAGACCGACGAGGAGATCACCGGCGGATACCCGTGGCTGCGCGCGCTGGCCGAGGCGCTGGCCCCGACCGAGGCGGTGCTGGACGGTGTGCTGGTGCGCATCGACGGCGCCGGCCGGGTGCGCCCGGCAGGCGCGTCCAGCGGCGGCAGGGTCCCGGCGGGGGCCCAGTACCTCCTGGTCGACCTGCTCTGGCTGGAGGGCGTGAGCAGCGTGGACCTGCCGTACGCGCAACGCCGGGAACTGCTCGACGGGCTGGCGCTGACCGGTACGCACTGGCAGACTCCGCCGTGGTTCCCCGGCGCCGGCGACGAGGCCCTGCGCACCGGGCGTGAGCAGGGCCTGCCCGGCGTGGTCGCCAAGCGGCTGGACTCGGTCTACGAGCCGGGGAAGCGCAGCGGGCGCTGGCTCAGCATCGACGCGGTCTGACGGCGAGGAGCGACGTGTACCTGACCCACCTGGACTGCCCGCGCTGCGGCCGGGAGTACGCCGCCGGCCAGTTGCAGAACCTGTGCGAGTGCGGCTCCCCGCTGCTGGCCCGCTACGACCTCGCGGCGGTGGCGAAGGCGGTCACCCCGGAGCGCTTCCCGCTGCGCCCGGCCGACCTGTGGCGCTACCGGGAGCTGCTGCCGGTCGCCGACCCTCGACACGTCACCACGCTCGGCGAGGGTTGGACGCCACTGCTGCGCGCCCCGGCGTACGGAGCCGAGATCGGCATCGAGGACCTGATGGTCAAGGACGAGGGGCTGATCCCGACCGGCTCGTTCAAGGCGCGCGGCGCCGCGGTCGGCGTGAGCCGGGCCCGCGAGCTGGGCGTCGAGCAAATCGCCATGCCCACCAACGGCAACGCCGGCTCGGCCTGGGCGACGTACGCGGCGCGGGCCGGGATGGGAGCCACCATCGTCATGCCGTTGGCGGCGCCGAGCATCTGCCGGCGTGAGTGCGTGGCGGCCGGCGCCGACCTGCGCCTGATCGACGGGCTGATCAGCGACGCGGGCCGGCGGGTGGCCGAGTTGGTCGCGGAGTCCGCCGGGGCGATCTTCGACGCCGGCACGCTGCGCGAGCCCTACCGGCTGGAGGGCAAGAAGACGATGGGGTACGAGATCGTCGAGCAGCTCGGCTGGCAGACGCCCGACGTGATCATCTACCCGACGGGCGGCGGTGTCGGGCTGATCGGCATCCACAAGGCGTTGCACGAGCTGCGCGAGCTGGGCTGGATCGGCGACAAGCTGCCCCGGCTGGTGGCGGTGCAGTCGACCGGCTGCGCGCCGATCGTGCGGGCCTTCGCCGCCGGCGAGGATCGGGCCCGGCCGTGGGCCGGCGCCCACACCGTCGCGTTCGGCATCACCGTGCCGGCGCCGCTCGGAGACGAGCTGATCCTGGCGGCGCTGCGGGACTCCGCCGGCACGGCCGTCGCCGTCGACGACGCGGACATCCTGGCCGACCTGCGGGCCTTCGCCACCCGGGAGGGGCTGCTGCTCTGCCCGGAGGGGGCCGCCTGCCTAACCGCGGCACGACAGTTGCGCGCGGGCGGTTGGATCCGGGCCGGTGAGCGGGTGGTGGTGCTCAACACCGGCGCCGGGCTGAAGTATCCGGAGACCGTCGACGTCTCCGGCGTACCCGTGCTGGCCTGAGCCGGCGGGCGCCCCCGCGGACCGTGCGGTCCGCGGGGTGCCGCGGTGCCGGCCTACTGGTAGGTGATGTCGGACGGTGCGTAGAGGCAGTTGACGCCGTCGGCGCCCTCCCCGATCTGGACGGGCTCGCTGCCCTTCGGCACGCCCCGGTACTTGACGCAGATCGAGGTGTCCCGGTCCGGGTCGCCGACGATGGTGATCCGGCTGAACCGGGCGGTGTCGCCCCAGTTGGTGTTGATGCCGGCGATCGCGTCGGTGTCGCGGACGATCACGTTGTCGATCACCACGTGCCGCTGGTACGAGGTGGAGCAGTTGCCGCAGGCCCGGTAGAGCTTGCCGGCGTTCTCCACCCGGAAGTTCCTGATGGTGACGGTGCCGGAGCCGTTGTGCTGGAAGACCTTGTCGCTGGCCGAGCGGGCGCCGCCGCCGTCGACCGTGTACGTGGTGCCACCGCGGAAGGTGGCCGCGTCCTCGCCCACGTCCTCCCACCAGACGTTGATCAGGGTGCAGTTGCCCTCGCAGTGCACGCCGTCACCGGCGGGCGCGCCGATGATGACGTTGCGCAGGGTGGCACCGGCGGCCAGCTCGAACATCGGGTCCTGGCTCTCGCTCTGGCCGCCGTCGCCGATGCCGTAGTAGCGCCTGAGCCCGCCGTCGAAGGTGCCCGAGACCGGGATCGTCGCGTCCACCTTCTGGTTCCCGGTGGGCGTCGGCCAGCCCGCGGGCGGCGGGTTGGTCGGGCCCGGCGTGGTGGGCGGCGGGGTCGTCGGGGGCGGGGTGCCACCGCCGGACGCGTCCACGATCACGTCGTCGAAGCCGCCGCTGGCGTACGCGGTGACCAGGCCGATCCGGCCGGCGCCGACCAGGCTGTTGCTGCCGGCGGCGATCTGGGTGCCGTTGACGAAGCCGCGGATGGTGCTGCCGCTGGCCTCGATGCGCAGGGTGTACCAGTTGCCGGTGCCGACGCCCAGCGACGCGGAGCCGATCGAGGTGATGGCGCTGCCGTTGACGGCCTGGAGTTCGGCCCGTCCGGAGCCGAGCAGGGCCAGCCGGTACATCTTGGTGCTGCTGCTGGACCGGGCCGCGAGCCCGACCAGGGCGCTGGACGAGCCGAAGCTGGCCGGCCGGACCCGGGCCTGCACCGAGTAGTCGGTCCAGCTGGTCTGGCCGGCGAACTGCCGGGCCAGCGAGCTGCCGGCGTTGGACTGGTTGAGCACGCCCGAGCCGTCGACGGTCCAGGTGCCGCCGGACTTGGACCACCCGGTGGTGTTGCCGTCGTTGAAGTCGTCGGTGAAGACGGTGGCCGCGAAGGCCGAGGTCATGCCGGCCGCGAGGGCGGCCACGGTCGCGCCGGCGCCCACCGCGAGCAGCAGTGGTCGTCGGCCGGGGAGTCGTCTCTTCTGCACAGCTGTCCTCCTTGACGAGTGTGGTGGCGATCCCGCGGCCGTCCGTACGGGGACGTGCCGGCACGGCGTGACGCCATGACCTGGGATCGGTGCGCCCCGTCGGATGCCCGGTGTCCGGAGCGGGGTGAAGCGGGATCAAAGCCGTGGGAAAGGGCTTTCCCGCATCTTCGAGGCTAGGACCGCGTACGCATCAACGTCAATGCCTTGCGCTTGCAGGTCTGTTGCAGGATTCACCGGAAGGCGGGGCGGTCGACCGGTCAGAAGCTGTACGGATCGGTCAGCCGCCAGGCCGCGTTGATCAGGCCGATGTGCGACAGCGCCTGCGGGGTGTTGCCGAGCTGCGCACCGGTGACCAGGTCGATCTGCTCGCTGAACAGGCCCACGTCGTTGGCCTGCCCGACCACCCGCTCGAACAGCTCCTCGGCCCGGCGCCGCTCGCCCGCCAGCATCAGGCACTCCACCAGCCAGAACGAGCAGAGCACGAAGCCGGCCGGGTCGGTCGACCAGCGGCGTACCAAACCGTCGTCGGTGCCCAGCTCCCGCTCCACCACCTCGATGGTGGAGCGCATCCGCCGATCAGTGGCCGGCAGGAAGTGCACCACCGGCAGGAAGAGCGCCGATGCGTCCAGCTCGGCCGAGCCGAACGCGCCGGTGAACGCGCCGATCCGCTCGTTCCAGCCCCGCCGGAGCACCTCGTCGCGGATCTCGTCGCGGATCCTGGCCCAGCGGTCCGGGGCGGCCCGCTCGCCCAGCCGGTCGGCGAGCCGCACCGCCCGGTCCATGGTCATCCAGCAGAGCACCTTCGAGGAGAGGTAGTGCTGGTCCCCGTCGCGGGCCTCCCACATGCCCCGGTCCGGCAGATGCCAGGTGCTCGCCACCTGCTCGGTCAGCCCGAGCACCATCTCCCGCAGCTCCCCGTCGAACGTCCCGCCCAGGTAGTCGCGCAGCCGCCAGACCGCCGACATCACCTCCCCCGGCACGTCCAGCTGTCGCTGCCGCCAGGCGTCGTTGCCGATCCGGACCGGCCGGCTGCCGGCGTAGCCGGCCAGCTGCGGGCAGTCGTGCTCGGTGAGGTCACGCTCCCCCTCCAGCCCGAACAGCACCGGCACCGGCTCATCGCCGATCCGGCCGATCGAGCGGGACACCCAGGCGAACAGGCGGGACGCCTCGTGGGGGCAGGCCGCCACCCAGAGCGCCCGCATGGTCATCGAGAAGTCGCGCAGCCAGGCGAAGCGGTAGTCGTAGTTGCGGTCACCGCCGATCTGCTCCGGCAGGGACGTGGTCAGCGCGGCGGTGATCGCGCCACTGCGGGAGTACGTGAGACCGGTCAGCACGGTCGCGCTGGGCCGGACCAGCTCGGGGTACCGGCCCGGATACTGGTGCGGGTCCCGGTACGCCTCCCACGCCCGTACCGTGTCGGCGAGCGCGGCCACCGGGTCCAGCCGGACCGGCGGGTCGCCGTACGTGGCGCCGTACGCCACGTCCACCCCGATCACCTGGCCGGCGGAGACCTCGAACTCGTGGGTCACCCGGTCCCGGCCGGCCCGTAGCGGCAGCTCCGCGGAGCGCAGCAACAGTGTCACCGGGCCCGCCCCGGCCACGACCGTGCCGTCCGGCTGCTCGTGCAGGTACGGGGTGAGCAGGCCGTACTCCGGACGGGGTGCGAAGTCCAACGCCATCCGGACGCGCCCCGACAGCCCCTCGACCACCCGGATCAGCACGGCGGGTGAGTTCTGGCCGAGTTCGTGCGCACGGGCGCCGAACTCGGCGGCGAGCGCGTCGGTGACCGCCACGCTGCCGTTAGGGGTGTGGTGCACCGTGCGCAACACCAGCGTGTCCGGCCGGTACGAGCGCTCCACCCGGTATCCCTGCCCGCCCACGCCCACCGGCGCCAACCGGAAGTGCCCGGCGCGCGGGTCGAGCAACCGCCCGAACACGGAGGCGCCGTCGAATCGGGGCGGACACCACCAGTCGATCGACCCGTGCTTGCTCACCAGCGCGCCGGAGCGGGAGTCGGACAGGAATCCGTAGTCGGATATCGCCGGCTGCTGCTCCACCCGTCGCGGGTACCCCGATCGGCCCGGATCAGACCGCCGTCGGCCGCGTCACGCGGTGGGTGGCTCGTCCTCGCCGGCCTCCTCGGCCGCGTCCGCCTCCTCCTTGGTCCGGTGCACGGCCTGGTCGGCGTGCTCCGGCGGCCCGCACAGCATCTAGTTACACGCCGCAGGAGCCTCGACCGAGGAGGCCCCACTCATGTCCGACTCCATCCGTTACGCGGGCGGCGCTGCCGCCGTCAAGGACGCCCTGCGTGCGTCGCACGACCTCAAGCCGACCGAGCGACTCGTGCTGATCGCGATCGTGGCGCACGCCAACGCCGAGGGCGAGGCGTGGCCGAGCATCGCCACCGTCGCCGACTACGTCGGCTGCTCTGAGCGGACCGTGCAACGGGCGCTGCGCCGCCTCGTCGAGGTCGGTCGCCTCGTCATCCGCAAGGCCGCGAACATCGCGACCCGCGTCTACCGCCTCGTCATCGGCGAGGGTGACACCACGCGCCGCGAGGGTGACACCACGGCCCGCGAGGGTGACACGCAGGATGTCGCCCGAAGTTCATCCGAAGATCAATCCAAGAAGAACCACCGCGCTGGCGCGCGAGACTGGCGTCGATTTCTCCCCAAACCCAAAAACCCCAACACCTCGGCGAGGCCGTACCCGTACGCCGAGCGTCGCGGGGCCGCTTTGCCGCCGAGCCGCGACACCGAGCGCTGCGCCCGTCACCTCGGCGAGTTGGCGCACAACTGTCGGTGCTGCCGGTCCGAGGCGCTGGGCGGTGCCGCGTGAGCGCCCTCGCCCGTGCGGCTGTGACCGCCCTCGCCCCGTTCGGTCGCCTCGACCGCCGTACGGCCCGCGCCCTGTTGTCGACCTGGGCGCGCCGCGCCGAGCTGACCCGCACCGACGTCGCCGCCGTGCTCGCCGAGGTGACCCGATGACGCCGACCGCCGTTTACGCGCTCGCCGCCGTGCTGATCGGCGGTCCGGCCGTGATGTTGCTGCCGTTCGCCGTCGCCCGTCGCCTGGTCGACCGCCACGCCGACGAGGTCGGCCCTGCCATCCGTGCCGCCGGTCGTGACGACCTCAACCCCGCCGCTGTTCGCGCCCTCGCCAAGGAGATCCGATGACCGCCCCCGTTGCCGCCCGCCCGCTCGCCGACCTCATGCCCGCCGCCCGTGACCTCGCCGAGCAGGTCGGCGAGATCCCCTCGCGTAACCGGATCATGTCGGCCCTGCGCGTCGGCGCGCCGAAGGCGACCGCCCTACGTGAGGCCCTGATCGCCGAGGCCGCCGAGGCCGAGGTCGTCCCGGACCCGTGGGAGTTCGCCGAGTCCGCCGACGTGCCCGCCCCGGTCTCGCCCGCGCCCGCCGGGTCTGCCGGGCACGCCCAGGTGCCCGCCGTCGGGTCTGCCGGGTCCGTCGCCGTACCCGCCCAGGTCTCGCCCGTACCCGCCCAGGTGCCCGCCGAGGTCGAGCAGGTCTCGCCGCCCGTGCCCGCGCCGGCCCCGGTCGCCCCGCCCGTCGAGGCGTCGCCGCAGGTCGCCGCCGACGGACACCCGAGCACCTCGGCCACGCCGCGCCGCGCCCGGCGGGTTTCCGTGTGGCCTCTCGCGTTGATCGGCCTGCCTGCGTTCGTGGCGATCTGGGCCGGCTGGGTTGGCCTGGGCGGACTCACCGGGTTTGGCGTCGTGCACCCGTTGCCGGGCATTGCCGACGGATTCAGCATCAACACCGCGATCACGCTGCCGATTGGCGTTGAGGTGTACGCGGCCTATTCGCTGCGAGCGTGGCTGTCGGGCACCGCGCCGGCCCGTGCTCGCAGGTTCGCGAAGTGGTCCGGTATCGGGTCGCTCGTCGTCGGCGCGGCCGGGCAAGTGGCCTACCACCTGCTCGTCGCCGCCGGCATCTCGGCTGCTCCCTGGTGGATCACTACGGCGGTCGCCTGTCTGCCGGTCGCCGTGCTCGGTATGGCTGCCGCCCTCGCGCACCTCATGCACGGCGACGCCGACGAGGTGACCGCATGACCGAGTTGGAGCGCACTATCCGCCGGCTACGCCGCAAGCACACCGTGCCGCGTGTGGTCTATCGGTACGTCGCCGGTCGCCCGCTCAGCGGTCGCGAGGGCTACCCGTACCGGGCGCGTGGCGCGGGCCGCTGGGCGGGTTGGCAACGGCAGGCCGTGCGCCTGGGCGCGCCGGTCGCCGCCGTGCTCGCCGCCGTCCAGCCCGAGCAGACCGGCGCGGCCGTCGGCACCGCCGCCGCCGTGGCCGCGTACCGATTGCGGCGCCGCATCACTACGCGTCGATTCAACCGCGAGTACGTGACGCCGACGCTCGCCGCCCTCGCGCCCGCCCTCGGCCTACAGACCGGCGTCCGCTTGCACGTCGACGCGACGCTCGGCAACTTGACGCCCCGCCTCGCAAAGCCGCTCAGTCCGGCTGAGACGGCCGTACGCGCCTGGTACGGCGAGCACGTTGAGCCGGTCGTGCGATGGCTGCCTGAGCGTGCCCAGCGGGCCGCGTGGGCAGTGCAGCGTGCCGCCCGCCCGGCGACGTCGCGCCTCGACGTGTTCCGCCGCCCCGGCGAGGTGCTCGGGCCGCGTATCGAGTTGACCGCTGAGACGCCGTATCTCACGAAGGAGCAACGGCAACTCGTCGCCGCGATCATCGCGAGCAAGATTCCGGTCTCTGACCTCGTCGAATCCTGGCAGCAGGTCGGGCCGCGGGTAACTGCTACGTGGACAGTGCGTAAGCGTCCGCCGGCCCGCGTCGGTCTCGCCGAGGTGCTCGCGCATCTCCCGCGCTTGGCCGAGTACGAGTTTTTCCTCGGCCTGGGCGCGGGCGACAAGCCCGTCACGATCAGCCTGCGCGACGACTCGCCTCACATCGCCGTGTCGGCCGGAACGGGCGCGGGAAAGAGCGTGCTCGCCGAGCTGCTCGCCGTGCAGGTACTCGCCCGAGGCGGGCGCGTCGTCATCCTCGACCGCAAGGGGTCGCACCGCTGGGCGCTCGGCCTCGACCGGGTCGACTACTGCTCGCGGGCCGAGCAGATGCACGCCGCCCTCGTGCGCCTGGCCGTGCTCGCCGACGAGCGGAACACGCTGGCGATGCATGAGGCCGACGATTGGGATTGCGGCGAGCGCGTGCTCGTCATCTGCGAGGAGCTGAACGCGACAATCGGGCAGCTCGCGAATTTCTGGGCCGAGGCGCGCGGCAAGGGCGAGCCGAAGCGGTCGCCCGCTATCGCCGCCCTCGGCGATCTTTTATTCATGGGCCGCAGCGCGAAAGTCAACGTGCTCGCGGTCGCCCAGATGCTCACGGCGCGGGCGATCGGCGGCCCCGAGGCCCGCGAGAATTTCGGTTGCCGCCTGCTGGCCCGCTACACGGTCAACGCGTGGAAGATGCTCACGCCCGAGGCCGCGATGCCGAGACCGTCGCGGCACCTCGGCCGGTGGCAGCTTGTGATCGGCGGGCAGGCGACCGAGACGCAGGTCGCGTACTTGACCACCGCCGAGGCGCGGGCGCTCGCCACCGCCGCCGATGTCCACGCTCACCCCCGCGTCTGCGCGGACATGCCTGCTCAGGCCCTATCAAGCCCGTCGCGCGAAAGCGCGGACATGACGCTGCGCGAGGCGATCGACGAGGGCATCTTGCCGTGGACTCTCGCCGCGACGCAGAAGCGTTTGCAGCGGCGACGCGGGGCCGTGCCGACGCCGACCGGCAGGCGCGGCACGCACGATCTCTACGCCCGCGACGACCTCGCCGCCTGGGCGAGCAGCTCGCAAGATTCCTCGGCCGCAGCGTGAACACCTCGGGGCCGCTGGGCCGACTTGTCCTGTGAGACCGCCTAACAAGGGAGCCCGCCGAGATGACCGACGACTCGGAGCCACCAAGACCCACGCCCGCGACGGCGGGCGGCCGAGCATGACCGAAGAGCGCCTCGCGCGAGCAGCCCGCAAGGGTCGCCCGTGCGAGGCGCTCTTTTGCGTCTGCGGGCGACGCCGGGCGAGCTGCTCGACGTCGACCTCGTCGACCTGGGCGCGGGCGGGCGACGCCGAGAGCGGCGCGGGCGAGGGCCGAGCAGCAGGGGGCACTTTTGACGAAATTACGCTGCAACCGCTCCCTATATAGGTGTTGTAGTTCTTCTTCTCTCTCTCTCTTCAACACCTATATAGGTGACGGTCCGAACGTAATTTCGTCAAAACTGCCCCCTCGGCCTCGCCCTGGGCGTCGCCGCCCCGCCGGCCGCGCGCCTGCCCGAAACGCTCTGAGCGGTGCACCACCGTCGTGAAGGGCGCGATGCGCCCGCCGCCCCGAATCGAGACCGCCATGCAAACTCTGCTGCCCGAGCCCTGCCCATTCTGCGGCGAGCCTCTCACCTATTCAGGCCGAGGCCGCCGCCCGAGCTTTCATCCCGCGTGCCGTCGTGCGCAGAAGACCGAAGACATGCGCCGCTATCGCGAGCGTGACGCCCGTCCGCCCGTCGAGGTGCCCGAGCACGTGCGCGAGGCGGTCGCCCGCCGCGCTGCCCGCCCGCGCGTCGAGGTGCGGCACGCCGTCGACGACTGGGCGCACGATGTCGACGACCTCGCCGCAGAGGTGCACGGCGAAGGCATTGCAGTCTTCAGCCTGGCCGCGCACGGATTCGTGCCCGACGGCTACTGCAAGCGCACTGCCGGTCGCCGCGATAACGACTCGGCCGCGCAGTGGATCGCGGCGAATCACCCCGAGGCGCTACACGATTTCGGGCCGAATTACTGAGGCCGCCGGCCGTGTGGCCGTATTGCTGAACAGTGAGGGGAGAGTTTTCTCGCCCTTGCTCCTCGGGCTCGTCGGTACGGCTCTGCCGACGAGCCCGAGTTGAGCAGCCCCGCCTTTCTTCGGCCCAATCACTGATAGCGAACACACAAGGAGGTGCCGCCGTGCACCGCTGCGGATACTGCGAGACGCCGATTCCCGACGACGCCAACCCTCGACGCCGTTACTGCACGAGCAGCCACCGCGTTATGGCGCACTACAAGCGTCGCCGCGAAGAGCTGCACTGCCTGCGCGCGGTCGTCGCCGACCTGGGCGACGAGGGCCGCGCATGACCGCCGACGAACCACGACCACCAAGCCGGGCCGTCGCCGACCTCGCCGAGCAGCTTGTGCCGCTCGCCCGCGAGTTTTACGCGCGACGGCCGTACGTCGACGAGGGCTATTCCTACCTGCTCGGCGGTCGCGAGACCGCGCAGCTCGACGCTAACGCCGTCTCGACGTACCTCGTCGAGCCGCTGATCCTTCCCGCGTTCTTCCTCGCCGAAGATGACGACCTCGGGCAGGCCCGGATCGCGCGGCGCCGCATTGACGAACCGCACTACGCCGACCCGATCAGCCGCGCCGAGTTCTTCGCACTGGTCTGCGACCTGCTCGCCGCACTGCCCGACCCGCCGGCCGCGTCGCGCCTGCTCGCTCAGGCCGTGGCCGATGCTCGCGCCATCGCCGCGTTCGGCTGCTCGGGCCGACCGCGCCGCAAGGTCGCAAAGTGGGTCGGGCACATCGTCGACAACGTGCTCTGCGCGATGGAAGACGAGGGCGAGCCCGACGACGTCGAGGTGATGTGGCCCGCCACGATGCGTGCCGCCGAGGCGAACGCGAAGCGGGCCGACACGATCGCCGCCCGCCACGCTGCGAAGGCTGCCGCCGTCGAGCAGGCCGACGCCGCCGCTCGCGAGTTCGTCGCTGCGCTTTCGCCCGGTCGGCACGAGGTGCCGCAGGTCTGGGCCGGCTACGTCGCCGCGACGCCCGCCGCAGAGCGCCTCGGAAAGCACGCGTTCTTCGCCCTCGCCCGCGAGCAGCTCGGCGACCCGCGCAAGGTTCGCGGCGTCCGCTGCTGGACCGTGCCCGCGCCGGCCGCCGCCGTCGACGAGTTGCTCGACCGCGTCGCCGCGCAGGTATGGGCCGACCGACGCGGGCAGACCCTCGACCTCATTGCCCGTCACGACTCACCGGAGGTAATCGCAGCATGAGCATGACCGAGCAGCAGGCCGAAGCATTCGCCGAGGCCGTACTCGACCGCGTCGCGAAACTCGCCTACGACGAGTTGCGCCCGCACCTCGACGCGTACCTCGCGAAGCGCACCCGTAAGACCTCGTCGGCCGCCTGGTCGTCGACGTCGGGGGCGATGGTGCTGCCGCTCGACCGTGCCCGCTCGCGTCGGGCCGGATAACGCCTGCTGCTCAACCCGTGAGAGGCCCTCAGCTCACCGCTGCGGGCCTCTCGCGTGTGCTCCCTCTCTGGGGCTGGGCGGTCACCAGAGAGGGACCAGAGCACGCCCTCGGGCCGTGCTCCCGTGGCCGAGGGCGTGCCCGTGCGACCTCCGCGCACACACGCCCTCGGCCCCGGTTTAAACCCGCCCCGCCCCTGCCCGCTCGACCGAAAGAGGCCACGCGATGACCTCGCCCGCCCCCGCCCCCGACCACACGCTCGCCGTCGCCGTAGCCACGCTCTGCGCCGAGGGCGAGGGCAACTACCGCCGGCCCCGCGACGCATTCCTGCGCAACATCCGCGCCGTGCTGCCGGCAGACCATGCCGCCGCCGCCCTCGACGACGACGCCCTCGAGGCCGCCCTGCTCCCGCTGCGCGACCACCTCGCCGAGGCGTTTCGCGTCCATTTCCGGCGCAGCGTCGATGGCTGGCGCGGCGTGCGCTTCACGTGCCGACTGATCCGCCACCCGAAGGGGGCACCCATCAATGCCTGATCCTGCTACCCGGGACGCCATCGCGGCGAAAACCCGCGAGCTGCTCGCCCTGCGCGTCGACCACAACGGCCACCCCGCGCCGGCCGCGCCCGCCCCGGTTGACCTCACCTCGGCCTCGCCGCCCGCGCAGGCCATGACCGCCCCTGAAGGAGACCCCAATGCCGCCTAAGACCATCACCGCCGCCCAGGCTCGCGCCGCAGCCGACGAGGCCGCCCGCGTCGCCGCCGACCTCGAGACCGCCGAGCAGGAGAAGGCCGAGGCCGAGGCCGCTCGACACGCCGCCGCCGTCGCTGCCTGGTGGCAGGAGCGCCGCGAGGGCTTCCCGGCCCGCGTGCAGGGCCGACGCGATGCCGCGTGGGCCGAGTTCGCTACCGCCGTCATCGAGGGCGGCGACGCCGTTTCCGCCTTCGCCCGTTACCGCGTCATCGACGCTGAGGTCGGCGACGACAAGGCGAGTATCGACCGCTATTACGACGACGCGGCCCACGCTCACACCGACGCTGAGATGCGCGAGTATCACGAGCTGCTGCGTGAGTCGGGGTGGGTCAACGGCGTCGTCGAGGGCTCCATCCCGGTGCATGAGCTGGACCGCGACGAGGCCAGCGCCCGCGCCGACGCGTTCTTCGCACGCCGCGACGCTTGGAACGCGGCGCATCCGGCCGAGCCGGGCAAGTCCCCGGCGAACGGCATCCACATGCCTGCGCGGCAGGTGCTCAACGCGTCCGGCCTGCTGTACTCGCCGCCGGCCGAGGCTCTGAGCTTCGCCGTCGCCGTCGACCGTGTCATCGCCGCGCACGTCGACGCGTCGCTTGCCCGCGTGCGGCAGGAACGGACCGAGCAGCTCGCGGCGCTCTGATCGCACGTCGACCGAGGGCGAGCAGGTCATCGCGACCCGCTCGCCCTCTCGCCGCGCCCTCGACCTGGGCCTCGACCTCGCCCAGTGAGGCCGCGGCTCACTCTGCGTGACCGTCAACAACTCGACCCTGGGGGGTTACCCCCTCGACCCGCAGGTCGCCGGACCGCTGGGGAGGCGTCTGTCCAGTCAACCGGCAACCGGCCCGATTGTTCGGCCCTCTTCGTCACACACAGTTAGGATTGACCGCCGTGCCTGGACCATCGCGAGACCCGTCGCGCCGCTTCTCCCGCGCCCATCGCCCAGGCGACGCAGGCAACGCCCGCCCGGCCGTGACCCTGCCCGCCGCGAACGACCTCGACCCGCCCCCGCCGCCGCCGGGCGCGTGCTTCGACGCCGACGAGCAGGCAACCTGGCAGCATCTCTGGCGCTCGGGCGAGTCAACTCAGTGGACAGACGCCGACCTCGTATCGGTCGCCGCCCTCGTGAAATCCCTCTCCCGCGTCTACGCGGGCCGCGCCTCGACGGCCGATCACTCGGCGGTCGGCCGCCTGCTTGAGGGTCTGGGCCTCACGCCCGCCGCGCGCCTGCGACTCGGCTGGGAGGTCGCCACCGATGAGTGATCTCGCCGCCGCTCTCGCCGCCCGCAGGCGACGCCCGCAGGCCGCCGACGTCGACACGCGCAAGGCCCGCGCCGAGGCGCACCGCCGGCTACGCGTCGAGCGCGGGGCCGAGGCTGCGACCTACACGCGGCAGGCCGCCTCGGCGGTCGTCGACCCGCACGCCGAGTTCGCCACCGTCGCCGCGTGGCGAGCATTCCTCGACCGCCTGTATCCGTCCTGGGCCGTCGCGATCGGCGAGGCCCTACACGGCGCACCGCTCGTCGTGATCGCCCCCGACGAGCCGCCTCGGGCGTACTCGCGGCCCGACACCGCGCCGCGTCTCGACGTCGCGTGGTTCGCCGCCGCAGGGCGTCTCGACGCCGCCGGCATGTGGAAGATCGACCCCGGCGAGCCGCTCCCGGACGCCGAGGCCGACTACGTGCCGCCGCATGTGCACTCGCGCGTCTGCGAGCACTCGGCCGCGACCCGCTTCGCCTGGGCGCGCCCGCCCCGGACGTCGCCCGACGCGTAAGGCGACACACGCAAGGGGCAGGCCGTATCGCGCGTTTACACGCCTGCGCGGCCTGCTCGTCCCGTTCGGCGCTCGCGACCGATCCCCGCTCGTCCGCTCGGCGCAAGATCGTCGCGCGTAGCGTCTCCGACGTGCGAAAACTCACCGCAGGCGACCTCGCCTACTGGCTCGACGCCGAGCGCCGGCCCGTGCGCGTGCGCGTCGAGCTGGTGACCGCCGAGCGCGTCTATCTCCGGTCGACCGCGAGCGACCACGGCCGCCGCCTGGGCGACGTCTGGTATGAGGCCCGTATCTCCCGGCGCGTCTGCCCTCGCGACCTCGCCTACGTGCACGACGGCCGCGCACACTTCGATTGGCGGTCGTTCGTCATCGCGTAGCCCGTCGCACGCCGTGACGGAAAACGCCCCGCTCAGAGTGCGTGCGCAAGCAGCTCCCGCCCGCAGACCTGTCTATATGTCACGCCGAGTCACTGCCGCCTCGTCGGCGAAGACGCCCTCGGGGCCGTCGATCTCGACTCGGCGCGGGTCAAACTTGCCGTTGTTGCCGGTCGCCTTGTGCACGCGCACGCCGAGGATGATTCCGCCGAGCAGGTCGCGTTGCCCGTCGAGGTTGCCCTCGGCCGCCTTGAATGCCTGCCCGTAGGTAAGGCCCGTCGGCACCTCTCGCACCTCGCGCACCTCGGGCAGTGCCCGTACCTCGGCGCGCCGTGCCTTAAGCGCTGCGAGTCGCCCGAGCAGCTCGGCCTCGTCGGCCCCATCCTCGGCGAGGTCGGCCGTTGTCGCTCTGATCGCCCGCTCGACCTCGGCGAGAGTTGCGCCGCCCTGGTCGGCGACGACTTCCTCGGCGCGGGTCAACGGCCAGTCGCCGACGAGGTCGAGCACGCGCCCGGCGACGTATTCCTCAAGACTGCCCGCCGCGATGCGCACGCCGGGACAGTCGGCCCGCCCTCGCCAGTGCGAGGCACATTCGTAGAGAGCGCCGCCCCGCGACGAGGCGTGCGCCTTGACGTAGAGAGGCGAGCCGCACTCGCCGCAGGCCGCGAGACCGGAAAGCAGCCGCGCCGCTCGCCGCCGCTGCGGCCGAGCCTCACGAGGTTTGAGCGTCGCCCGCAGGCGGTGCCATCGGTCGGCGTCGAGCGCCGCCGGCCACACAGGCAACGGCAGGCCGTCATCGCCGACGAGCAGCCGGCCCTTGTGCGTCTGCCGACCGAGCAGCGTGTCGGACGTGAGCACGTTTTTAAGGCCCGACGCCGTCCATTGCCCAACGTCGCCACCCTCGCGCCCTGCCTGCGCGTTACGGCGTCGCTCAGAGCGCGGCGCGGGCACGCTCCGGGCGTTCAACTCACGCGCGAGTCGCCAGTAGGACTCGCCCGCGAGGATTCGGTCGGCGACCTCGACCGCGAGCGCCTTCTCGGCCTGGTCGACGACGAGCACGCGGCCCGGTCCGTTCGGATTCGGCGCGGGCCGGTAGCACCACGGCACGACACCGCCCGCCCATCGCCCGGCGCGCCTGAGCGCAGCGATGGACGACGTCACGCGGCGTTGAGTGTTCGCCCGCTCAGCTTTCGCGATGCCTGCGAGCAGCCCGACGTGCAGATCCCAGGTCGGCGAGGCTGAGTCGAGGTTGTCTCGGTCTGCGATGAACCGCGCCGCCGGCCGCTCGTCGAGCACGCGCAGCAGGTCGGGCAGACCCGCGAGGCCCTGCCGCGTCCACCGCGCGAGATCCCACACGGCGAGCACGTCGGCCGACCCGTCGGCGAGCATGGCGAGCGCCTGCTCGGCCCTCGCCCGCCGTCGGCCGCCGCTGAGTCCGTCGTCGACGAGCACGGCGACGACCTCGCCGCCCTCGCGGGCCGCCCGCGCCTCAAGGTCGGCCCGTTGCCGGGCGATCGACGTGGAGGCGTCATCAGACACCGAGAGCCGCAGGTAGAGACACCATCGAATCACGGCGGCATGGTACCTTGGCCTTTCGTAATCAGGTGTGCTCCGGCGGGCCGTAGACGGTGTAGAGCACCAACGGGTTGGGCCCGGTGTTGACGAAGTTGTGCCTGGTGCCGGCCGGCACCACGACCAGGTCGCCGACGACGACCTCCCGCTTCTCGCCGGCGACCCGCGCCTCGCCGGTGCCGCTGACGAAGGTCAGGATCTGGTCGATCTCCTCGTGCACCTCCTCGCCGATCTCCCCGCCCGGCGGGATGGTCATGATGACCAGCTGGGTGTGCTGCCCGGTCCAGAGCACCCGTCGGAAGTCCGGGCTCTTCTCGGCGACGGTCGCGATCGTGAAATGCTCCATGTCGGGCTCATACCCCGTTCGGCGCCGCGTCACGCCGGGACTCGCTGATGGTGGAATTCCCCACGGTTGGCAGGTTTGGATCCACGCCGGCCGGGGATCGACATGTCTGACCGGCGCGGGCGGCCGGTCGAGCCAGGTCCCTGCCGGCGTACCGCCGAACGGCTGCGGTGGTGGGAGACGGCCAGAGCGCGGCGACGTTCCGACCACGGTCGAAGCGGCGCCGTGCGCTCGTCTGCGCACCCCTTCCGTCGTGCCACGCCGGCCGGTCAGACGTCGTGGTGCAGCCAGGTGAGCAGGTCGGGTGGCGCGAGCGCCGCCGTTCGCGCCCGGTAGCGGGCCAGCGCGGGCGCGTCCAACAGGTCCCGTCCCTGTCCCGATCCGCCATGACGGAAGAAGGCCCGGCGGTCGCGCAGCACACCGAGCGTGTCCGGTGCGAGCCGGTCGGCGCGCTCCCGCATCCGGCCGAAGGTCGCCGCCTCGACCAGGTCGGGCCAGCGCTCGGGTGACACCGCGAGGCCCCACCGGGCGGCGAGCCGGCGCATCTGGCCGCCCAGGTCGGCCCGCAGGTCGTCGTAGTGCACCAGCTCGACGTTCGGCTCCTGCCGGCGCGACCAGGCGTCGCTCAGGTGCAGGAGCACCCCGGGCAGCGAGTCCAGCTCGGCGCGCGGGTCCGCCTCCCGGTCGACCCAGCTCGACAGCCACTGCCCCACCGGCGTCCGTGCTCGCGGCGGCCCCGCCGGGACGGGCTGGCCGGTCAGCTGGCTGAGCCGCACCCGGTTCAGGTTGCCGGCCTGGTGGTACAGGGAGACCGCCATGTCCAGCGGGTGCCGGGCCACCACCACGTAGTGCACCCGGGGGTCGAGCGGCAGACCGTCCAGCGGCGTGTGCGTCTTGATGAACCGCCGATGGGGCTGGGCGGCCAACCGGCGGTACACCGCGTCCTGCGGCTCGACCAGCCAGTCCAGCCACGGTGACAGCTCGGTCAGCGGCGCCGGCAGCTCCGGGGTGCCCAGCACCAGCAGCGCGCAGATCATCTGCATCCAGGTGGTGCCACTCTTGGATCGGGTGCTGATCACGATGTCGCCGTCCCGGAACGGGAAGCCGGCCCAGCGGGCGCTGTCCTCGTCGTCGGACCGGTAGCGGTGAGCTGGCGCGAGCATCGGGCGAGCGTAGTCGCCGAGCCGACAGCCGGACAGCCGAATTCCGGCTCGACGAGCTGGGACATATGCCTATACCTGGCTAGATTGAAGTATGGTGCCCGCCCACGGGGGCCGGGCGGCGGAACCGGTCTACCGCCCCATCCTCGCCAGCCGTCGCGGCGAGCTGGACGCCTTGAGCCATCTCGACCCGGCGGCCGCCCCGCTGCTCGCCCCGATCCTGGAGGTCGGCGCGGTCGACCGCACCACGATGGACGTTCTGCGCCGGCTGCCGGTCGGGCTGCTGCCAGCCGTCGACGTCAGTACCCTGCCCGACGCGCCGGACGTGGAGCTGGCCCGTTGGGGCGTACCGCTGGTGCCCGTGGTCGGGCTCGTGGAGAGCGACCGGCGGCTGGTCGCGCACGGCACGGCGGCCCGGGCGTACGCCCGGCGGGCGCTGGTCCGGCTGCGGGCCGGTCAGGACCGGGCCGGGCCGGACGAGGACACCGCCGCCGTCGAGCGGATCTGGCGGTTCACCGGCCTGGCGCCGGAGGAGTGCGACCTGCTGGTGGACGCGGGCGACGTGTGCTGCCCGGCGGACGTGCGGCTGGCCGAGCCGCGGGTACGCCGGCTGCTGGACTGGGCCCGTCGGCACGCCTGGCGGTCGGTGACGGTGGCGGCCGGCGGGATGCCGCCGACGCTGTCCCGGCTGCCCACCGACGAGCCGGTCCGGCTGGACCGCTGGGATTGGCTGCTCTGGCAGCGGCTGGCCGACGCCGGGGTCGACTACGGCGACTACGGCGTCGGCCCGGCCGTACCCGGCACCGGTGAACCGGGTGACCGGTTGCCCACCGTGCGATACACGGCCGACGGCGGTTGGTGGGTTTACCGCTGGTCCCGGCGGGGCGGGCGGGGCGACGACCGGTTCGCTGACCTGTGCCGCACGTTGGTCTCGGCGCCGCACTGGCCGCGCACCGGCGCGGCCTTCTCCTGGGGTGACCATGAGCTGCTGCGCCGGGCCCGCAGGGGCGCCGGCGCCGGCTCGGCCGCCAACTGGGCGGCCTGGAGCACGTCGCACCACCTGGCGCACGTGCTGACGGCGCTGCTGCATCCACGCGCCGACGCCGACCCGGGGTGGCATCCCGGGCCGGAACCGCCGCAGCGGGGGCGGTCGCCGCGGCAGTCGCGCGGCGGTGAGACCCGCCGTGCCGGCTGAGCCCTGCTACGCCTTCTCGGTGAACCCGAACTGGATGATGCCCTCGTCGTCGACGGTGGCGTCCACCGAGGCGTCGCCGAGCAGTTCGACGGCGTCCTCGTCGAGGAAGATCCGGGCGCCCTGGTTGTCGACCACGTGGTCGCCCTGCACCGGCTCGGGCACCAGTTCCACGGTGAGCGATCCGGCGTCGGCGTCGGCGGCGATACGCACCCCACCGTCCTCGCCGACGTCCTGTTGGTTGGCGAGGTCACGGATGACGAGCACGGCATTGTCGGTCATGGTGAGCATTGGCGGAACTCCTCGTGGATTCTCGGCTCGCGGTCGGTTACCGCACAGACCGGACAATCGGTCCGCGTACGAGCACACGTGGGAGGCGACAGGAGGGGCGAACGGTCGTCGCCGTCGCATCGTCGGGGCAGCTGACGGGCCCCGTCACCGCCTACGTTGCCCGCTGCCGGGCGATCCGTCAAATAGAGGCGGATCAGTCGAGAGCGTGGGCCGGGGCGAGCAACGCACGGATCTCGTTGACCGCCGCGCGGCCGGCCCGGTTCGCTCCGATCGTGCTCGCCGACGGGCCGTACCCGATCAGGTGGATCCGCTCGTCGGCGACCACGCGGGTGCCGTCCATCGTGATACCGCCGCCCGGCCCGCGCAGCCCCAGCGGGGCCAGGTGGTCGAGCGCGGCGCGAAAGCCGGTGCACCAGAGAATCATGTCCGCTGGCACGAACCGTCCGTCCGCCCAGGCCACCCCGTCGGGCGTGATCCGGTCGAAGACGGGTAGCCGGTCGAGGACGCCTCGCTCGCGCAGCCGTCGTATCTCCGGGGTGACCGGCAGCCCGGTCACGCCCACCACGCTGCCCGGTGGGCGCCCGGCCCGTACCGCCGCGTCCACCCGGGCCACCGCGGCCCGGCCCAGCTCGGTGTCGAACTCCTCGTCGCGGAACAGGGGTGGCCGGCGGGTCACCCAGGTGGTGGCGGCCGCGACGGTGGAGACCTCGGCGAGCAGCTGCACCGCGGAGGTGCCGCCGCCGACCACCACCACCCGGCGGCCGGTGAACTCGTCCGGGCCCCGGTAGTCGGCGGTGTGCAGTTGCCGGCCGCGGAAGGAGGACCGACCCGGGTAGTACGGCCAGAACGGCCGGGTCCAGGTGCCGGTCGCGTTGATCAGGGCGCGGGTGGTCCACCGGTCGCCGTCGGTTTGTACGTCCAGCCGGCCGTCCGGACGGGAGTGCACCGCGCGGACCCGCACCGGCCGCCGGACCGGCAGTTCGAAGGCTCGCTCGTACCCCGCGAAGTAGGCGCTGACCTGCTCGGCCGCCGGTCGCTGCGGGTCGCCGGGCGGGAAGGACCGCCCGGGCAGGTCGTGAATGCCGTGCACCCGGTCCAGCAGCAGGGTCGGCCAGCGGTGCTGCCAGGCTCCGCCGGGGCCGTCGTCACCGTCGAGGATGACGAAGCCGCTGCCCGGGGCGAAGCCGGTGCGGCGCAGGTGGTAGCCGGCGCTCAGGCCGGCCTGGCCGGCCCCGATCACCACGACGTCGACGGAATGGGTGTCCACCCGAGGTACAACGCCGAACGCGGCGCGGCTCTGCCCGCCCTGGCCGTCGCACCGATCACAGACCATGATTCGAGCACCGGGTCGCCCGAATTGTCCTTACGCTGACGAAATGGAAGATGCCCGTCGTGCGGCCGCCGAATTCCTCGGCACGTTTCTGCTGGTCTTCTTCGGGGTGGGCAGCGCCGTCGCGGCGCGCGTCCAGGGCGGGGTGGTGGTCGTCGCCCTGGCCTTCGGGTTCGTCATGCTGGCTCTGGTCTACACGATCGGCCCGCTCTCCGGCAGCCACGTCAACCCGGCGGTGACGCTCGGTGTGCTGCTCTCCGGGAAGATCTCGGTGATCGGTGCCGTGGCCTACTGGATCGCGCAGTTCGCCGGCGCGACCGTGGCCGGCTTCCTGCTCTGGGCGCTGACCCGCTGGGGCGACGTGGTGGACCAGACCGGGGCGCTGGGCTCGAACGGGTACGGCGCGAACATCAACCGGGGCGGCGCGGCCGTGCTGGAGATCGTGCTGACCTTCCTCTTCGTGCTGGTCGTCCTGGTGGTCACCAGTCGCAGCGAGAATCCGGGCACCGCCGGCGTGGCGATCGGGCTGGCCCTGGCCGTGACCCAGCTGGTCGGCGTGACGCTGGACGGCGCCGCCGTCAACCCGGCCCGCGCCTTCGGCCCGGCCGTCTTCGAGGGCGGAGTGGCACTGCGGCAGCTCTGGCTGTTCATCGTCTTCCCGCTGCTCGGCGGGGCCCTCGCCGCGCTGGTGGCACCGCTGGTCATGGGGGCGCAACGACACTACTGGGGCGGGCACGACAGGTCGGTCGGCCGACCGACGTAACGGGGTTTGGCAATATCCTTCGCCCGAGACCCTTCTCCGGCGAATACCTTCGTGGCAGCATCAGCGCATGCATCGCCGTCTCTTTCCCCGGCTCCTCGCGCTGGTCGCGCTGGTCGCCACCGCGGCCACCGCCGGCGCGCCCGTCGCCACCGCCGAGTCGCCCACCCCCGCGACGACCCGCCTGCGCGCGGCCATCGACACGATCCTCGCCGACCAGCGGCTGACCGGCGCGCAGGCGTCGGTGGTCGTGGTCGACACCGGCACGGGGCAGACCCTCTACGACCGCAACGGGGACCGGCGGCTGATCCCGGCCTCCAACACCAAGCTGCTGACCTCCACGGCCGCCCTGGAGCTGCTCGGCCCGGGGCACCGCTTCGGCACCGACGTACGCACCACGGGCAAGCGCCGAGGCGGGCTGCTCTCGGGCAACCTCTACCTGCGGGGCGGCGGCGACCCGACCATGCTCGCGGCCGACTACGACGCGCTCGCCGCACAGGTCGCGGCCGACGGTGTCCGGGTGGTGACCGGCAACCTGATCGCCGACGACACCCGGTACGACCGCACCCGGCTCGGCCCCGACTGGACCTGGGACGACGAGCCCTACTACTACGCCGCCCAGGTCTCCGCGCTGACCGTCGCGCCGGACACCGACTACGACGCGGGCACCGTGATCGTGCACGCCGCCCCGGCTGACCGGGCCGGCGCCCCGCCGGTCGTCAACACCACCCCACCCACCGGGTACGTCCGGATCGACAACCGCGCCGAGACGGTCGCCGGTGGTGAGACCTCGATCTCGATCGAACGCGAGCACGGCGGCAACACCATCGTGGTGAGCGGGCAGATCGCGGTCGGCGACGAGCCGGCCAGCGACTGGGTGACGGTCTGGGAGCCCACCGGCTACGCGGCCGACGTGTTCCGGGCGGCACTGCACCGGCACGGCGTCCGCGTGCTCGGTCGAACCGTGCTCGGTCAGCCCACCCCCGAGGCCGCGCACCCGGTGGCCCGGCACGACTCGATGAGTCTGGGTGAGCTGATGACGCCGTTCCTCAAGCTCTCCAACAACGGGCACGCCGAGGTGTTGACCAAGGAGATCGGCCGGGTACTCTCCGGCTCCGGCACCTGGTCGGCCGGGCTGACCGCGATCAGCGAGTACGTCGCCGACACCGGGATGGACACCGGCACGCTGCGCCAGCGCGACGGCTCCGGGCTGTCCCGGCGCAACCTCGTTCCGGCCACGGAGTTCGTCGACCTGCTGGCCGCCGTCCGGGCCGAACCCTGGTTCGCCACCTGGTACGCGGCCCTGCCGATCGCCGGGCAACCCGACCGGTTCGTCGGCGGCACGCTGCGCAGCCGGATGGCCGGCACCCCGGCGGCGGGCAACGTGCACGCCAAGACCGGCAGCCTGACCGGGGTCTCCGGGTTGTCCGGCTATGTCACCAGCGCCGACGGCCGGCTGCTGGCGTTCTCCATCCTGCTGAACAACTACCTCACCGCGTCCGTGAAGCCGCTGGAGGACCAGATCGCCGTGGCGTTGGCCGGTTACCGCGAGGACGGCGCGGCCACGGCACGGATTGCACCGCCGGCGGTGCCGGAGACGCCACGGACCCCGGAGGGCGTGGAATGCTCCTGGGTCAAGCCGATCACCTGCTGACCGACGGCCGGGGGGCGCACCGCGCCCCCGGCCGGATCAGGCCGGGCGGTCCGGTGGGGGAACCACCGCGGTCGGGTCACCCCGCTCGATGAGCGCGGCGATCTCGGCGGCCCGCAGCCCGCGCAGCGCCAGCACCCGGGTGCCCCAGCGGTGCAGCCGGCACGGGTGCGGGCTGGCGTCGTTACGGCAGACCATGCCGCCGGACCACCGGCGGGGCGCGTGCACCACCACCGCCCGCACCGCGAACTGGGTGTCCTCCCCCGTCACGTATGGCGGCAGGGGGATGTCGCGGAGCACCTCCCCCGGGGCTTCACCGGCACCGGACGAAACGGCCGGACGGAAACGGTGGGCGGTAGTGCTGCTCATCTGCGGTGCCTCCACACTGGATGGTGGGACGGAGACGGCAGAAAGTTACGTCGCCATCAACCGAGTGCGACGGACAACCTGTCCCGCCGTCCGGCGCGGCATGACGGACGCCAGGTCAGAACCGTTCCAGCACCACCACCGGGATCTCCCGGTCGGTCCGGGCCTGGTAGTCGTCGTACGCCGGCCAGATGGCGGTCATCGTGGCCCACATCCGCGGCTTCTCCTCGGGCGTCGCGATGCGAGCCCGCGCGGTGAACGTCTCCGGGCCGACCTGCACCTCGACCTGCGACTCGGCCAGCAGGTTGAGGACCCAGGCCGGGTGCTTCGGGGCGCCGCCCTGCGAGCCGACCACCAGGTGGTCGTCGCCGTCCCGCCCGTAGATCAGGGCGGTGCGGCGCCGCTTGCCGCTGTGCCGGCCCCGGGTGGTAAGCAGGAGCGTGTAGACCCCGGGCCGCCACTCGTGCCCCTCGGCGCCGCCGGTCTCGACGTACCGCTGGATGTGCTCGGCGACCCAGCCACTGGGGCTGTCCACCACCTGCTCGCTGGACGTCATCGGCACTCCTCACGGATCGGTGGCCCTCGCGCCCAGGCTACTGCCGCCATCCGTGGCGGGCAGCCCGAACACCGTGGCGACAGCCGCCGGTCAGCGCACCGCCACGGCCTGGAGGCCGACGTTGCCGCAGTGCTCGGTGAAGGCCTTCTCGACGGTCCAGGTCAGCAGCAGCCGGGCGCCCTTCGGCAGCTTGAACCGGATGGTGAACTGGGCGCTCTGGCTGGTGTACGGGTCCTCCAGCCGCGCGGTGCTGACCGGGCCGCCGGTGGACAGCCGGGCCTCCAGCCGGCCCCGGGCCATCCAGGTCCCGGCGTAGAGCTGGACGACACGCGGCTCGCCGCTGCCGGCGACGGCGAGGCTGAACCCGTTGCCGGCGCCGCAGGTGTAGACGCCGTTCGGGCTGCCGCTCACCGAACGCTCCGACGTGCCGTCCCGCCAGCTGACAACCTCCTGGTTGCCGTTCCAGCCGACCCGGGTGCCGGCGCCACCCCCGTCGATGATCTCTCCGGAGCCGGCGCGCTTACGGACCGTCGACTTGCCGCCGTGCAGGCCCCAGTGCATCCAGTCCCGGGTGCCCACGGCGGTGAGGTCGACCTCGGCGGGCACCTCCGCCCGGCTCACCGACAGCACCGGCGCTGACGGGGACGGCGGCGGCGGGGCCGGCGCGCTGACCGACGGCGTCGGGTCGGGCGAGGGCGGACGCTGCCGAGGACGCAGATTGGGCGTCGCCGGCCCGGCCTCGAGGGTGCGACCCTCCGCGCCCGGGAAGCCGGTGGGGCGGGTGGCCCCGGCGGGCACGCCGCCCGGGCGGCCCGCCTGATCGTCGCCGGACTCCGGGCCGGACCGGGTGCCGAGGTACAAGACGAGCCCCACCAGGCAGACGAGCACGGCGAGCCCCTGCACCGCCCAGCGCCGCCGCTTCCGGTCACTGGTGAGTCGGCGCAGTGTGCTGCGGGCATGCCCGGTGATGCCGGCGCGCGGCCGGTGCCTCGCTGGTCGGTCGGACGGCTCGTCACCGGCCCCCGAATCCGCCCGCGTGCGGTCTTCGTCCGCCACCGACCCCTCCACCTCCACCGCCCGGCCGCCATCCAGCGTCGCGGATCGCACCGTCCACTGTGGGCCGTTTTGCGCTCGCATCCGGCGTGGACGACACGCTAGATCCGGACGGGCGGGCGTGTCCAGTCCGGAACCGGACGGTATCGGGCAGCCGGCCGGGACTCCGGTCGATCCTGACCGCCCTCGCGTCAGCTGATCCGGAAGCCGAGCGCCTGCGCGATGACCACGGCCTGCTCGGCGTCGACGATGGCACCGGCCCGCTCGACGACCGTCGGGTCCAGCGCGGTCAGGTCGCTGCCGCGCAGGTCGGCGTCGCCGAGCCGGGAGCTGTGCAGCTGCGCGCCGGAGAGGTCGACGCCGGTCACGGTGGCGCCGGTGAGGTTGGCGCCGGTCAAGTCGACCTCGCGCATCCGCACGTCGGTCAGACGGACGCCGCGCAGGTCCGCGCCGGGCAGCGCGACGAACGACCAGTCGCCGCCGGCCACCGTCAACGGGCGCAGGTCGCACTGGGCGAAGGTGCTGCCGACCAGCTTGCAGCCGGTGAACTCGACCTCGAAGAAGTTGCACCGCTTGAAGACGCAGCGGGTGAAGGCGGAGTCGACGTGCCGGGAGGCGTTGAACAGCACGTTGCCGAACGTGCAGCCGGTGAACACCGCGCCGCGACTCACCGCCTCGGTCAGATCCACGTGGAAGAACTCGCAGCCCACGAAGTGCCGGTCGGTCAGCTCCTCGCCGTACCAGTCCTCGTGGCGGAAGGTCACGTCCTCGGTCAGCTCCGGCATTCGGCCAGGCTAGTGCCGACCGCCGACAGCCGGCCGGTCGGTCGGTGGCAGCCCCTTCCGGTACCGGCGTACCGGCTAGTAGGTTCGGCGGCGTGAGTGTGGCGCGGAGCAAGGACCCGGATCAGATCGGCTTCGACCCGGCACGGCTGGCCCGGATCGACGAGCACTTCGGCCGGTACGTCGACGACGGCCGGCTGGCCGGCTGGCAGGTGGTGGTCACCCGCCGCGGCGAGGTGGCGCACTCCTCGACGTACGGCCTGCGGGACCGGGAGTCGGGCGCTCCGGTCGAGGCCGACACGCTCTGGCGGATCTACTCGATGACCAAGCCGGTCACCTCGGTCGCGGCGATGATGCTGTGGGAGGAGGGCCGCTTCGAGCTGACCGACGAGATCAGCCGCTGGCTGCCGGAGTTCGCCGACCTGCGGGTCTACTCGAAGGGGTCGACGCTCAAGCCGTACACCGTGCCGGCGATCGAGCCGATCCGGGTCTGGCACCTGCTCACCCACACCGCCGGTCTGACGTACGGCTTCATGCAGACCTCCGTGGTCGACGGGCTCTACCGGGCGGCCGGCTACGACCTGTACCCGCCGGCGGACGTCGACCTGGCCGGCGCCTGCGCGGCCTTCGGCGAGCTGCCGCTGCTGTTCCAGCCGGGCACCGCCTGGGGCTACTCGGTCGCCACCGACGTGCTCGGCCGACTGGTCGAGGTGGTGTCCGGGCAGAGCCTCGACGCGTTCTTCGCCGACCGGATCTTCGGCCCGCTGGGCATGACCGACAGCCGATGGTGGGTCGAGGGCGACGAGGCCGAACGCCTGGCCGCGCTCTACGTCCCCGAGCCGCGCAGCGGCCGGGCGGTCCGCTACGACAGCCTCGGCTCGCTGGCCTACCGCAAGCCCGCCCTGTTCTCCGGTGGCGGCGGCCTGATCTCCAGCGCCGCCGACTACCACCGCTTCACACAGCTGCTGCTGCGCGGCGGCGAGCTGGACGGGGTACGCCTGCTCGGGCCGCGCACGGTGCGCTTCATGACCCGCAACCACCTGCCAGAGGGTCAGGACCTGGGCACCCTGTCCACCGGCGGCTTCGCCGAGACCACCCTGGACGGGATCGGCTTCGGCCTCGGCTTCGCGGTCGTCGACGACCCGATTCCCAGCCGGGTGCCGAGCAGCGTCGGCGAGTACTACTGGGGTGGGGTGGCCAGCACCGCGTTCTGGGTGGACCCGGCCGAGGAGATCACCGCGCTTCTCTTCACCCAGTTGATGCCGTCGAGCACGTACCCGCTGCGCTCCCAGCTGCGCCAGCTCGTCTACGCCGCCCTGGTCGACTGACCGGTACCGGGGGCCCGTCTGCCACGACGGGCCCCCGGTACCGTGGCTCAGCCGAGCTGCTGCGCCTGGATCGCGCGCACCTTCGCCGTACCGGTCGCGGACAGCTTCAAGATCAGGTACGCGCGCACGGTCCCGTCCGGGAACACGGCCCACAGGTCGGCCACGCCGTCGGCGTTCAAGTCGGCGGCGGTGAGGCCGCTGATCGCGACGCCGGTGTTCCAGCCGGAGGCGAGCCGGTACTGGGTGTAGGCGAGCGTGCCGGTCCCGTCGCCGTTGTCGGTCATCGTGACGCCCTGCCAGAGGTAGAGGTCACCGCTGGTGGCGTTACGCAACACCAGCGCCGCCCCCGACGCCAGCTCGGTGCTGGCCAGGGTCCAGTTCTGCCAGTCGCTGCCGCCGGTCGGGGTGGCGTTGTTGAGCGGCAGACGGGGGAAGTAGAGGCCGGGTGCCCCGATGTTCGGGTAGTAGTTGACGCGGTATCCGTTGGTCTCGTCGCCCACGATGCCGATCAGGTCCGGGATGGCGGTGTCCACGTCGTCTGCCGTGTACCCGTTGACGAGCTGGATCGGGAAGTTACCGTACTCGTCGGCAAGGAATTCGGACATGAGGCTCACCTGGCCGCCGCCACCATAGGGATTGACCATCGTGCCGTCGCCGACGCCCGCGATGAAGCTGCCGCCCCCGGTGTTGATGCCACTCGGGTAGTAGGCGAGGAAGTCCTGGTTCGCAGTGCCGAAAAAGCGGCCGGTGATCACCTGGGCGCCGTCGAACTCCGACGGCGGGTTGTCTGTGCCGTAAACCCCGTTGCCGTACACCCCGATGTTCACGGCCGGGACCTTCACGCGGCCGGTGCCCGCGCCGGTGGTCGCGTTGACCCGGCCCCGCGCCGTCCAGACACCGGAGCCAAGGCCGGCGGTGCCGCCGACGGTCACCAGGTCGGGTACGCCGTCGCCGTTGAGGTCCTTGTCGACCGGGCCGACGACGGCCGGAGTCGGGGTGCCGGCTGCGGCGGCGTGCGCCGGGAACGCGGGTCCGAGAGCGGTGAGCGCGAGCGTGACCGGCGCCGCCCAGGAGAGCAGCCGACGTCGGGCAGAGAGATGCTTCATGACTCCCCCGTTGGGTTCAATGGATCTTGCGCGACTCACCGTATTCGATCTATGCGAGCCTTCGAGTCACCCGAACGTACGGCCGGGTTCGTCGTTACGGCACCTCCCGGGCAGCCGCTCCCTAGCCTGAAGACGGGTCCAGGTTCGGGTGGGAGGCGATCGTGAGCACCATCGTCGTGTTTGGCGCGGGCGGCACCGCCGGGTCGCGGATCACCGCCGAGGCGGTCGACCGGGGGCACCGGGTGATCGCCGCCGTCCGCCGCCCGGAGGCCACCTCGTACCTGCCGGCCGGGGTGCGGACGGTCACCGGCGACGCGACCAGCGAGCGGAGCGTGCGGGAGCTGGCACCGGACGTGGACGCGCTGGTCGTGGCCATCGGCGGCGGCGAACGCGAGCTGTGGCGGAACGCGGCGGAGAACCTGGTGACAACGCTGCGCGGGATGCCGGCGGCGCCGCGGATCATCCACCTGGGCGGCGGGTCGACCCTGCTCACCCCACGTGGCACCCGCATCGTGGACGAGCCGGACTTCCCGGCGCAGTATCGGGACTCGGCGCTGGGCCAAGCCGACGCCCTCGACTACTACCGCACCGCCGCCGATGGGGTGAGCTGGACGTACGTCTCGCCGCCCCCGCTGGAGTTCCACCCCGGCGAGCGCACCGGGCACTACCGCACCGGCACCGACCAGCCGGTCACCGACGACCAGGGCCGTTCGGTGCTGACATACGAGGACCTGGCGGTGGCGATCGTCGACGAGATCGAGCAGCCGCGGCACCAGAACGCCCGCTTCACCGCCGCGTACTGAACACCACCCGCCAACCGTCAGTCGGCGAGCCGGGCCGGGAAGCCGCCGGTGGCGATCGGGCCCCAGGAGTCGATGGTGACCCGGATCAGCGACTTGCCCTGGCGCACCATCGCCGCCCGGTAGTCGTTCCAGTCCGGGTGCTCGCCGGAAATGCTGCGGAAGTACTCGACCAGCGGCTCCAGCGCCTCCGGCAGGTCCAGCACCTCGGCGGTGCCGTCGAGCTGCACCCAGGGCCCGTTCCAGTCGTCGGACAGCACGCAGGCCGAGACCCGCGGGTCGCGGCGGATGTTGGTGACCTTAGCCCGCTCCGGGTAGGTGGAGACGACCAGCCGGCCCTGGCCGTCCACGCCCGCGGAGACCGGGGAGGACTGCGGGCGGCCGTCCGCCCGGGTGGTCATCAGCACGACGCGGTGTCGCGGCCGGAGGAAGTCGAGCAGGGTGTCCCGGTCGACCCGGGTGTTCTTCGCGATGCTGGGCGCCATCATCCGTTCCTACCAGGGCGATCGCGACGCGGCGACGGCGGGTCAGCTGGGCCGGGCCGCGCGGTGCGCCGCCTGGGCCGGCACCCGGGGCCGACCGGCCGGACGCCAGGCCCGGCCGTTCGCGTAGATCACCCGGAAACCGAGGTACGAGGCGAGCGGCGCCCAGTGCGCCGAGCCCATCCGCAGTTCGGCGGCATTGTGCCGCTGACCGTTGGCCAGCACGTCGAGCAGCACGGTTTCGAAAGCGGCCGATTCGACCCAGTCGACTTCCCGGGTGAAACCGCAGATCAGGGCGGCTCCGGTGACTTCGAGGAACTCGCGCAGCACCGCGTCCGAGGCGCGCAGCACCGAGCAACTGCCGAAATAGAGCCGGCGCCCCTCGCAGCGGCCGGCCATCAACTCGGCCACCTCGTTCAACTCCACGGACTGCCAGTCGGTGAGGCAGAGTCGGCTCGGCTCACCGTGCATGGCGAAGAAGGCGACCCGGTGGTCGGCGTACTGCTTGAGCAGCCAGCGGTCCAGGAAGTAGAAGAGCTCGTCGCGGGTGGCCGCGTCCTTGTGGATGAACCGGATCTTGCCGAGCCGTTCCAGCAACTCGAGGGTGGGCAGCACGGAACCCCGCTCGTTGAGGTCTCGGTGCCACTGGCCCTCGACACAGAAGACGCCACCGCGTGCCACGTGCACCTCCGCCAGTCCGCCGCCCGAGGCTGACGTTACCGGCCGCCAATGGCCGAGGAACATCACCCTCGGTGCGATTGATTGCGACGTTCGGTGTGGTTGCCCTTTGGCGGGGTGATCGGGAGTGAATGGCTGTTTCGCAAATCAGTCGAATTCCCAGCCGATACCCAGGCAAGGCCAATCGTGAGGACAATTCTCATTAATTGCCGCCAACCGCACTGATCAGTGCGAGGGTGGAAATCACGGGACGTCTCGGTCGATGTCCTGAAGCCACCCCATTCGCTCTCCTATCGGGAGGACTTCTGTGCGCGTAAACACCTTGAAGCGAGCTGCCGTCGCATTCGCCCTGGCGCTGCCCGGGGCCGCGATCGCCTCGGTGGTCGCCGCGCCCGCGGCGCACGCCGACGGCTGCTACACCTGGGACCGCACGCTGTCCCAGGGCCGCTCGGGCAGCGACGTCCGCCAGTTGCAGATCCGGGTGGCCGGTTGGGCCGGGTCCCGGGACATCGTCGAGAACGACGGCATCTACGGACCGAAGACCGCCGCGGCGGTCAAGCGGTTCCAACAGGCGTACGGGCTGCGCGCCGACGGGATCGCCGGGCCGCAGACCTACGCCAAGCTGTACCAGCTCCAGGACAACGACTGCACGCCCGCGCACTTCAGCTACAACGAACTGGACAACGGGTGCGGCGGGAGCGGGTGGAGCGGCGGTCCGCTGTCGGCGAGCCAGACCAAGCAGAACGCGCTGCGCACCATGTGGAAGCTGGAGGCGCTGCGCAAGGGCCTCGGCGACAAGCCGCTCTACGTCTCGGGCGGCTTCCGCAGCCGGAGCTGCAACAACCAGGTCGGCGGCGCCTCGGACAGCCAGCACCTGTACGGCAACGCGGCCGACGTCACCTCGCGGACGTCGTCGCTGTGCCAGGTCGCCCGCGGCGCGCGCAACAACGGCTTCAGCGGTCTCTACGGGCCGGGCTACCCCGACCACGACGACCACGTGCACGTCGACTCGCGGCGGGAGAACAACAGCGACAACAGCTCGAACACGACGAGCTGGTCCGCGCCGGACTGCGGGATCGGGGCCGGCAACGACTGAGGCTCGGACAGCACGACGCCGGCCCGGCGCGGGTGGGGAACCTCCGCGTCGGGCCGGCATCGTGTCGCCCCGGGTCTGGCGGGCGAGGGGTAGCGCCGCTTCAGCTCGCCCGGGGCCAGCGCGGCGCGGTGACGGGGGGAGTCACCGGCCGGCCGGGAGCGGTGGGTCGTACCCCGGGTGGGACGACCCGCGCGGCCGGGTGTCGCGCCGTCAGCCCGTTGGTACGCGCGGCCTGGGCCGAGTAGCCGGCGGGACGGGCGGAGGACGGCCCGGTCGCGGTGAACGGGAAGGGCACGTGCACGAAGGGGTTGCCGTGCCGGATCAACGCCTCGATCTGTCGCTCGTTGAGCCCGTGTGTCTCGAGCACCCGCCGCCCCCAGCGGTGCAACCGGCAGGGGTAGGAGGCGCCGTCGTTACGGCACAGTGGCCCGGTGGGCCACTCCTCTGCGGTGTGCACCACCACCGCCCGGACCGCGAGCCGGACATCCTCGGGGGTCAGCGGTGCCGGCAGCGGCACCTCCCCCAGTACCTGATCGATGGGATCCGTCGACTGCTCACCAACTCGCACGGCAGGCCTCCCGCAGCTCGGCAGCGATACGGCGGACCAGCCGCATCGACATCCTCGGCCAGTGGTACGGCCGACACCGGACGAAAGTTCAATCCCTTTGCCCCTAATCGGTGCCCCTAACGGGGTTCGCTCAGACCAGGCCGGCGTCGTGCACCAGCAGGGCCACCTGGACCCGGTTGTTGAGGTCGAGCCGGGTCAGCAGCCGGGAGACGTACGCCTTCACCGTCGCCACGCTCATGAACAACTCCCCCGCGATCTCCGCGTTGGTGCAGCCCCGGCCCAGCGCGACCGCCACCTGCCGCTCCCGCTCGCTGAGCCCGCTGAGCAGCCGCAACGCCCGCTCCCGGCGCGGGTCGGGACCGGCCAGGCCTGGCGCGGCGGCGGTCACGTGGGCGATCAGCGTCCGGGTCACCGTCGGGGAGAGCGTCGCCTCGCCGGCCGCCACGCGACGCACCGCGTGCACGATGTCCGCCGGCGGGGTGTCCTTGAGCAGGAAACCGGCCGCCCCGGCGCGCAACGCCCGCAGCACCTGCTCGTCGGCGTCGAAGGTGGTCAGCACCAGCACCTCCGGTGGGTGCGGCTGGGCGCGCAACGCCTCGGTGGCGGTCAGCCCGTCCACCCGTGGCATCCGGATGTCCATCAGCACCACGTCCGGGGCGAACGCGGCGACCGCGGCCGGCACCTCGCCGCCGTCGGCCGCCTCGCCGACCACGGTCAGGTCCGGCAGGCCGCCGAGGATCATCGAGAGCCCGGCCCGGACCAGGGCGTCGTCGTCCACGATCAGCACCCGCACCGGGGTGGCGCCCGCACCGGCCCCGGTCTCGCCGGCCAGCCCGGTCACGCCGGCCACGGCAGCCAGGCGGCCAACCGGAAATCGCCCCCGTCGTCCCGGCCGTACGCCAACCGGCCGCCGGCCAGGGTGACCCGCTCGGTGATGCCGACCAGGCCGGTGCCGGCGCCCGGTAGCTGCGCCCCGGTCGGGGTGCCCACCGGCCACCGGTTGCTGATCGCCACGGTCAGCCCAGGGCCCGGCCCCCCGGCAAGATCCACGCTGACGGCCGCGCCGGCCGCGTGCTTGCGGGCGTTGGTCAGCCCCTCCTGCACGATCCGGTACGCGGCCCGCCCCAGCGCCACCGGCACGTCCTTTGCCGCGCCGACGCTGTCGGTGACGTTCACCCGCACCCCGGCCGCCCGCGACTCGGCGATCAGGGCGGGCAGGTCGGCGAGGGTGGGCTGCGGGGGCTCCGGGGCATCGCCATCGCCCTCGGCCCGGAGCACTCCGATCACCTCGCGCAGGTCCTGGAGGGCCGCATGTGCGCTGCCCCGGATCACCCCGGCCGCCCGGGCCACCTCGTCCGGGGGCGCGTCCGGGCGGAACTCCAGCGCACCCGCGTGCAGGCTGAGCAGCGAGATCCGGTGGGCCAGCACGTCGTGCATCTCCCGGGCGATCCGGGTGCGCTCCAGGTGCCGGGCCTGGGCGACCCGCAGCTGCTGCTCCGCCTCGGCCCGCTCGGCCCGATCCCGCAGCGACACGATCAACTGCCGCCGGGCCCGTACGAACATCCCCCAGGCCAGCACGGCGAAACTGATCACCACGCCCCACGTCGCGGTGGCCCAGTACGGCATGCCCGGGTCCGGGCGCAGCCAACTGAAGACCATGTTGGTGACCAGTCCCACGCCGGTCATCGCCACCGCGACGGCGGTGCGCCGGTGCACCACGACGGTGAAGTAGAGGATCACCAACGGGATGGCCGAGGCCATCGAGAACAGCGTCAGCGGTGTCGTGGCCACCAACAGCCCGAGCGGCCACCGCCGGCGCAGCCAGAGCAGCCCGCAGCAGGCCAGCCCGAGCAGCGCGTCCGCGCCGATCATCCAGTCGTGCGGCAGCGGGGGCGTGACGGCCGGGTCGGGCGACAGGGCATCCGCGGTGACGAACAGCACCCAGAGCAGGGAGAACAGGAAGGCCAGGGTGTCGACCGCCCAGTCCCGGGTGGTGCGGCGGGGCCGGCGGGTCGCCGCGTCCGGGTTGGCCGCGTCGGCCAGCGCCCCGGGCAGCAGCCAGGGGTGTTCCGGCACGGCGAGGCTGGTCACGAGGCCATGCTAGGCAGCCGATCGCCGCCGCGACCAGCTACCAAAGTCGAGACCCTCGAGTCGACCAAGGTCGGTGCGGCGCCGACCGGTGGCCGCAGCGGATGGCCGGGCGGCGCGGGCAGTCTCGACGACATGATCACTGTGGAGAACCTCACCAAGCGATACGGGCCGCACCCGGCGGTGGACGACGTGTCGTTCCAGTGCGAGCCGGGCACGGTCACCGGCTTCCTCGGCCCGAACGGCGCCGGCAAGTCCACCACCATGCGGATGATCTGCGGGCTCACCGCACCGACCGCCGGCCGCGCCACCGTCTCCGGGCGCCCCTACCGGGAGCTGCCCAACCCGGGGCGGGAGGTCGGGGTGCTGCTGGACGCCTCCGCCCAGCACGCCGGGCGGACCGGCCGCGAGGCGCTGACGCTGTCCGCGTACACCATGGGGTTGGACCGGCGGGAGGTCGCCGCGAAGCTCGACCTGGTCGGGTTGAACGCGGTGGCCGCCAAGCGTCGGGTACGGGCGTACTCGTTGGGCATGCGCCAGCGGCTCGGCCTGGCACAGGCGCTGCTCGGCGACCCTCGGGTGTTGATCCTCGACGAGCCGGCGAACGGCCTGGACCCGGAGGGGATCTTCTGGATGCGCGGCCTGCTGCGCGACTTCGCCGACCGGGGCGGCACCGTGCTGCTCTCCTCCCACCTGCTGCGCGAGGTGGAGGCGGTCGCGGACCGGCTGGTGGTTATCGGGGGCGGCCGGATCGTGGCCCAGGGCACCAAGGACGAGCTGCTCACCGGCGGCGGCACGCTGGTCCGGGCCCGCGACGGCGCGGCGCTGCGCCGGGCGCTGGACGCGGCCGGCCTGACCGCCGCCGACGGCGCCGACGGGCTGCTGGTGCAGGCCGACGCCGAGGCGGTCGGCCAGGCCGCCGCGGACGCCGGCGTCGCGCTCGCCGAGCTGCGCCCCGCCGGCGGCGGTGGCCTGGAACAGCTCTTCCTCACCCTGACCGCCGGCGAATCCACCAAGGAGGCCGTCCGATGAGCACCACCACCGCGCCCGCCGCCAACACCGTCACGCCCCGGCAGCACGCTCCGGCGCACCGCCCGTCGATGCTCCGGCTCACCGCCGTGGAGCTGCGCAAGCTCGTCGACACCCGGGCCGGCCGCTGGCTGCTGATCACCATCGGGCTGGTCGCCGCCGCGATCGCCACCCTCCAACTGATCTACGCCAAGGACGCCGAGCAGACCTTCGTCAACTTCTTCACGCCCTCGCTGCTGCCGATCGGGGTGCTCCTGCCGGTGCTCGGCATCCTGTCGATCACCAGCGAGTGGTCCCAGCGGACGGCACTCACCACGTACGCCCTGGTGCCCCGCCGGGAGCGGGTCGTGGCCGCGAAGCTGATCGCGGTGGCGCTGGCCGCGCTCGCCTCGGTGCTGGCCAGCCTGGCCGTCGCCGCCGCCGGAACGCTGGTGGCGTCCGCCACCGGCGGCGCCGGCACCTGGCAGATCGACGCGTCGCTGCTCCTGAACGCGGCGATCTTCCAGGTCACCGGCGTGCTGATGGGTGCCGCCTTCGGTCTGCTGCTGCTCAACCCGCCGCTGGCCATCGTCGGTTACCTGCTGCTGCCCACCCTCTGGGGTGTGCTTGGCGAGCTGGTGCGACCCCTGCGCGGCCCGGCCGGCTGGCTGGACACCAGCCGGACCATGGAACCGCTGTTCAGCAGCGACGCCATCACCGGCGAACAGTGGGGCCGGATAGCGGTGTCCCTGCTGGTCTGGATGGTCGTCCCGCTGGCCGCCGGCCTGTTCCGGACGCTGCGCCGCGAGGTGTCCTGAGCATGGCCGGTGAGGATTACGGCCCGCGCACCGTCGTCACCGGCGGGCCGGTCGAGCTGGTCGTGCTGTGGGGCGGCTTCCCGCTGCTCGGCGCGGGCGCCGGCGGCCTGCTCGCGCTGGCGGCGGGCTGGGTCGCCGGGCTGCCCTGGGCACCCGTGCAGTGGCTGTTCAACCTGCTGGACCGGCTGCCCGAGCAGCAGGCGATCGTCGGCACGGCAGCGGTGGGCGCGCTGGCCGGTCTGGTCATCGCCGGGGTGGGCACCGCCGAACGGCTGGTCGTCACCGTCGACGCGGCGCGGGTCCGGCTACGCCGCGCCGGCGAGGACCGGCACGTCACGCGGGCCGAGACCCGGGTGGTCTTCGTCGACAGCGGAGATTTGGTGCTGCTCGACGCGGACCGCGCGGAGCTGGTCCGGGAGTCGACCGACCTGCCGGGCCCCCGCCTGGCCGCGGCGTTCCGCACGCACGGCTGGGGGTGGGCGGACGGCGATCCGCAGCGGTCGGCGTACCGGCTCTGGGTGCCCGACCTGCCCGGGCTGCCCGCCGGCGCGGACGCCCTGCTGCGGGCCCGCGAACGGGCGATCCAGCGGGATCGGCGCGACGACGCCCGGGAACTGCGCCGGGAGCTGGGCCGGATCGGAGTGGTGCTGCGCGACGAGCGCAAGCGGCAGTACTGGCGGCTGACCGGGCGGGCGGTCACCCCCGGGGCGGAGGAGCCGACTTCGGCCGAGCAGGGGTCGGACGGGCGGTAGCGTCTGTCCCAGGAGATCCTGGGAGCGCGTGATGACCGAGCAGCAGCCGTACCGGGTGGTGTCCCGACACCCCGGCTTCGAGCTGCGCCGGTACCCGGCCCACCTGGTGGCCGAGATGCAGATCCAGGCGTCGTTCACCCGGGCCCCGATGGAGGCGTTCCGGCCGCTGGCCGCCTACATCGGGGGTGCCAATCGGGCCCGGCACCCGATCGGGATGACCACGCCGGTCATGCAGGAGGCCACCGGCACGGAGAAGATCGCGATGACCACGCCGGTGGTCCAGGAGGAGGGCGAGCAGCCGGACACGTATCTGGTCCAGTTCGTCATGCCGGCCGGCTTCACCGCCGCCACCCTGCCCGAGCCGGTGGACCCCCGGGTGCGGATCCGGGCGGTCCCGGCGCAGCTCGCGGCGGCGATGCGCTTCTCCGGGCGGTGGACGGAGAAGGCGTTCGGCCAGCGGGCCACCATGCTCGGCCGGTCGGTCACCGCGGCCGGGCTGCAACCGACCGGCGCCATCCGGTACGCCCGGTTCGACCCGCCGTGGAAGCCCTGGTTCCTGCGCCGCAACGAGGTCGTGCTGCCGGTCGTGGAGTGAGTTCAGCGGCGGTAGCCGAGTGCGGGCGGCCAGGCCAGCAGCAGCCCCATCCCGAGCCCGGCGAGCAGCCCGATCAGCGAGTACAGCACGTCGGAGTCGGCCGCGTTGATCGGGCTGTTGCCGGCCAGCGCCGTGAACATCGCGCCGATCGGCAGCAGCACGATCATGACGATGGCCACGACCAGCAGCAACACCGTCGGGCCCACGAGCGCGGCGAGGGCGGCGGCCACCGCGTGACGCCGCCACGCTGGCCGCCCACCCGGCCAGTCCCACGCCAGCAGGGTGACCCCGGTGAGCAGCACCGCCCCGAGGGCCAGCTCCGGCAGGGCCCGCGGGCCGGGCGGGATCGTCCGGATCAGTCCGACGCCGGCCACGGCCGCCACGCCGAGCCCGGCCGCCAGCACGCAGCGGGCCCGGGTCCGGGCCGGGGCCGCCGCCAGTGCGGCGCCGATGGTCAGGGTGACCAGCAGCACGCCGGTGGCGAAGGCCGCCGGGTTCAGCTCGGGCTCCCGGTCGGTCGGTGACTCGATGCCGGTGGCCACCATCGTCAGCACCCCGGCCACGCAGGCCGCGCCGGTCAGCGCCCACCGGTCCGTACCCGCGCCGGGTGCGCTGCGCTCCCGCCACCGCAGGACCGCCGCCGCCGCGCCGAGCACCGCGCTGCCGCCGGCGGCGAGCAGCACCGTCGGCCCCGTACCGGTCGGGTCGGCCCGGTCGATCGTCACGTCGGCGGCGACCCAGAGGCCACCGAGCAGCACCGCAGGCCCGGCCCACCGCAGGCGCCCGCGGCCGGCCAGCACCAGCCCGAGGACGACCGCGACGATCGCCGTGAACCGCACGTCCCGCGCCCAGTAGGCGTTGTTGCCCGGCAGCCGCTCCGACCAGGGGCCGATCGGTTCGGTGAGCGGTTGCAGCACCGTCATGCCGATCGCCCAGAGCAGCACGGCGGCGGCGGAGAGGAGCAGCCCGACCGGGCGCGCAGATCGCATCGGTGAACGGTAGCGGCCCGGCGCCCACCGCGGCGGCCCTCGGGACGGGACGGGTCATCCGGCGAGGGTGCCCACCGGCGACCGGGCGGGACGGTGGCGCAGTAGCCGCCACGTCGGCAACACACTCGCCATCACCGCGAGCAGTAGGCAGAGGCCCACGACGCCGCCGACCACCGACCACGGCACGACGAGGTCCACCGGCGCGCCGACCTGCTCGGCGAGGCCGGCGCGGATGCTCAGCAGACCGGCGAACGCCACGCTCCCGCCGAGCGCCGCGCCGATCAGCACCACCAGGGCGGACTCGGCCGTGACCAACCAGAGGACCTGCCGTCGGGTCGCCCCGGCCAGCCGGATCAGCCGCAGGTCGGCGGCCCGGCCGGCGGGGGCCAGCAGCAGCGTGTTTGCCACCGCGATGGCCCCGTAGCCGGCGGACACCCCGATCAGCAGCAGCGTGAACAGCCAGACGAGGCGGTCCTCGGCGGCGTCTGCCTCGGCCGCCCAGGTGGCGACGTCGATGACCCGAGCGCCGGCGGGAGGATCTATCCGGTCCCGGACGTACACCGTGGAGGTCAGCGCCGACGGGTCGTGGGCTCGCACCACGGCCCGGGGCACAAGCAGGTCGCCGGGGAGTGAGTCGTCGCTGACCACGGCGACGATGCGCAGCGACAGCAACGCCCCGTCGGCGAAGACCAGGGCGTACGGCTCGGACGGCAGCAGATTCGCCGAGGCGGTGACCACCACCGTGTCGTCACCGCGCAGGTCGTCGAGCGAGCCGGCGACGACGGTGAGTGCCCGGTTCGCGGCGGCGAAGCCCACCGGGTCCACGCCGAGCGCGGTCAGTGGCCGGTTCTCCGGCGATGTTCCGGGGTCGGTGCGGAAGACGGTGGTCGGCAGGAGGGCGGTGCCGCCGGTCGCGGCGACGGCCCGGTCCGACAGCCCGGGAGCCCGGTCGGGCACGACGACCCAGCCGGCGTTCACGTTGTCCGTCCGACCTGCCGCATACGCGGCGGTGGTGGTCCGCACCATCCCGGACACCAGCACCGCGAACGCGACCGTGAGCAGCACTGGCGCGGCTGTGGACGCGGTCCGCCGGGTCGCGGTCAACGCGCCGCCCCGGACCAGCATCCCGATCGCGCCGCCCGGCCGTCGCACCGGAGACCGCAGCAGCCGCACCACCGGCCCGACCACCGCCGGGGCGAGCACGGTGGCGCCGGCCACCAGGGCCATCACCGCGTAGAGGGCGTACGTCGCCGCGTCCCGGGCTTCGTCGGCGGTCGCCGTCCCGAGGCTGAGCGCGGCGCCCGCCGCGACGAGCAGCGCGCCGGTGGCGGTGCGCAGCCGCCCGATCGGCCGCTGTTCCACCGCCGCCTCGCGCAACGCCTCCAAGGGGCGCACCCTCGCCGCTCGGCGCGACGCCGACCAGACGGCCAGCAGCGCGATCACCGGCCCGGCGGCGAGCGAGACCGCGACCGGCCAGTGTTCGTAGCGGACCTGGAAGGTCGCCGGCTCGAAGCCGACGTCGACCAGCAGTCCACCCAACGCCGGAGCGAGCGCCGCGCCGACCAGTAGGCCGACGAGCCCGGCGCCGGCGCCGACGGCGAGCGCCTCGGCGTACACCATGCGGCGGACCTGGCGTGGGGTGGCGCCGACGGCGCGCAGCAGGCCCAGCTCGCGGCGGCGCTGCGCGATGGTGAACGCGAAGGTGGAGGCCACTACGAACACTGTGACGAAGCCGGCGAGGGCTGCCGTGGCGGTGAGCACCTGCATGCCGATCCAGCGGGTACGGGCGTCATTGCGAGGCTCCAGCGCGCCACGCGCGTCGCCGGTCAGCACCCGTCCGTCGCCGCCGACGACACCGCGAGCCGCCACGGCGAGCCGCTCCGGGTCGGCGCCCGGCGCGAGCACCAGCCCGATGGCCCGGACGCCGGGCGCGAGCGCGGCGGCGACCTCGTCCGCGACGTAGACGCCGGGCGCGTCGACCAGACCACTGACGGTGTACGGCTCCGGGCCCGCCGCCGTGAGAAGGGTGACCGGCGCGCCGGTACGCAGCCCGAGCGCACGGTCGACGACCACCTCGCCGGGCTTCCGGGGCGGCTCACCGGCCGTGCGGCGCAGTCCGCCCAGCCGGGTGCTGGACCAGCCGTGCCCCTGGTGGGCGTCCTCCCGCTGGGCATCGGTGGTCGCGGGGCGGCCGTTGACGAGCGGCTGGGCGTAGAAGGTCCGGTCCGGCATCGCCGCCGCGACGCCCGGCAGACCGGCCAGCCTGCTGGTGAGTTCCGCCGCCACGCTGGCCGACCAGGGCCGGCTCGGCACGAACGAGTCAGCCGGCGCACCCGCCTCAGGGCTCTGCACCACCACCGCCGCCTGCGTCAGCCGGTCCGGCACCTGCGGGCGCCCGGAGGCGAGCAGCAGGGTGGCCGCCGCGACCAGCGCGACCCCGATGGCGACGGCCACGAACGCGCTGGCCGACCGCCGGATGTTCAGCATGACGGCTCCGCGACCGTCTCCATCGCGTGGCGGGAGGGACCGACCGGATCTGTCTCCCGCTCGGCGATTCGCGCGGCGACGGCGGCGGCGGTGATCTCACCGGTCAGCTCGTCGACGACGCGGCCGTCGGCGAGCAGAAGAACCCGATCGGCGTACGCGGCGGCGGCGGGGTCGTGGGTCACCATCACGACGGTCTGCCCGTGGTCGTCGACGAGCGCGCGCAGCAGCTGGAGCACCTGCCGGGACGCCGCGCTGTCCAGGGCCCCGGTCGGTTCGTCGGCGAAGACCACCGCCGGTCGGGTGATCAACGCGCGGGCCACGGCGACGCGCTGCTGTTCACCGCCGGACAGTTCACTCGGCCGGTGCCCGGCCCGGTCGGCCAGTCCCCCGGCGTCGAGCGCGGCGGCGATGTCCCGGGCCGGTGGACGGCGGCCGGCCAGGCGCATCGGCAGCTCGACGTTCTGCGCGGCGGTCAGCGTGGACACCAGGTTGAACGCCTGGAACACGAAACCGATCCGGTCGCGCCGCAGCCGGGTCAGCGCGTCCTCGCCGAGGTCGTTCAGGGGCGTGCCGTCGATCGTGACGAGCCCCTCGGTCGGGCGGTCCAGCCCCGCCGCGCAGTGCAGCAGGGTGGACTTTCCTGAGCCTGAGGGGCCCATCACCGCCGTGAACGTGCCGCTCGCGAAGCTGGTGGTCACGCCGTCGAGCGCCGTCACCCGCCGGGTCCCGGTGCCGTACACCGCGCGCAGCCCCGTCAGGGTCACCGTGTGTGTGGTCATGACCGCCACGGTGTCCGCTGCGGCAGGTGCCGCGCGTCGTGCCAGCGCGGACACTTTCCGGCCCTCCTCCGGGTGGACCCACGGCTCGGTGGACGACCCGACGTCGTTCCCGAGGATGACGGCCCGCAGGTGGACGCGGTCGCCGTGGTGGGCCGATACCGTCTACCGGGTGACCGCTCTCCTGCTGTCCCGGCGGCTGCGGCCGGTTGATCTGTACACCGTGGATGCCCTGTTGGCCGTGGCGGTCGGCGGGCTGCTCTGCCCGTACGCGGCGCTGGAGTCGCCGCTGCACGGTGGCGTACGCGAGCCGCTCTGGGTATCCGTGCTCGTCGGGATGGCTCTCGGGCTGCCGTTGGCCGTCCGGCGACGGTGGCCGATCACAGTCGCCGTCGTGATCAGCGGCAGCACCACCGTGGCCCTGATCACCGGGGTGATCCCCAACTTCGCCGCCGCCGCACCGGCGTTCGCCATCGGCCTGTCCTTCTACACGGTGGCCATGTCGACGGCCACGCGCCGGTCGATCCTCTGCGCCGCCGGTTGTCTCGCTCTGGTGAGCGTCGCCCTGGTGCTGACCGCAGGTGACCTCTGGTCGCGGACCGGTGCGGTCGTCTACGCCGCCGTCATGATCGCGCCAGCCTGGCTGATCGGCTGGCTGATCCGGGAGCGCCGCGCCCTGGCCGCCCGCCAGGGCGAGCACCTGATCCGCCAGGCCGCCACCGAGGAGCGGCTGCGGGTGGCCCGGGAGCTGCACGACGTGGTGGCGCACACGTTGAGTCTCATCGTGGTGAAGGCGGCCGTCGCCAACCACGTCGCCGAGGCGGACCCGCGTGAGGCCGGGGCCGCGCTGCGGGTGATCGAGGAGACCGGCCGGAACGCGCTCACCGACGTCCGCCGGGTGCTCGGCGTGCTGCGCGAGGGCACCCTGTACGCCCCGACGCCCGGGGTGGACGAGTTGCCCGTCCTCGCCCGGCAGGCGGCGATCGGCGGCGTCGACGTTCAGCTCGACGTACGGCGGGAGGAACCGGAAGGCGTGGTGCCCGAGTCGGTGGGCCTCGCGGTGTATCGCATCGTGCAGGAGGCGGTGACCAACGTGGTGAAGCACGCGGCGCCGGCCACCTGCCGGGCAACAGTGACCGTCACGCCCAGGGAGGTGCGGGTGGAGGTGACCGACGACGGCCGGCGCCCCGTGTCGAACGCCGGGGAGGGGCACGGGCTGATCGGCATGCGGGAACGGGTGGCGTTGCACGGTGGGGAGTTCCACGCCGGACCACGCTCCGACGGCGGCTTCGCGGTGACGGCCAACCTGCCCTACCGGATGGCCGCGTGATCCGGGTGCTGATCGCCGACGACCAGGCGCTGCTGCGCGGCAGCTTCCGACTGCTGGTCGATCTGACTCCGGACTTCACCACTGTCGGCGAGGCGGGCACCGGCGTGGAGGCCGTCGCGTTGACCGCACAACACCGGCCGGATGTGGTGCTGATGGACGTACGGATGCCGGAGATGGACGGCATCGAGGCGACCCGGCGAATCTGCGTCGACCCGGCGACAGCCGGCACCCGGGTCATCATCCTGACGACGTTCGACCTGGACGAGTACGTCTACGGGGCGCTGCGCGCCGGAGCCAGCGGGTTCCTGCTCAAGGACACCCCGCCAGCGGACCTGCTGGCCGGGATCCGGGTGGTCGCCGCCGGCGAGGGGCTGCTCGCGCCGACGGTGACCCGCCGGCTGATCGACGAGTTCGCCCGCCGGCCGGAGCCGGCCCGTCCGCTGCCCCGACACCTTGACGGGGTGACCGATCGGGAACGGGAGGTGCTCGCGCTGATCGCCCGCGGTCTGTCCAACGCGGAGTTGGCCGCGCACCTCAGTCTCAGCCCGGCGACGGTCAAGACGCACGTCGGGCGGTTGCTGACGAAGCTGGCGGCGCGCGACCGGGCGCAACTGGTCATCGTCGCCTACGAAACGGGCCTGGTAGGTCCCGGCGGGTCGAGGCCGACCGACCTACGCTGAGCGGGTCGACCGCGCACCCGAGGAGAAGCCATGACCCGGTACGTCGCCCTGTTACGCGGGGTCAACGTCGGCTCCACCCGGCTCGCGATGGCCGACCTGCGCCGGCTCGTCACCGACCTCGGGCACGACGACGCCAGGACGTACCTGCAGAGCGGCAACGTGGTGTTCGGCAGCACCGTACGCGACGCCGAGAAGCTGGCCGGCGGGATCGAGCGGGCGCTCGCCGACGAGTTGGGTCTGAGCGTGCCGGTGCTGGTACGCAGCGCCCGGGAGCTGGCGGCGGTGGCCGGTGGCAACCCGTACGCCGAGCGGGAGGACGACCCGACGAGGCTGCTGGTGGCCTTCCTCGCCACCGCCGCGAAGCGGTCCACGGTGGACGCGCTGACCGTGCCCGGCGGCGAGAACGTGGCGTTCACGGTGACCGGCCGGGAGGTCTACCTGCACTTCCCCGACGGTGGCTACGGGCGGTCGAAGTTCACCAACGCCTACCTGGAGAAGAAGCTGGGCGTGGTGGCCACCACCCGGAACTGGAAGTCGGTGCGCGCCCTCGCCGAGCTGGCGGCCGGCTGACCCGGCGGGGGTCACGCAAGACCGCGACCCCCGCCCGGGCTGGTCAGAAGTGGTACGCGGTCTCGTACTCGGGCACCAGCACCCGGCTGCGCGGCGAGATCCGGCGCACCGCCGCGACCATGTCGTCCAGCCGAAGGCGGTCGGCGGGTGCGACGACCGGCGGGTTCTGCAGCTCGGTCTCGAAGTTGTCCCAGTGCACCGGCACCACGACCTTCGGATAGTCGAGCCCGGCCAGCAGCCGGGGCAGGTAGTCGCCGGTGGTGGTGGCGCTCTGCATGGCCACCATGGCCACGTCCGGCGCCAGGCCGGTGAGGTTGCGCTCGGCGACGTCGCTGGCCCCGGTGAAGTAGACCGACGGGCCGCCGTCGACCCGCAGCAGGTAGCCCAGGGTGTCCCCCTCCGGCAGGTCGGCGATGGTCGCGGGCTGCGCCGGCTGACTCACCCGCACCCCGGGAAAGGCCACCGAGTACGTCGCGTTGCGGCTGTGCAGGGAGCCGACCACCTCGACGCTGTGGTCGCCGAAGTCCAGCACCTCGCCGCCCTTCACCGCGCTGAGCTGCGTCGACGGCAGGCCGTAGGCCAAGCCCAGGTGGTACGCGGTCAGCGTGCCGAACACCCGCGCGCCGGTGCGCTTGGCGATGTACGGAACGTCCATGAAGTGGTCCCAGTGGGTGTGCGTGACCAGCACCGTCATGGCCCGGTCGACACGCGGGTCGATCACGTCGGTGCGCACGGTCAACGCCTTGGCCGGGTTGAACGGCCCGGTGAACAGCCCGGTGTCGATCCGGCTGAGGAACGGGTCGACCAGCACGGTCCGGTCGCCGATGTCGATGCGCCAGCCGGCCGTACCCCACCAGCGGAAGCTGACCGCGCCGCGGCGGCGGCTGGTCGGCGCGGGGGCGGCGGTCGGCGGCGCGGCCTGGGCCGGGGCGGAGGAGGTGGCGGCGAGGCCGCCGGCGGAGACCAGGGCGGTGGTGGCGGCGGCGTCGCGGAGGAAGCGGCGGCGGTCGAGACTGGGCATGACGGATCTACTCCCCGTGGTCGGGCGATTGGTTCGACAGGAGCCAATCAGCGCCACCGCGCCCAGGTCCAAGATCGAAGGCCGCCAGCTCCGATACGCCGCCGCATATCGGGCCTGCTCAGCGACGATGCGCCGATGCTCGGACGGCTGAAAATCAGTCGCCGCGCAGCGCCTCGACGGCCGTCCGGGCCGCATGCCCCATCGCCAGGTCCACGTCGATCCGGCGAGGGGTCAGCCGGTCGGCACGGGCGAAGACGGCAATGGCGTACCGGCCGCCGTCGGGGTACTCGGCGACCCCGGCTTCCAGGTGCAGGCCGGGCAGGGTGCCGGTCTTGCCGGACACCCGGACGCCGGGCGGGAAAGCGGCGGCCAGCCGGGTCCAGAAGATCTGCCGGGCCATCCAGGTACGGACCATCGCGCAGGCCTCCGGCGGCCCGGCCTCGTCCCGCCAGATCAGCGTGAGCAGTCGAGTGATCTCCCGGGCCGTGCTGGAGGTGGTGCGCGTCGGGTCGAAGACCCGCATGGCCCAGACCCGGTCCGCCGGCAGGGTGGGAAAGATCCGGGCGAACTCCGTTTCGTTCCGCGCGCCCACGTCGGCGAGCATCCCCTCGACCAGGTCGCGCGGGCCGCCGAGGACGCGGGTACGGGTCAACCCCAGCTCGGCGGCGAGCATCGGCAGCAGGTCCGGGCCGACCCGGCGCAGCAGCAGGTCGGCAGCGGTGTTGTCGCTGACCGACATGGCGAAGTACGCGAGGTCGCGCAGCGACACCTCGGCGTCGTCGGTGCAGCCGGCCAGCCCCCACCCGCCGAGCCGGTCGGCGGCGGTGACCAGGACCCGCTCGGTCGGGTCCAGCTGACCGGCATCCACCTGCCGGGCGAACTCCAACACCAGCAGGATCTTGAAGATCGAGGCGATCACCACCTGCTCGTCGGCCCGTACCCCGACCTCCCGACCACCGCCGGCCGGGCCGCCGTGGTGCTCGACGGTCAGGTCGACGGCGTCCAGGTCGACGGCGTGCAGGCTGGCCGTCACCCCGACCTCGGCGAAGATGGCCTCGATGCGCTCCCCCACGTTCACCCCGGCACGGTATCCAGCGGCGCCGGGCCGGCGCTGGCGTAGGGTCCGGGCGGTGGATCTGCTCCGGCACCTGCGGCACTTCGTGGTGGTCGCGCACGAGCTGCACTTCGGGCGGGCCGCGGAGCTGCTCGGGATGGCCCAGCCGCCGCTCAGCCAGTCGATCCAGCGGTTGGAGCGGGAGCTGACCGTCGAGCTGTTCGACCGGTCCCGCCGCCAGGTGCGCCTCACCACCGCCGGTGAGTTGCTGCTCGGCGAGGCGGAGGAACTGCTCGCCGGTGAGGGCCGGCTGCGCAACCTGATGGGGCAGGTCCGCGCGGGCGAGCTGGGCGTCCTTCGGGCCGGGGTGCCACCCGAGACGCCGGCGGTGACACTGCGCCTGCTGCTGGACGCGCTCACCGCCCGGGCGCCCGGCCTGGACGTGGAGCTGCACGAGCTGACCAGCAGCGAACAGGTGCGGATGCTCACCGAGCGGACCCTGGACGTGGGTCTGGTGCACCACCCGGTGGCGGCGGACGGGCTGCGCTTCGGCGCCCCCGTCGACGTACCGCTGGGGGTGCTGCTGCCGCGCACCTCGCCGCTGGCCCGCGGCCGGGAGGTGACGCTCGCCGCGGTGGCCGGCCTGGACCTGGTGGCCGCGCCCCGGGCCACCGCGCCGGGCTGGCACGACCACCTGCTGGACGTGTGCCGCCTGCACGGCTACCGGCCGGCCCGGGTCCGACCGGCGCGCAACCCGGAGTTCCTCTTCGGCCTGGTGCTGGCCGGTGGCGCGGTGGCCGTCGAGCCGGCGACGGTGGCCCGCCGGGAGCCCCGGATCGCCTGGCGGCCGATCGCCGGCGCGCCGCTGGCGAAGCGCACCTCGGCGGCCTGGCCGGACCGGTCGGCGCATCCGGCGGCACCCATGTTCGGGCAGCTCGCCGCCGAGGTGCTGGCTGGCGCCGAGCCGGCGCTGCCCGCGCCGGGCACCCCGCCGTCGGTACCCGCGGCGCGACCCTGGCCGGTGCTGTTCGACACCACGGGGTGAAAAAGCCACCGTTGCGCTCGTCACGCTGCGACGAACGGTGATTCGGCCTCCCGCGCGGGTAGGGATGACAGGTGGCACGGGTGGACGTGATTCCGCGCCCGGGTGCCCTGAACGAAGACGCGAAGGAGCCGCAGTGGCCAACACGATTCCCGACATCAGCCTGAACGACGGCACGACCATCCCGCAGCTCGGCTTCGGGGTGTTCCAGATCGAGCCGAAGGACACCGTCGCGGCGGTGACCAAGGCGCTGGAGGTGGGCTACCGGCACATCGACACCGCGGAGATGTACGGCAACGAGGCCGAGGTGGGCCAGGCGGTCCGCGAGTCCGGCCTCGACCGGAACGCGGTCTACATCACCAGCAAGCTGAACAACGCCTTCCACCGCCCTGACGACGCCCGCAGGGCTTTCGACTCGACGCTGGCGGCGCTGAAGATGGACTACATCGACCTGTTCCTGATCCACTGGCCGCTGCCGACCCTGTACGACGGCAACTACGTCTCCACCTGGAAGGTGCTGGAGGAGTTCCAGCGCGACGGCCGGGCCCGGTCGATCGGCGTGTCGAACTTCCAGGTGTCGCACCTGCAGCGGCTGGCCGCCGAGGCCGACGTGGTGCCTTCGGTGAACCAGGTCGAGGCGCACCCGTACTTCGGCAACGAGGAGGTTCGCGCCTACGGCCGCGAGCACAACATCCTCACCGAGGCGTGGTCGCCGATCGCGCAGGGCAAGGTGCTGGGCGACCCGACGGTGGCCGACATCGCCGAGCAGCTCGGCCGGACCCCGGCGCAGGTGGTGCTGCGCTGGCACGTGCAGCGCGGCGACATCATCTTCCCGAAGTCGACCACGCCGAAGCGGATCGAGGAGAACACCCGGATCTTCGACTTCGAGCTGGACGACGCGACGATGGAGCGGATCACCGGTCTGGACAAGGGTGAGGCGGGCCGGCAGGGCCCGAACCCGGACACCTTCGCGTACCTGCCGGCGTAACGCGACGGCCGGCGACGACGCCACTGGAAGGGGGGCCCGGTCGGGCCCCCCTTTTTCGCGTGAAAGGACCGCCCCCGGCGATGTCGCTCCGCCGTACCATCCTGCTTCCGCTGTCGTTGCTCCTGCTCGGCTCGGCGGCCTGCGCTCCGAGCCAGGCCGCCGAGGCCCCCCGCTGGTCCGCGCCGGCGGTGTCGGCCTCGCCGACCCCGCCGAAGCCCCGCCCGGCGCCGACCTCCACCGCCGAGGTCCGCAGCCGGGTGACGGGGGCGATGCTGGACCTGGACGCGAAGTTCAACCCGGAGACCGCCCAGTACACCGACGAGAACACCGACGCCTGGAAGCTGATCTCGTTGTGCAGGGCGAGCCTGCCGTCGGACATCAAACGCACCGCCTACCGGGAGCGGACCTGGGACGGCGAGAGCGTGTGGGTCCGGCAGTACGTGGTCGGCTACCTGAAGGTGCCCGGCCGCAAGCTCGCCGACGAGCTGCGGTCCGTCCTCTCGACGTGCAAGCAGTACGAGGTGCCCGACGACGGGCGCACGTCGATAATCCTGCGGCCCTCACCCCCGCCGGTGCCGAACGGCCCGGACGTGATCACCTTCTGCGAGCGGTTGAAGGGCAAGGCGACCCGGCACCAGTGCACGCTCCTCCTGGTGCGCGGCAACTTCGTCATGGAGGTGGACGCCTCGGCGAGCAACGGCGACCTGGCGGCCGGCACCGCGCTGATCGCGAAGATCGCGCCGCTCGCGGTGGCCGCCCTGGAGAAGATCGCGTGAACGCCGCCGAGGGGCGGGCGCCGCTGCTGTGGCGCCCGCCCCTCCCCCCGGCCGACGACCCCCCGGTCAGCCCCCTGGTCAGATGCGGCCCACCGAGTCCTGGTTCTGCAGCACCAGCCACCGGCCGTGCTGGTAGGTGTAGCTGACCCCGATCAGCAGCGGCACCCGGGTGCCGGTGGCCGGCACCGCGTAGACGGAGTCGAACAGCACGAAGCCGGTCTGGCAGCCCACCACGGTCTGCTTGGCCACGCTGAACGACTGCGTCCAGGAGTCGTCGGCGAAGAACCCGCGCAGCCAGTCCACGGTGGCCCGCTTGCCGTCGAGCACCTCGCCGTCGGAGGCGAAGACGGAGGTCACGTCGGGGTGCAGCAGGGCGGCGAAGCCGTCCAGGTCACGCCGGGCGGTGGTCTCCACGTACGCCCGGACGGCGCGGTCGAAGGCGCGCTCGCAGCCGCGGGCCGTCGCGTCGCCGGCTGTCGTGTCACCCGGACCGGGGGTGGCGGCCGACACCGCGGCGGGAGCCGCCGCCAGCAGGCCGGCGGTGAGCCCGAGCAGGGCGATCGTGCGGCCGAGCCGGCCGGCGGGGCGGGCAGAGGCAGGTGGGCGCATCGGGTTCTCCTCAGGACGAGTGGCTGTGCCGTCGCAGCCAACCCGGCCAGGCGATCCGCCCGGTAGTGATTCGAACAAGCTCGAATGCGGACCGCACATCGATGCCACCGCTTGTACGATCCGCGCTGTGATGGTCGCGCATCTGGACGGCCCGAGCCTCGCCCGGCTCCGGTTGGCGATCTCGCCGGCCTCGGAGGCGGCGTCCTGGCTGCGGGCCGCGCTGTCCCGGTTCGGGCATCCGGTGCACGGCGATCCCGGTCCGACCGCCCGCGCCGCACTGCGGCATCCCGACGTGGCCCTGGTCGCGGCGCTGGTGACGCCACCCGGCCGGCTCGGTTACACGCCGGACCTGCTCACGCCGAAGCCGCCGCTGGGCCCGCTCGACGCGACCTTCGACCAGCAGTTGGCGGCCATCGCGGCGACCCCGGCCGACGAGGTGGCGACGCAGGTGCACGAGCGGTTCCCGGCAGGCGGGATGCCGGCGCGGGTCCGCGCGGCGGTCGAGGACGGCACCCTCGCCCGGCGAGTCACCGACGGGCTGCGGCACTTCTGGCTGGCCGCGCTCGCCGAGCAGTGGCCGTCGGTGCGGGCCACGCTGGAGGCCGAGCTGGCGGTCCGGGCCACGGCCATGGCCACCGCCGGGGTGGGCAGCATGCTGAACAGCCTGCACCCGAAAGTCGGCTGGACCGGCAGGTCGCTGACCATCGACAGCTCGTACCGGATCACCACGGCGCTGACCGGCGCGGAGCTGGTGCTCGCGCCGTCGGCGCTGGCCTGGCCCCAGCTGTCCACCCAGCTCTGCGACGAGGGCAACGCGGTGCTGGTCTACCCGATCGGCGTCGGGCGGGCTGAGCAGCGCCGGGCGGGCGGGCTCGGTGACCTGGTCGGCGCGAGCCGGGCGGCGATCCTGGCCGACCTGGACGTACCCCGGTCCACCGGACAGCTCAGCGAGCGGCACCGGCTCGCACCGGCCACCGTCTCCTACCACCTGGGGGTGCTGCTGCGCTCCGGCCTGGTGGTCCGCGCGCGGGAACGGCACAGCGTGCTCTACCGGCGATCCGCCCACGGGGACGAGCTGGTCGGCTGCCGGCCGGGTCAGGGCGCGACGCGCTCGGCGAGCCGGCGGAACACCGCCTGGGTGGCCGAGCCCGGCTCGGGAACGTAGACGATCATCCGCTGGTCGGTCTCCGGCACGTGCAGCACCCGGCACTCGAACTCCAACGACCCCAGCTCGGGATGCGGCACCCGCTTCACGATGGGCCGGCGTTGCTCGACGTCGTGCTCGGCCCACAGCCGGGCGAACCGGGGCGAGGTGCCGAGCAGCTCAGTGACCAGCTCGCGGATCGCCGGGTCGGCCGGGTAACGGCCGTAGGCGGCCCGCAGGTCCGCCACGGTACTGCGGACGAAACAGATGGTCTCGGCGTCGGTCCAGTGGCTGTCGGTCGCCGGGCGCCGGAAGGTCCAGCGGATCATGTTGCGGTCCGCGTCCGGCACGGCGGCGAGATCCCCCACGAAGTACGTGGCCAGCCGGTTCCAGGCCAGCACCTGGTACGCGGCGTCGACGAGGTACGCCGGTGTCTCGGTCATCGCGTCGATCAGGTGCCGCAGCCCGGGTGGCACCACCCGGCTCGGCCCGCCGGCCGGCGGCGCGGTCTCCCCGGCGACCCGGAAGAGGTACTCGCGCTCGTCCCGACTGAGCAGCAGTGCCCGGGCCATCGCGGCGAGCACCTGCCGGGACGGGTGCGGGCCGCGGCCCTGCTCCAACCGGATGTAGTAGTCGATCGACATCCCGGCGAGCTGGGCCACCTCCTGCCGCCGCAGCCCGGGGGTGCGTCGGCGTTCGCCCTCGGGGAGCCCGACCTCGGCGGGGCGCAGCCGGGCGCGGCGGGTGCGCAGGAACGCCGCCAGTTCGTCACGACGCAGGTCGGTCATGCGTCAAGCGTGCCTCAGCCGGCGGCGGCGAGGGTGGTACCGCCGGTCCCAGCCTCGGCCGGTCTCTCCCGCCGGGCAGGCCGGACGGGCAGCGTCGAGGACATGACGACGAACATGATCGCCCTGATCACCGGGGCCAACAAGGGAATCGGCCTCGCCACCGCCCGGCAGCTCGGCAGCCTCGGAATGACCGTGCTGGTGGGCGCGCGGGACGCCGAGCGGGGCCGGGCAGCGGAGCGGGAGCTGCGCGACGGCGGCGCGGACGCCCGGTTCGTGCCGCTGGACGTCACCGACGCCGAGTCGGTGGCGACGGCCGCGAAGCTGGTCGAGCAGGAGTACGGACGGCTGGACGTGCTGGTCAACAACGCCGGCATCGTGCTCGGCGACGGCGCGCGGGCGCTGCCCAGCGACACGACCGTGGCGACGCTGCGCCGGGTGTACGAGACGAACGTGTTCGGGGTGGCGGCGGTGACCAACGCGCTGCTGCCGCTGCTGCGCCGGGCACCGGCGGCCCGGATCGTCAACGTCTCCAGCGAGGTCGGCTCGATCGCGGTGATGACCGACCCGGACGGCGCGCTGTTCGCGCTGACCTCGGTGCCGTACCCGTCGTCGAAGGCGGCGCTCAACATGCTCACCGCCATGTACGCCAAGGAACTGCGGGACACCCCGATCAAGGTAAACGCGGCGAACCCGGGCTACTGCGCCACCGACCTCAACGGCAACAGCGGCTTCCGCACCCCGGAGCAGGGCGCCGAGGTGAGCGTGCACCTGGCGACGCTGCCGGCGGACGGGCCAAGCGGGTTGCTCTGGGGCTTCCAGATGGACGCCGGCGGCGGGTACGGGGTGCTGCCCTGGTGAACGCTTGACCTGGAGTGCGCTCCAGCCGGCAGGGTGGCACGCGGGCGCCCACCGGTCGGGCGCACGAGAGGAGATCCCCCATGCGGTACCGAACGATCGGCACCGACCCGGCGACCCGGCGCGAGGTCAGCGTGCTCAGCCTCGGCGCGATGCTCTTCGGCAGCGCCACCGACGAGGCCACCTCCTACGCGATCCTCGACCGGTACGTCGAGGCCGGCGGCACCTTCATCGACACGTCGGACAACTACGCGTTCTGGATGGACGACGGGCAGGGCGGGCAGAGCGAGGAGCTGCTCGGCCGTTGGCGGCGCAGCCGGGGCGTCGACTCCGAGATCGTCATCGCCACCAAGCTGGGCGCCCGCCCGCTGACCCCGGGGACCAGCTACCTGGACAACGCCGAGGGCCTGTCCGCGAAGGTGATCCGCGAGTCTGCGGAGCGCAGCCGGGACCGGCTCGGCGTGGAGCGGCTGGACCTGCTCTACGCGCACATCGAGGACCGGACGGTGCCACTGGCGGAGACGGTGGAGGGCTTCGCCGAGCTGGTCGCCGAAGGGACGGTGGGTCTGCTGGGGGCGAGCAACCACCGGACGTGGCGGGTCGAGCGGGCCCGCGCGCTGGCCGCCGCAGCCGGCCTGCCGGGGTACGAGGTGCTCCAGTACCACCGCAGCTACCTGCCAAACCGCACCGACCTGGCCAGCGCGCTGGACCCGGACGGCGAGCCGGGCGGCGTCAGCGGCGACCTGCTCAGCTACCTGCGCGCCGAGCCCGAGCTGACCCTGGTGGCGTACTCGCCGCTGCTCAAGGGGGCCTTCACCCGGGCGGACAAGCCGCTCAGCGCCGCGTACGACCTGCCGAGCGCGCCGCGCCGGCTGGCCACGCTGCGCGAGGTGGCCGAGCAGACCGGCGCGACGCTCAACCAGGTGGTGCTCGCCTGGTTGCTGGGCGGCGACCTGCCGTCGATCCCGCTGGTGGGCGCCTCCTCGGTGGCTCAGCTGGACGAGAGCCTGGCCGCGGTGGACCTGGAGCTGACCGCCGAGCAGCGGCACCGCCTCGACACCACCTGGTGACCCGCGATGAACCGCCCCGCCGGCGTCAGCCCGCCGCCGGTGGGGCGGTCAGGTCGAGCTGCCAGTCGTTGGCCCGCATCATCTGCCCCGGCGGGTATTCGAAGCCCGTCTCGCCGAGCAGGGTGAAGCCGGCCTTGCGGCAGACCGCGTTCGAGGCGGGATTGTCGACCGAGGGGTACGCGTGCGCGTAGCGGCGGGTCCGCCGGGCGCGGGCCACCTCGACGACCGCGAGCACCGCGGCGGTCGCCAGCCCCTGCCCCCGGTACGCGGGCAGCACCGCCCAGCCCATCTCGTACACCGGCTGCTCGCGCCACTCCCGCGCCCAGTAGCCGACGCTGCCCGCCCGCGCGCCGTCCGGCAGCACCACGGTGAACATGCAGCCCTGGCCGCCCTCGGCGAAGTGCACGTAGCGGTCGTGCCGCGCGAGCACCTGCTCGTCGGTCTCCGGCCCCCCGGTGTGCTTGCGCGTGTCCGGTGAGTTGAGCTGACGCAGCAGGTCGAGGTCGCCCTCGTGCCACGGTTCGATACGTACCTGCGCCATCCCGCCCCCTGATCGTCGGGGCCCAGTCAAACCGATGCCACCGACATCGCGTCCCTGAAACGCCGCCCGCGCCGCTAGATCCGATCTAGCGGGCCGCCGGCCGCTCTCTCGCGCCTCAAAGGTGAGACCGAGAGGCCGGGAGGGGGAAACGATGACGCCGCTCAGAATCGCCGTGATCATCGGCAGCACCCGGGAAGGGCGGGCCGGGGACCGGATCGCCCGCTGGTTCGTCGAGCAGGCCGAGCGGCACGACGACCTCGCGGTGACGGTCGTTGACCTGACCGAGTACGACTTTCCGGCCAGCTACCCCGCCGAGCCGACCGCGTCCATCCGGGCGTTCGTCCGCGAGGTGAGCCAAGCGGACGCGTTCGTCGTGGTCACCCCCGAGTACAACCACAGCTTCCCGGCACCCTTGAAACAGGCGATCGACTACGCGTACGACGAGTGGCAGGCCAAGCCGGTCGGCTTCGTGTCGTACGGCTGCCGGTCCACCGGACTGCACGCGGTCGACCAGCTGCGCACCGTCTTCACGGCGCTGCACTCGATGACGGTGCGCGACGTCGTCGGCATCGACCTGCTCGCCGGCGAGCCGACGCCGCAGTGCACCGACGAGCTGCGCCGGGACACCCGTGTCCTGCTCGATCAGCTCCGCTGGTGGGGTCTGGCGTTGCGCGACGGCCGCGCAGCCCGGCCCTACGCCTCCTGAACATGACGACTGACGAAAGGTAAGGATCATGAGTAGACGCACCACCGGCCTGGCCATCGAGGCCGAGGGGCTCACCCGCTCCTTCGGGGACACCAAGGCGTTGGCCGGCATCGACCTGCAGGTGCCCGCCGGCACCGTCTACGGCCTGCTCGGCCCGAACGGGGCGGGCAAGACCACCGCGGTCCGGGTGCTCGCGACGCTGCTGCGGCCCGACGGCGGCACGGCGCGGGTCTTCGGGCACGACGTGGTCAGGGAGGCGGACGCGGTCCGCGCCCGGGTCAGCCTCACCGGCCAGTACGCCTCGGTCGACGAGGACCTGACCGGCACGGAGAACCTGGTGCTCCTCGCCCGCCTGCTCGGCCTGCGCAAACCGGCCGCCCGGGAGCGCGCGGCGGCCCTGCTCGCCGCGTTCGGCCTGACCGAGGCGAGCGACCGCCAGGTGAAGAAGTACTCCGGCGGCATGCGGCGGCGCATCGACATCGCCGCCAGCATCCTCAACACCCCGGACCTGCTCTTCCTCGACGAGCCGACGACCGGCCTGGACCCGCGCAGCCGCAACCAGGTGTGGGAGATCATCCGGGCCGTGGTGGCACACGGCACGACGGTGCTGCTGACCACCCAGTACCTGGACGAGGCCGACCAGCTCGCCGGGCGGATCGCGGTCGTCGACCACGGCCGGGTGATCGCGGAGGGCACCCCGGGCGAGCTGAAGTCGTCGGTCGGCTCCGGCACCGTCCACCTGCGACTGCGTGACCCCGGGCAGCGACCCGAGGCGGAGAAGGTGCTCCAGGCGGCACTCGGCGTACCGGTGCAGCTCGAAGCCGACCCGGTCGCGTTGCTCGCCCGCGTCGGCGAGGCCGGCAGCGACCTCGACGCCAGCGCGCAGGCCGCCCGCGCCCTCGGCGACCTGGCCCGCGCCGGCATCGTCGTCGACGACTTCTCCCTCGGCCAGCCGAGCCTCGACGAGGTCTTCCTGGCCCTGACCGACCACCCCGCCGTGCCCGCCGACGAGCGGGACGACCAGCTGGAGGCAGCCCGATGAGCAACGCCACCACCACCACCACGACCGAACGGGCGCCGTCCGTCTACGTCCCGTCCGCCGAGGCGCTGGCGACCGTGCTCGCGCCCGGTGCCCGACCGCCCCGGCCCAGCGCGCTGGGTGCGTCGCTCACCTTCGGCTGGCGGGCCATTCTGAAGATCAAGCACGTGCCGGAGCAGCTCTTCGACGTCACCGCCTTCCCGATCATCATGGTGCTGATGTTCACGTACCTGTTCGGTGGCGCCCTCGCCGACAGCCCGCGCGACTACCTGCAGTTCTTCCTGCCCGGCATCATGGTGACCAGCGTCGTGATGATCACCATGTACACCGGCGTCGGTCTCAACACCGACATCGAGAAGGGCATCTTCGACCGCTTCCGGACGCTGCCCGTCTGGCGGCCGGCCGCCCTGGTCGGCATGATCTTCGGCGACGTGCTGCGCTACATCCTCGCCGCCCTGGTGATCCTCGGCGTCGGGCTCGCGCTCGGGTTCCGGCCCGACGGCGGGATGGCCGGCGTCGCCATCGGGATCGGGCTGCTGGTGGTCTTCTCGTTCGCCTTCTCCTGGGTGTGGACGTTCTTCGGGCTGGTCCTGCGCAGCGAGAAGTCGGTGATGGGCGTCAGCATGATGGTGCTGTTCCCGTTGACGTTCCTGAGCAACGTCTTCGTCGAGCCGAGCACCATGCCCGGCTGGCTCCAGGCGTTCGTGAACGTCAACCCAGTGGCGCAGCTGGTGGCCGCGGTCCGCGCGGCGATGGCCGGCTCGTCGGACCCGTCCAGCACCATGTGGTTGCTGGCGTGGAGCGTTGGGTTCGTGGTCGTCTTCGGCACCCTGACCATGTACCGCTACAACCGCCGCTGACCCTGCCCGCTCCGACAGAGCTCCAGCCCTTGCACACTTGCGGAAGCCCGGTGAGTGCCGGCGGTCAGACGACCGCCGGCACATCGGCTCGGGTGATGCCGTGCAGGCGGGCCGCGTCCTGGCTGGGAGGCGCGCCGAACTGGCGACGGCATTCACGGCTGAGCCTGCAACAACTCCGCGCCTGACGCTGGTGGCCCGGCTCGCCGGCGCGCTGGCGGTGCCGGTGATCGCCGAGGGGGCGGTACCGCGACGCCGAACAGATCGGGCAGGCGTTCGCCGCCGGCGCCCACTCGGTGGTGATGGGCAACGCGGTCACCTCGCCGCTGTGGATCACCCGTCGCCTGGTACCGGCCACCCCGGCGGCAGCCGGTTCACCTGACGCCGCCGCCGCCGCCGGACCGTGACCGGGTGCGGGCCGGTGCTCCTGTGGTGGCGCCGGGCACGATGGTGCAGGGCAGGCTGCGCCGGAGCGCGTCGGCCGGCAGCAGGGTGGGGCTGACCAGCTGTTCGAAGAGGAGCCGCACCGCCGCCGCGCCCATCTGCTCGCGAGGAATCCGGAACCCGGTCCAGTCGATGTCGTCCGGGCTGCCGTCCTCGACGTCACCGAGCTGCGCCAGCGACAGATCGCCGGGTACGGACATCCCCCGAGCCAGCGCCGCCGCCCGGATGTCCGGGGCCAACCCGGACGGCCAGACCACCGCCGCGGTGAGCCCGGTTTCGCCGATCAAGTCGAGCGCCTCGCCGCCGGTCAGCCCGGTCCCGTTCAGCACGACCGGACGGCTCCCGGCGGCCCGTACCGCCTGGTGGTAGCCCTGCGCGCGGTCCACCGACGGCTCGTCCCGGCGGAGGTCGCCGACAAATCCGACCCGTTCGTGGCCGAGGGCGAACAATCGCTCGACCACCTCCCGGGTGGCGGTCACGTAGTCGGCTCCGACGTACGGCACGGTGCCGGCGTCGGACTCCCGACGACCGATGAAGGCGAAGGGGAAGTCGCGGCTGAGCAGGTCAGCCAGGTCGCGCTTGTCGTCGTGCCGGCCGAGCAGGACGCAGCCGTCGGCGATACCGAGCCGACGGAAGCCGCCACCGAGCAGGCGCCGCCCCTCCCGCGACGGGGTGCTGGTGAAGAAGAGCAGGTCGCATCCGAGCTCCTCGGTCTGCGCCTCGACCCCGACCAGGAACGGGTGGTAGAAGTCCCGGCTGTCGCGCGGGAAGACCGGCTCGTAGGTGAAGACGCCGATGATCCGGGTCCGTCCCCCGGCCAGGCGTTGGGCGGCCGGGTTCGCGACGTACCCGGTCATCCGGATGGCGTCGAGCACCCGCCGACGGGTCTGCTCACCGGCCCGTCGGCGGCCCGTGTCGCCCCCATTGAGGATCAGGGACACGGTCGCCTGGCTGACCCCGGCAACCCGGGCCACATCGGCCTGGGTGGCCCGTCCGTTGGCGCCTGGCATCGTCGTCACCTCCGTGTCCCCGCCGGTGGCCGGTGGCCCGCTCCCGGGCCGTCGCCCCGGCTGGTCATGCGCATGACCACACGATCGCACACGGCAACGTCTCGGGAGCGGGTTGGCGTGGATGGTCGGCCCATCAGCCGCATTTTGTCAATGTTTCGCGGCGGTTTCAGATTCTGGGGACCGGCTATTGACACCCGGAGGCTGCGGAAACATTCTGGTTATGCGCATGACCACATGGTCGCCGACCGGTCCCACCAGGGCAGGAAAGGCGTACCAGATGATCCAAGCTCCACCCCGGCAGGCAGCCGGCCGCCGACCCTTACCGGGCCGGGCACGGGTCGGCATGCTGGCCGGTTCCCTCCTCCTGGCCACCACGGCGGTGGCGCCGGCAGTCGTCTCCCAATCGGCGACAGCCGCCACCGAGCCGGCCACCTCGACCTCGGTCTACCAAAGCATGCCGGCCGACCCGACCGCCGTCGTCCTCGGCAGCGCACAGTTCCCGGTGCACGGCGACGGAATCGGTGACGACACGGCCTCGGTGCAGGCCGCCATCGACGAAGCGTCCCGCCGAGGCGGCAGGAACTGGCTGGGCAACATCGTCGGCGGGGCACGCAACGTCACCGTCGGGGACGGCGGTGGTGTGGTCTTCGTGCCGGAAGGGCGTTACCGCCTCTCCCGGCAGGTGGATCTGCACGCCTCGGTACGCCTGGTCGGGTTCGGTGCCGAGCGGCCCGAGTTCGTCCTCGGCGAATCCACCCCCGGCTTCCAGGACGGCAACCAGTCCTTCCTCTTCGCCGCGCTGCGCCGGCCGTTCCAGCCGGACACGCCCCGCAGCTTCGGCAACAACGACACCTTCGGCACCGGCCTGATCAACCTGGACATCCGGATCGCGCCCGGCAACCCCGCCGCAGTGGCCGTACGCTTCAGCGGCGCGCAGATGTTCGTCCTGCAGGACCTCGACATCCACGTGGGTACGGGCTACGCCGGGATCGACCACAACGCCAACCTGATCCAGCGGGTCAACGTGCACGGCGGCACGGTCGGCATGCTGGCCTTCGCCGCCTCGCCCGGCTGGCAGACCACCCTGCTGGACACCACTTTCACCGGCCAGCGCGAGGCGGCCATCAAGCTGCACACGGACAGCAAGCTCAGCCTGATCCGCAACCGCATCGCCGACTCCCCGACCGGCATCGTCGCCACCCCCGACCAGACCCAGCGCCTCTACGTGCAGGACTCGGTCTTCCAGAACATCAGCGGGTCGGCGATCACCCTCAACGACAGCGAATCCGTCCCGGGTGGCGGCGAGCCGGAACTCGTCCGCGCCCAGAACCAGCTCAACGTGGTCGACACCGGAGTCACCGGGACCGGCGCGCTGCTGACCACCGTGCCCAGCGGGCGTACCTGGGCCGGACCCGGCGCGTCCTATCTGGTGCGGGACGCCACGCTCGGGCTTCGGGTCGACGACGCGCTGGGCGCCGCCGAGCGGCGCAGCGACGGCGTCCTGGTCTCGGCGACACCGGCCGCACCGGCGAGCTTCGCCCGGCTCCTGCGCTCCGATGCGCCCCTGCCACCGGCCACCGGCGGTTGGGTCAACGTGGTCGAATACGCCGCCGCCAGGGGCGTCACAGTCGGCACCGGCACCAGCGACGACTACGCCATCTTCCAGCAGGCCATCGACGAGCACGACACCGTGTACGTGCCGATGGGGCAGTACCTGATCGGGAACACCCTGCGGCTCCGGCCACAGAGCAACCTGATCGGCCTGCATCCCCGGCAGACCTGGCTGAAGCTGCCGGACAGTGCCGCCGGATTCACCGACCCGGACCAGCCGAAGGCGATGATCCAGACCCCCCTCGGCGGGAGGAATCAGGTGACCGGCCTCGGCCTGGACTCCGCGCAGCAAACCGCGGGCTCGGTGCACGTGCACTGGCGCTCCGGCGCGCAGAGCTACCTCGCCGACATCGCCACGCAGTTCGTGAAGTGGCATCCGGAGCGGACCGAGCCCGGCGATCCCGGCGCCGGTGACCCCGGTTACCAGTACCGGGGCAGGCACAAGTACAGCTTCTGGGTGCAGGGCGGTGGCGGCACCTTCGCCAACATCTGGAGCGTCGCCGGCTGGGCCGACAACGGCTTCCTGGTCGAGGACACCTCGGTGCGCGGCCGGATGTACGAGGTCTCCGTCGAGCACCACGAGCACCGCGAGGTCGTGCTGCGCCGGGTCCGCAACTGGGAACTGCACGCGCTCCAGACCGAAAACCACATCTACGGCTGGCGCTCCCAGGCCGTCGAACTGGACGACGTGCACGACGTACTGTTCGGCAACACGGTCTTCTTCCGGGTGGCCACGGTGCAGGGCCCGTACCCGTACGCCGTGGGGCTGCGCAACAGCACCGGGATCGTGATCCGGGGCACCCGGGGCTACCGGCCGGACAACGTGGCCAACACCCGCTGGGGCGCCACCATCGCCGACGTGGCGACCGGCCGGACCGTACCCGAGATCGAGGTGGCGTACCTGGGGGTCGGGGTGACCGGTACGACGCCCACCCCGGCCGGCGCCCACATCGCGCTGGACACGCCGGAGATCCGGGTCCTGCCCGGCCGGTCCGGCAGCACCGTGCTGCGGGTACGCAACGACGGCCCCGGCCCGGTCACCGGCCTGGCGGTCGACGCCGAGGCGCCGGCCGACTGGCAGGCGCTGGCCCGCCCGGAGGCCACGAGACTGCCCGCGAGCGCGACCACGCCGGTCGCGGTCAGCGTGCGGGTCCCCACCGACGCGGTGACTGACGGCACGGTCCGGTTGACCGTCTCGTTCACCAGGGGCGGTCAGCGGCAGGAGATTCCGCAGACCCTGCGGGTGCGCGTGACCGGGGAGAACCTCGCCCGGGGCGCCGCCGTGCAGGCCAGTTCGGTCCTCTCCGGCAACGTCGCGGACAACGCGGTGGACGGCAACCGGACCGGAGCCCGCTGGATCTCTGGCTCAGTGGACCCGACGCCGACGCTCACCCTGGATCTCGGTGGGCCGGCGGACCTCCAACGGCTCGACCTCTACAGCGGAGTGGCCGGCTCGGAGAGCCTGCGGGTGCGGGCCTTCCGGGTGGAGGCCCTGGTCGACGGGGCCTGGACGACCATCGGGTCCGCCGGGGCGAACACCGCCAGCCCGGCCCAGGTCGACCTCAGCGGCGCGCCGGCCGGGATCCGGCAGGTCCGCCTCGTGTTCACCGAACCCAGCCCGACCGACGGGTTGGCCCGAGTCTTCGAGGTGGAGATCCATGGCATCCGCTGAACCGTGGCGAACCAGCCGGGTGAGCCGGCGCGCGATCGGCCGGGGTCTGCTGGCCGCCGCGGCGGGATCGACGCTGTTTCCGGCGCTTCCGGCCACCGCCGGCGCGACCGACCCGACCACCGGTGGAACCGCAGCAGGCACCGACCCGATCGGCGTCGGTCCGACCGCGGTCGATCAGTCGGAGGTGGTTCCGGCGGCGTCGCTCGTCCCGGCTGCCGGGGCCCTCTTCGGCGCCTTCGTCAAGCACGATCCGGACCGCGACCCGGGAATCTCCGAACCGGAGGCGCTGGAGTCGGTGACCCATGAGCTGCTCGGCATCGACCACTCCTTCCAGCACTGGGGCCAGACGTTCCGCGCCGACCGGCTCACCGACGACATCGCCCGAGGGCGTACCCCGCTGCTCTCCTGGGGAGCCGGCCCGCAGAGCGTGCTGGCCGCGACCGCGCAGGGCGTCAACGACGAACTGGTTCGGCAACAGGCGGGATGGCTGCGGGCCCTGCGGCAGCCGGTGCTGCTGCGCTTCACCTGGGAGATGGACCTGCCGCAGCGCGGCTACACCCCGGCGACCTTCAAGGAGGCGTGGCGCCGGGTCCGGACGATCTTCCGGGAGGAACGTGCCGACAACGTCGCGTTCGTCTTCTGCCCGACCTGGCTGGCCTTCAGGACCGGGCGGGTATCGTCCTTCTGGCCCGGCGACTCGATGGTCGACTGGGTCGGCGCCGACGGGTACGCCCGCCCGAGCAACGATCACGCACCGCTGACCGAGCTGTTCCCCTGGTTCTACGACTTCGGGATCCGGCACGACAAGCCGATGATCCTCGCCGAGGTCGGCGTCAACGACACCGCACCCGGGGTGCAGGCTGACTGGCTGCGCCAGGCCCGGACGGACCTGCGGACGACGTTCCCACTGGTACGGGCGATGGTGTACTTCGATTCCAGGGGCAGTGGCGAGACCGACTGGGTCCTGCCGGGCAATCCCCGTACGGAGGCCGCACTGCGCCAGCTGGTGCACGACCCGTACTTCCTGCCGCGCCCGGGCGCCCGCCGGTAACCGGTGCGGTCCCGTCGGGGCGGGCCGGTGCCGACGAACGGTCGACGCCGGCCCGCCCCGGGGCTCAGCAGACGGGTCCGGGGCAGCAGAGGGTCAGCGCGCCGGGCACCCTTTTCAGAGCCGCCAGGGCAGCGGCTCGGACGGCAGGTAGCGGCAGGTGCTGCCGGTCGAGACAGATTCGCGCAGGTGGCCGGCGAGCGCCGGGTGCCGATCGTCGAGCTTGCGCAGCGTGTCCCGGATCCGCGCGGTCACCGTCTTGCGGGCCCGCTCGGCCTCGTCACCCAGCCGGCGGGTCCGGCCAACCAGCCCGGCGGCGGCGCGCAACTCGTCGAGCAGCGCACCACGTTCACCGTCCAGCGCGGCCACCTTCCGGTCGTCGCCGCGCGCGGCGGCCCGGTCGATCTCCTCGTCGAGGCGCGCCAGGTGCCGCCGGTAGCGGGCCTTCGCCTCGTCGTCCAGGACCGGGTCGCCACCCATCCGGCGGGCGGCGACCAGCTCCGGCCCGGCCGCCGGGTCGAGCAGCTCCACCGCCGGGACGTCACCGCCCGGCCGGCTGAGCAGCAGGTGCAGGTCGTGCAGCCCCTTGGCGTCGGGCAGGTGTACGACAGCGCCGGCGTAGGCGAGTTGCCAGACCGGCCCGTCGTGGCGGAACTCGTACTCCTCGACCGGCGCTCCGGCCGGCGGGGCCTGGCGCAGCCCGACGGCTGGGGTGCCGGCGGTGGTGGGCGTCGGGCTGGCCAGCCGGTCGAGCACCTGGGCCATCCCGAGGGCGGTGGCCTCCCGGGCGGTGGTGGCACGCAGCGCATCCACCGTCTCGGCGTCGCCCGGGTGGCCACGGCCGGCCAGGGCGTTCGCCAGTCCGGCGCGGGCGATGATTGACCAGGGCCGGGAGCCCATCCGGTCGGCTGCGTCGCGGGCGGCCGCGAAACCGGCGATGGCGTCGTCCCAGCGCTCCTGCGCGGCGTCGACCACCGCCAGCCAGTGGTCGACGGGACCGCTGATGTCGCAGCCGAAGAGCCCCACCGTCCACTCTCCACGATAGGGGGCCAGCGCGGCCCGCGCGCCGTCGCAGCGGCCCGGGTCACGGGATGCGGCAGCGGCCTGCGCGCGCAACCGCAGCCAGAGCGGGGACACCGGACGCGGGTACCGGATGTCGGCGGCCTCGATACCGTCGGTCAGCCGGACCGCCGTCTCGTCGTCGCCGCGCTCCGCCGCGGTGATAGCCCGCAGCAGCTCCCGGTAGGGGTAGTCGGTCGGGGCCAACCCGTCCAGCAGTACGTCGACCTCGTCGAACCGGCCCTGGAGCAGCAGACGGGACCAAAGCACGTGATGGCCCATGAACGCGAACTCGGCGTGCCCAGGGTCGGCGAGGTCGGTGAGGAAGGCGAACCGCTCGTCGGCCTCGGCGAAGTCACCCCGGAACGCCGCGATGATTCCACTGTCGACGGTAGCCGCGATCCGGTATCTGGCCAGGTCGTCCTGGTCGCCGCCGGTGACGAAGGAGCTGAACTCCTCGACGAAGCGGGGGTCGCCCAACTCCAGCAGCGCCACCCAGCGCAGCGAGGTGGCCCACAGCTCGGTCTCCCGGTCGCCGGTGCGACGGGCCACATCCCGGATCTCCGAGGTGAGCGCCGCCCGGGCCGCCGCGGTGCCCAACCCCCAGGTGGTGTCGTGGCGGGCCCACAGGCTGAAGGTGAGCGTCTCGTCATCCCGACCCCGACGGGCGATCGTCTCGGTGGCGGTGATCAGGTCGGCGATCAACGTGCCGACCGACGCGGCCCCGTCCGGCTCGCCGATGAGCCGCCGGTACGCCTCCCGCACCAGCTCCGCCGCCTCGACCGAGCGATCGGTCGCCACCTGGCGGGAGCGGTGGACGGTGAGCGCGACGCGGGCCAGCAGCACCGGATCGTCGAGCGTACGGGCCAGCGTCGCGGCCTCGGCGAGGAGCTGCCCAGCCTCCTCCCGGCCCGCGTGGTGGTAGCGCACCTCACCGAACTCGACGAGGATCCGCACCCGCTTCGTCCGGTCCTCGACGATCTCCAGCGCCCGGCGGAAGTGCACCCCCGCCTCGTCGACGGCGAGCCGGGCGTGCGCGTCCCGCCCCGCGGCGACCAGCAGGTCGGTGACCCGCGCCCGGTCGAGCGCGGCGCCGGCCAGGTAGGCGTGGCGGGCCAGGTCGGCCGGAATCAGCAGGTCGCGGAGCTCCGCCGGTGGGTCGACCGCCCGGACGACCGCGGCGTGCCGGGCCCGCCGGTCCTCATCGCTGAGGCCGTCGTAGAGCGTCTCCCGGACCAGGTCATGGGCGAAGGCGAACCGGCCGCCACCCCGGCCGACGATCAGCCGGGCGGTCACCGCCCGGTCGAGCAGCCGATCGACCTGCGCCACCGGGGCAGCCGCGCTGGCCGCCAGGACCTGACGGTGGAACTCCCGGCCCAACACGGCGGCGACGGTGAGCGCCTCGACCACCGGTGCCGGCAACTGGGCCAACCGGCGCCGCACCGCCTCCCGTACGCCGGGAGCGACCGTGCCGCCCGTACCGTCCGCGCGCCACAGCCTGGCCGTCTGCTCGATGAAGAACGGGTTGCCCCCGGTGCGCCGGTGCACCTCGTCGACCAGGCCGGCGTCGGGCTCCCGCCCGGCGGTACGCGCCATCAGCGCGGCCACCTCGTCCCGAGACAGACCGGTGAGGGTGACCGTGGTCGCCTTCGTGACCAGCGGCATCAACAGTGGGCGCAACGGGTGCTCGCCCGACTCGACCTCCGCGTCGCGGTAGGTGCCGATCAGCAGCAGCCGTTCGAACCAGGTGTGCTGGGCGGCGAACGCCAGCAACCGCAGCGACGCCGGGTCGGCCCAGTGCAGGTCGTCGAGGACCACCACGACCGGCCGGTGCTGGGAGACCGCGACCAGGGCGGCGGTCACCGCGTCGTACAGGGCGAACGCCTCCCGGTCGGCGATGTCCCCGCCCGGGTCGACGCCGGCCCAACTGGCGGTGCGGCCGGCCTGCTCGCTACTGGTGTCGGTCTCGCCCAGCAGGGCCGCGAGAGCCGGCTCCGCGGTCGGTCGCGCCACCGACCAGTCGTCAGCGGAGCGCTGCAGGCCGCGCAGCACCTGAACCCACGGCCAGTAGCCGGGGGCGCTGTCGGAATCCCAGCAGGCGGCACCGAGCACCAGTGCCCCGCGCTGCCGAGCCTCGCGAGCCGCGGCGGTGACCAGCGTCGTCTTGCCGATGCCCGGCTCGCCGGTGATCAGGACGAGGCCGCCGTGGCTGGTAGCGGCCCGGTCCAGCTCAGCGCGCAGCAGACCGGCGGGATGATCCCGCCCGATGATGGCGTCGCCGAGCCGCGCGTCCATGGTTTCCAGACGGTACTGGACCCGTCTGACACCCGGGGGATCCTCGGCACGGGTGTCCGCCCGCAGCTCAGGCGGATTGGACCAGGCCGATGACGTAGCGGGTGAGCCGACGGGTCTGGCTGTCCTCGCTGGTCCGGGCCGGACTGCTAGGCCGGGTTCTCAACACCGGCCCGCATCGGTACCGCGCCGTGTGGCCAGACCGAGACGGCGTCGAGTGGTCGGCCGAGTTCACCACCGAGCGGGAGGCGGTCGCTTCCCGGCATCCAGCTGGTCCAGCTGCGGGAGGCGGTGCCCGGTTAGGCGGCGGTCTCGGGAACGAGGGCGGTCAGCTCCGCGACCTCAGCGTCGCTCAGCGCGATCCGCGCCGCCGCGAGGTTCTCCCGCAGGTGGGCCAGGCTCGTGGTGCCGGGGATGGGCAGCATCGCCGGAGAGCGGTGCAGCAGCCAGGCCAGCGCGATCTGCTGGGGCGTGGCCGCGTGCCGGGCGGCGATCGGCGCGAGGGCGGCGGCGACCTGGCCGGCGTTGTCCCCCCCGTCGCGCAGGCTGACCGGGTGCCAGGGCGAGAACACCGCTCTGGTCCGCTCCGCCGCGGCAAGCAGGTCCGCACCGGTGCGGTTGCCGATGTTGTACAGGGCGGTCACCGCGGCGATCTCCGCAATCGACCGGGCGAGTTCGAACTGCGCCACGGTGACGTTGGACAGCCCGATGTGCCGGATCCAGCCCTCGTCCTGCAGCTTCCTCAGCTCGCCGACCTGGTCCTCGAACGGGGCGTCGGTCGCGTACCCGCTGTGCAGGTAGTAGAGGTCGAACCGATCCACGCCGAGGCGGCGCAGGCTCAGCATGGCTGACTGCCGCAGGTACTTCGGGTTGCCCACCCAGCCCAGGGTCGAGTAGTCGTGGCCGCCCCGGACGAAGCCGCCCTTGCTCGCCACCACCAGCCCCGCCGGGTAGGGGTGCAGCGCCTCGCGGATCAGCAGCTCGTTGGTGTGCGGCCCGTAGACATCGGCGGTGTCGATGAAGGTGACGCCCTCCGCCACCACCGCGCGCAGCAGCGAGAGCCCACGCTCGTGGTCGGGGTACGGGCCCCAGACCTGGTCGCCGGTGAGCTGCATCGCCCCGAAGCCGACCCGTCCGACCGGAAGGTCGCCGCCAATGATGATCGTGGGCGGGGTGGACGGGGAGCCAGACGTCATGGTCATCTCGATTCTGGGTCGCCGGCGGCCCCGTCGCCGACGCCGCCCCGCAACTTCGACGCCATCCTGCGCACGGCCCGCGACGTCTTCGGCGAACTGGGCGCGGAGGCCACCCTGGAGGAGGCGACCCGCCGGACGGGGTCCGTATCGGTACCCTCGACCATAACTGATTCAACCGGGATGAATTGGTCGAAGCGGTCTACCTGGCGGAGGTTCGGACGGTCGACGACCACGGCGGAACGCCCGGCCTATCCGTGGGGCGCTTCGACTTCCAGGTCGAGTTCGACTTCGTCCACATCGCCGGCAGCCGCCTGTCCTGCGCCGGGGCGGGCCGACGGGCTGTGCTGGAGGCCCTTTGGAGCTGATGTCGTCGACGACTCATGCTGCGCACGCTCCCCATCGATCCCTAACCTTCCCTATGCAAGTAGGATGGGGAGCGATGAAGGAAGACATGTACTCTGTCGAGCAGGTCGCTGAGCGGCTCGGGCTGCACGTACGTACCGTGCGCGGCTACATCCGCTCCGGGCGGCTGAGGGCGGTGCGGATCGGCAAGCAGTACCGGATCGCCGCCAGTGACCTGGACACGTTCACCGGTCAGACCCGAGCCATCACCGGCAGCGCCGCCGGGCCGGCGGAGGTGTCGAGCATCGTGCAGATCGACGGGGTCGACCGGGCCGCGGCCGACCGGCTCGGCACGCTCGTGCTCGCCAGCGCCAACACCGGCCACGACCCCGCCAACCCTCTGCGGGTGCAGACCGTGCACGACGAGGAGCGGCACCGCATGAAGATCATCATCCTCGGCGACCCCGCCGCAACCGCCGAGCTGCTGCACCTGCTCGACGCCGTACTCAACGCCGACAACGGCCTACTTGACCGGGAGGTCCACGATGCCTGACGAGGTCCAGGAACGCGCCGGGGTGCAGGTGCTGGTCTGCGACCCGGCCGGCCCGCCGGTCGCCACCGAGCAGGACGCGCTGGACCTCATCGGCGCGGCCTTCCTCGGCGCCCAGGTGGTGGCCGTGCCGGCCACCCGGTTCGACGAACGCTTCTTCTCGCTGGGCACCCGCTTCGCCGGCGAGGTGATGCAGAAGTTCGTCAACTACCGGATGCGACTGGCCGTGGTCGGCGACATCTCGGCTCACCTGGCGGAGAGCTCAGCGCTGCGCGCCCTGGTGCACGAGTCGAACCGGGCCGGGCACATCTGGTTCGTTCCCGACCTCGACGCCCTCGACGCCCGCCTCCGCGCTATGTCGTAGCCGCCTCGGCGTCCCTGCCGACAGCCATTTCGACCTCGTCCGGCTCAACGCCTCGGGCCTGCGCCTGCTCGGCCGCCCAGCGCAGGTACGCGAGCCACTCCTCCGACAACCAGCCGGATTGACGGCCGACGCCGGCCTCGCTGGGGAGACGGCTTGCCACGACGCGGTCGAGGATCAGCGGCTGCACACCACCCGCCCCTCGCCGGTAGCCGGCGAAGTAGAGGACCTTCGTGAACAGTCCCGGCCCCAGCCACGGCAGGCGAGCCTGGTTGGGGCCGCGGAGGCGGCGGTACGCCGTGCGCAGCGCGTCCTCGTCGGGTGCTGACGCGGACACCTCCTCAAGCGCGTACGCCAGACGCTTGCCGTCCGGATCGGCGGCGAGCGACCTGGCGGCGCGCCACGGCCCGTACCCGATGGGTCCGTAACCCCAGATCAGCACGGCGGTCAGCAGTTGGCGGGGGCTCGCGGAGCCGGCCCGGTAGGCGTCGGCCACCGCGAAGACGTCGCGCCGCCAGACGTCGCCGCTGGATGGAAAGCTGTCCGGCCAGGCGTCCGGCGGCAACTCCGCCCGCCAGCGGTCCAGGTTCACAGCGATCGGGGCCTGCTCCCTCGGTAACGGCCTCTGCATGGCTACCTCCCTCAGGTCGCGCGCTTCGGGACCTGCGCCGTTCGGACGCTACGGTCGGGTGCTCCCGCACGCCGTCCGCTGACGGCATATCGCGGTATCGAACGCCTGCCTGCCATACGCGCGTCCACAGCACTGTCAGATCGGCGAGTCGAACGCATCCTGCGGCGAAGGGGCCAGGCAAGCTGTCCGCCATGGGGCCAGAAATCGTCATCGCGGTGGTGTCCGCGGCTGTGTCGCTGATCAGCGTGGCGGTGACGTATCGGACTGCCGTCGTCACCCACCGCCTGCAGGAGCAGGCACGCAGCCGCGACAAGGCGGAACTCGCCGAGGAGTTGTTCCGGCGTTACCGGGTGCCACTGCTGTGGTCAGCCGAGGCGCTGCAGGATCGGCTGCACAACGCGCTCAGCCGAAACCTCCTGCGCACGTACCTGCACTCCGGCGACAGTGAAGCTCAGCACTACGTCCGCCACAACACCGTGTACGTCCTCGCCGAGCACCTGGCCTGGCTGGAGGTCCTCCGCCGGGAACAGCGCTTCCTCGATCTTGAGTCAGTGAAGAGCACCAAGGAGCTCTTCACGGCAATCCAGAAGATTCACCATCCCTTGGCGACCGACGCACTGCCCGGCCCGTTCCGCGTGTTCCGGGGACACCAGCGCGCCATTGGCGAAGTCATGCTCAACCGAGTCGAGTCGCCTGAGGGCGCGGTGACCGAGGTGCTGGGGTACGCGGCCTTCTGCGACCGCCTCGAAACGGACCCGACGTTCGCGTCCTGGTTCACCCGCCTCCTGGAGGAGGTGGACGACGTGGAAGCCGGAGGCCAGCGGGGAAATGAGCGGCTGGTACGCCTACAGAACGAACTCGTCGAGCTCATCGAACTGCTCGATCCCGAGGGGGAATGGCTCCCGTTGGAGCAACGCGAGCGACTGCCAAGAACGGTCCCAATCCTGCCCACCTCGCGGACACCCAACGGCTGACGTTCGCAAGTCGGCTCGTGACTAGCCGCCCGCCGACCGGGTACGCGCGGTGCATGGGTAGCCACAAGCAGAACAAACACGACAGCGGCGGCGAGTCGGCGCGAGGCCGGCGGCATTCGGGCAGCGGCGCTCCGGGCCGCCAGGGCTCGACCATGGAGCACTCGCCCGACCAACGGAACCGCCGTACCGCGACCGGCCCGGCCGGCACCGAAGGCGGCCTGGGCCGAGCCAAGGTCTCGGGCGACGAGCGGATCCAGCGCCAGGGCGGCTCCTGACCGATCAGTCAACGCTGTAGCCACCCCGCGCGAATCGCGGGGTGGCTACAGCGGATGAGTGCTCGTTACGCCGTCGCGCAGATGGCGTACGCCGTGTCGGACCAGTTCCCGGCGAAGGCGTCCTCCTCGTACGCACCCGAAGCGGCCGACGTCGGGGCGGTAGCGGGACCACCATTGGGACGGAAGTCGTCCACGATGCCCTCGCCGGTGACCCCGTTCAACTCGTAGCCGGCACCGGTCAGCACCTTCCCGACCGGGCAGGTCGCGACGACGCTGCGGAAGTCGAGCAAGTTGCTGGCGCCCACCGTGGACGCCCGCACCAGGCCGGGCAGCGGGTTGGCGCAGATGGCGTACGCGGTCGCGGACCAGTTCAGGGCAGTGGCGTCCGACTCGTAGGCGCCGACGTTCACCGAGGTCGGAGCGGCGGCGACCCCACCGTTGGGGCGGAAGTCGTCGACGACACCCTCGCCGGTCACACCGTTCAACTCGTAACCCGTACCGGTCAGCACCTTCCCGACCGGGCAGGTCGCCGTGGCGCTGTGGAAGTCGGCCGAGTTGCTGACGCTGGTCGCGGAGACCCGCACCAGGCCAGGCAGCGGGTTGGCGCAGATCGCGTACGCCGTCACCGACCAGTTGCCGGCGAACGCCTCCGTCTCGTAGGCGCCCACAGTTACCGCCGTTGGGGCGGTGGCCGGGCCGCCGTTGGGGCGCAGGTCGTCAACGACGCCCTCACCTGTCACGCCGTTCAGCGCGTAGCCCGTGCCGGTCAGCACCTTCCCGACCGGGCAGGTGGCCGTGGCGCTGTGGAAGTCGGCGGAGTTGGTGACGCTGGTCGCGGCGATCCGCACCAGGCCGGGGACCGCGGCGGACGCCGGGCTCGCCGGGGCGACCACCGCACCGGCCACGACGAGGCCGAGCACGAGTACGGATGCTCGGGCGCTGAGCCGCTGGGACTCCTTCTGAGCACGCATATGTTTCTCCCGTCTGGGGCCTGGGCGGCACCTGCTCGGTTCGGGAACCGGTGCCGACGCCGAGGCCGATCGTGATGACGGGTTCACGGTAGGTAGTCGCCTGACCAGGCATTATCTCCAAGCCGACTACGTCGTGTAACGGACCACATGGATCCAGCCAAGGAAATACCGCACAGGTCGTGGCAATGTGTATAGAGTTTCCTTGTGGGGTCTAACGAAGGATCGGAAACCGGGCGCACCCCCCTCAGCGCCCTCCCGATGACCTTCAGCTACTCCGAGGCCCTCGACGCTGGCCTCTCTGAGTGGCAGCTGTACCGGTTTGAGGGATCAGGGGCTCATCGCATCTGTCGGTCGTGGCCTCTACCGACGGCACGACGCCGCACTTGCCGACATCGACCTCATAGAACTCGCCCGCCGCGCCCCCTCAGGCACGCTGTGCCTGACCACCGCGCTAGCTCGTCACGGCCTCACCGACGAAATCCCCTCCCGCATCGATGTCGCACTTCCCCGTGGGCGGCATCGGCCGGCTACAAAGGCACCCGTCGCATGGCACTGGTTTGACCCGACAACCTTCGAGATCGGGCGTACGGAGCTGTCGCTTGATCCGGAGACTTCGATCGGGCTCTACGGCCCGGAGCGCAGCATCATTGACGCGATCCGGCTACGGCACCGCGAGGGACCAGACCTGGCGTACGCAGCGCTGCGGCGTTGGTTGAGACGACCCGACGCGTCACCATCAAAGCTGTTGACGATCGCTCGGGAGTTCCCCAAGGCAGAGCGACCGCTCCGAGATGCACTGGAGATCCTGCTGTGACCGCACGTCCGACCCGCGCCACAGTTGGCGGCCGCGCTTACCTCGACCTTCAGAACCTGGCCCGCCGCACCGGGCGGCCCACCGACGAGCTGCACCAGGTCTACGCACTCGAGGGCTTTCTTGCCCGCCTGAGTAAGTCCGCGTACGCGGACAAACTCGTACTCAAGGGTGGAGTGCTGTTGGCCGCCTACGCAGCGCGCCGGCCGACCCGCGACGTAGACCTACAGGGCCGATGGATCTCCAATAGCACGGACCAGGTGCTCGAAATTGTTCGTTCGATCGCGGCGCTGCACCTCGACGACGGTCTGGTCTTCGACACGGCGAGCGCCTCGGCGGAAACGATCCGCGACGACGACGTCTACGCCGGCGTGCGCGTTAGCCTCACAGGCAACCTGTCCGCCGCACGACTGACGTTCCACGTCGACGTCAACGTCGGTGACCCGATCTGGCCCGATCCGCTGCAGATCAAGTTGCCACGTCTGCTCGACGGCGAGATCGTCGTGACCGGCTATCCACTACCGATGGTGTACGCGGAGAAGCTGGTGACGGCGTTGCAGCGCGGCGAGGCTAACACCCGTTGGCGCGATTTCGCCGACGTCTACCTACTGTCGCGCAGGCAGGACATCGACGGCGACGATCTGGTGGCGGCTCCGCGAGCAGCTCACCGAGGTCGCTCAGGACACCGTCGACTTCGACCGAAAGACATCCGCCGCAGATCTGCTTACCTGGTATTACAAGGGCAGGCTGCCGATTTGACGCTTGCCCGGGTCGGCCGCCGGCGGATGAGCGCGCCGCCACCGGCGAACCGGCCGGTGGCAGGGTCTAAACCGACAGGGCACAATGGATCTGCAATACTGCAAGGCGTCCAAATCCCCGATGAAAGGACAACCCGTGGCGGAGCTTATCGAGGGCGACTCCTGCCCGGAGTGCGGCACCCCGATCAAGGGTCTTGTCCCCTACGAGAGCAGCGACATCACGCACCCGTGGCGAGCGCGCGCATCGCAGGAACGCAGGGCCTTGGAGCCGTGCGGACACTACGTGACGGTGGACGTCCCGGATAGCGGACCCACCATTTTCTAATCCGACTGCCTGCCCAGACAGTGGGCCTGGTGACCCCGGCGACCGCCGAGACCGCCCTCAGGCAGGTCGTCCGGCTTTGGTGCCCTGGGGGCCTTGAGTGCAGCGAGCGGGGTCCTGGAGGGGTGCGTCGAACCAGATCCCGTGGGCTACCCGTGCCATCACGCGGGAGCCACGCTGTACCAAGCCGGGTAATCGCCGCCCTACTGCAGCGTCATAGCACACCAAGAACACGCCTTGACGCCATCTTCTGTCTGGCACTCAGGTAATAGATACGAAGCGGGTCGGTTGACGAAGGATGACGGCGGCAGCCTCGAGATCGGCTGAGCGAGCCGCGAGCGTGGCCATGGCCAGCCGCTTCGGGAGGGCCGCAGAGAACTTGAGACCGTTGAGGGCTTTTTCGTCAATCTCGGGTAGGCAGAGCCGCGCATCCGCCTCCGCGGCGGCCACCGCCCAGGCATCTGGCGTCAAGTTCTCCCGTAAGCGAATGCTGCAGTCATCGAAGCGCTCCACCGGGTCGATCGCCTGGCCAAGCGTCGCGGTCAACGTTGCGTTGGCCCGGAAGCCTGCCCACGTCCACCACCGCAGGTCGCCATCCTTCTCCCGCACGATGACGCAGCCGCCGGGGTGCACGAGGTGGAGCTTCTCATCGCGCTCCTGAGCGAGCCGATTCACGGCTCGTTGGGTCAACTTCACGGGAGGGCCAGCGCCGAGCAAGACCTCTCGGACGGCGCGCGCTAGTTCGAAGCGCAGACCTGCCCAGCCGGTGCCCAGCCAGCGGGCCCGTCCCCCGTCGTCAGCCGGCTCAACGAAACACCGTCGGCGGCGCCAATCGATGTAGGTCACCCGCCAGCTCCTGCCGCCCAGCAGGAGCCGACGGTCGCCCCGGACCTCCTCGGTGAGGAGGCTCGGATCGACCCGGCCGAGCTCGTTTCGCCCGAGCAGGACCGTGAATTCCGGCGGCCCAGTGAATACTGCCGTCATCTCCATGAAGTGACGACGACCGAAGCGCACCTCAGCGGCCGGACCGATGAACAGCATCCCGCCATCCCGGTCGAGGAAACCGTGCTCGATCAGATGACGGACGATCGGCTGGGCGCTCTCCTCGAAGGGATGCAACCCGTTCCACGCCTGCGTCCACAGCTGGTCGCCGACCCGATGCTCCTGAAGGCAGAGCGCGAGCACCTGCTGGGCGACGATATGCCGCGGTTCGGGTGGCGCGTTCACGGGTTCCACCCAGCCACGGGCCCAGAGCAGCAGAAGCGCACCCGCCTCGGTCAGCGCCTCGCCGTCCAGAGTCAGGAAGAGACAGTTGCGACTAGTCCCCGGCCGTCGGCCGGTGCGGCCGAGCCGCTGCAAAAAGGAGGCGACCGTCGACGGGCTGTCGATTTGGATTACCCGGTCCAGGTCGCCGACGTCAATGCCCAGTTCGAGCGTGCTGGTGGAGACGATCACGCAGTCCCGCGCCTCGCTGAAGGCCTGCTCGGCGCGGCGGCGCTCGTCGGCGGACAGCGACGCGTGGGAGAGGAAGGTGGTCACCCCCTTCTCCCGTAGCAGTTGACCGAGTTCTTCGACGGTCTGTCGGGACTCGCAGAAGACGAGACGCTTCTCGCCGCCGTGCAGCCCGGCGATCACCGTCGCGGCATTGGCCAAGGAGCCGACGTAGTCCAGCTCGATATCGCCGGGCGGCGGGTGATCGACCACCTCGGCCACATCCGGGGCCACCACCTGCGCCGGCCGGCTGCCCGCGCCCGATCCCTGTAGCCAGGTGAGCAGCTCCCCGGGGTTACCGACGGTGGCCGACAGCCCGATTCGCTGCAAGGGTCCGCCCGCCACCCGGCTCAACCGTTCCAGCACGGCCAGCAGATGCCATCCTCGGTCGTCACCGGCGAAGGCGTGCACCTCGTCGACGACGACAGCGTGCAGGTCCGCGAAGAAGAGCCGGTGGTCGACCTTCGTGCTGACCAGCATGGACTCCAACGACTCGGGAGTCGTGAGCAGGATGTCGGGCCGCTCGAAGAGCACTGCTCGGCGGCGGGAGGCACTGACATCGCCGTGCCAGATGGCGGCCTGGCGTCCGAGCCAACCGGCGTACCGCTCGATGCGGGGCTCGAGGTTGTTGAGCAGTGCCTTCAGCGGGGCGAGGTAGAGCACCGAGGTACCCGTCCACCGCTGTTCCGCCATCCGGCTCAAAAGCGGAAAGAGTGCCGCCTCCGTCTTGCCGCCAGCGGTCGGGGCGAGGAGCAGGGCATCCAGGCCGCCGCGTACCGGCGCGACGGCGGCTCGCTGCATTGGACGCAGATCGTGCCAACCCAGGGTGTTGACCACGTGATGCAGCACGACCGGGTCGAGGTCGGGGGGCATGTCAGATCGGCAGTTCGATGTCGCCGGCCGAGGCGGCGGCGTTGCGTTCGACCTCGGTCAGTTCGTCTGCGCGCATGGTCAGCGCGTAATGCTGCCGTGGATCCCAGTCCGCGAACTGGTCGACCCGGTCGAACACGTCCGCGACCAGTTTCTTGAGGTAGATACGGGGTGCCACGCCGACCTGACCGCCGAGCGCGCCGGTGACTGCTCGGGCCAGCGTGGCGAGGTACGCGTCATCGACCCGGGAATCGACGGCCGCGCTGCCGTAGATCTCCCGTGCCCGGTTGCCGAGTTCGACGAGGGCGTCCCGGCTGAATCCGGGCAGTCGCAACTGGGTGGCGCGCGGGTTGTCCCAGCGTGGCTCCGGGCCGAAGTCGGTGGCGAGCCGTTGGGCGAGCGGCGCGAGCCGCTGGACTCCCTGTGGGCCGTCGAAGAAGGCGGGCGTCCCGGTGATCAGCACCATGAGGCCGGGGAAGCGGTCCGCGTGCACCTCGTCGATGAGCTGCCGGAGCGAGTTGAGCGCCTTGTCCCGGGCGTCGGAGCGGACCCGTTGCAGCGTCTCCACCTCGTCGAGCACCAGCAGCAACCCTTGGTGCCCGCTGTCACGCAAGACGGTGAGCAGCCCGCGCAGGAAGCTCAGCGCGGCGTAGTGGTCGAGGTCGCCCTTCACCCCGGCGGCCCGGCGTGCGGACGCGGCGACGTGGGGCTGGCCGGCCAGCCAGGCGGCGAGCCCATCGGCGGTCGCGTGGTCGCCGGTGGCGGTGGCGGCCCGGTAGCCGCGTAGGGCCGCGGAGAAGCCCGGGGTGCTGCGCGAGATGTCACCCAGCCGGCGTTCCAACAGGTCGCTGACCGCCCGGTCGAGTGCTTCCGCGTCGTGCTCAGCGATCGTGCCGCCGGCGAGGACGTCCTCCTCCAACGCGAAGATCCAACCATCGAGTACGGGCCGGAAGGCGCTTGGCTCGAACTGTTCGGTGCTGAGGTGCTCGATCAACCGGCGGTAGACGGTCTCCATCCGGTGCAGGGGCGTTTCCAGTTCGGAGATCTGCACCTCGGCGGCGGCGAAGCCCCGCCGTTTGGCGCGTTCGGCCAGCCAGCGGGTGAAGAAGGTCTTCCCGGCGCCGTACTCGCCCCGTACGGCCTTGAAGACGCTGCCGCCACCGGCGACCCGGTCGAGATCGTCGTCGAGGGCGGCGCTGAACCGGTCCAGGCCGACCGCGAGCGCGTCGAGTCCGTTGCTCGGCACGACGCCGCGACGTAGCGCGTCGACGATGTCCCGGCGTCGGCGGGCGGACAACTCGACGGTCACCGCGGCTCCAGCTCGAACTGCTCGATCAACAACGCCCGGTTGAGGTGGACGGTGCGGCCGTCCGGGTCGAGGGTGATCACGGGGTAGCCCTCGACCTGGAGCAGCCGACGCAGCGCGGCCACGGCGCCGGTGATGCGGTGCGCCGGGATCCCCGCACGGGCGGCGAGGGTGTCGAAAGTCGCCCGGTCACCGCCGGCCAGCAGGGTGCCGAGCAGCGCGGCGACCCGCGGGTCGGCGAGCGGCATCCGGGGGTCGCGCCGCTGGGCGTACCGGTCGCTGGTGAGCAGGGCCGTCACCAGGTCGGGGGCCGTCGGGACGGGCTGCGGGGCGGCGGCCGGCGCGGCGTCGACCGGAGTAAGGTCGAAGAGGCCCTCGGGCTGCTGCTCGACGGGCCGGCGTGGGCGCCGCCGGTTCGCCGTGCCTTGTTCCGGCAGCGCGGGCGAATCGGCTAGCGGTTCCCGCCACCAGTCGGGGCTGGCGACCGGGGCACCGGCCCATCCCGGTACAACCTGGTCGTCACCGGCGGTCAGCACGAGCAGCGGGATCACCGCCTCCGCCGGTGCGGCACCGCCGTGGTAGCCAGCCTTGCGCGGCCCGTACCGCACCTCCTCCCGCCAGGGCAGGACGACCGTGCCTCCGTCGAGCGCCACCCGGCTGCCAGTCACGGTGACCTCGGCGTCGCCGGCCGGGCCGCTCGCCGGTCGCCACCGGTTCTCGTTGCTGACACTGGGCAGGGTGAGCGACTCAGGTCCCCGGTCGACGACGTGACCGTGGTCGGAGACGAGGACGACGACCCGGTCAGCGGCGGACGCCAGCAGGTCGCCGACGGCGGTGACGGTGTCCTCGCCCCAGACGGTGGTGCCCGGGTCGCTGCGGTCGAGGGCATCGTCGATGGTGTTGACGACGGCGGCGACCACCGGGGTCGACGGGTCGACGAGCGCGGCCAGCACCTCCGGGTCCAGTGCCGTCCCGGCGCCGGCCCGCAAGGCCGCCTTGTGCAGCAGCCGCCCGCTGGGAAACCGCTCGCTGAACGCCTTCCGCTCGGCCTGCTGGCCGCCAGCAATGATCCGCCCGCTCAGCAGGCTGCACCGGCTGGCCTCGGTAACGGTCGGCAGGGCCGCCAGCACGCCGGTACGGGGCCCACCGTCGGGGGTGAGTTCCACCCAGGCGCCGGTGCGGGTGACCGACTCGGCCAGCTCGGTGGCCGCCGCGACGCTCATCCCGTCCATCACGAGCAGCAGCATGCGGCGGCCCTGGTCGACGATCGGCTGAACTACCCGGTCGAGCAGGTCCTCGACGAGCAGCAGGGCGCCCGGCTCGGTCTCGGCGCTGGTTGCGGCGGCGAGCAGCGTGGCGAACTGTTGGTCGTGCCGGGCACGGCGGGCGTCCACGGCGCAATGCAGCAGCCGGTACGCATCGGCGACCTTCTGGTCGGGATCGCCAGCGAAGACGTCGAGCCGGGCCCGGTCGACCCACCCGTCCTGACGGACCTGCCGGTGCAGCGCGTCGAGCAGGGTGGCGGGCGGTGGGCCGTCGGTGGTGTGGAGCCAGCGCAGCAGCCGTACGGCCATTCGGGCGGTTTCCACCCGGCGCGGCTCGGCGGCCCGATGCGCCTCCACGGTGGCGAGTGCCGACTGCGCCCGGGTCACCGCGGCCGGCAGCGCCGACCCGCCGGCCGGCACCGCGAGTCGTACGGCGTCGGCGAAGGCCCGTAGCCGCTGGACGAATCCGCTGGGCAGGACCGTCGATGCACCGAGCAGCCCAGTGATGCCGATCTCGGCGGCGATGGCCTCGGCCCGGCGCAGCATCCGCATCGCCTCGGCCCGGCCGTCGTCACCGGAGTCGACCGTCCGGTAGACCCACGCCTCGGCGGCCTGGTGCAGCGCCTCGGCCTGCTGTGGGGTGAGCCGGGACCCGCCGAAGCGGGGTTCCAGCCGGGTCCGGCCGACGGCGGCCTCCACCTCGGCGGCCCGCTCGCTGCCTGCGGGCCAGAGGAGCCCGGCCAGCAGCCCCAACGGGATTACGTCCACCCCGTGCCCGGCCCGTACGGCCGCCATTATCGGGACGGCGGCGCGACCGGCGGTCCCAGTCAAGTACGCCGTGACGCCCTCGGCGACGACGTCGGGCACGGTGGTGAAGCGCAGTTGCCGGCTGGCGTCGGTGCTCCACTGCACCAGGCCGCTGTCGTCGAGTTCGGCGGGTGGCAGGTCGAGCAGTTCGGAGGTGAGGCTGCGCAGCGCGTGGTCGCGGGTGAGGATCGCACCGGGCGGGGCGGGCCAGCCGTCCGACGGGGCGTGGTCGCTGAGCGCGTTGGCCACCCAGCGTCCGACCCGGACCAGGGTGGGATCGAGATCCTTGACCCCGCCGAACATCTGACGGACCAGATCCCACGGGTCGATCTTGCGCACGGTCTGCCTGCTGAGGTGGGCAAGGAGCCCGTCGCCCAGCTCGCTGTCGGTCAGCTCGGTCAGCAGCACCAGCCGCTCGCCGTCGGCCCGGTCGTGCAGGGCCGCGCGGGCGGCCAGCGGGGTGGGGCAGGGGACGACCCGGACACTGGTGCCGCCGACGGTGAGCACCGGCTCGGCCAGTGGCTCCGGGCGGGCCGCAAGCGCGATGGCGTAGGCCGAGTCGTCCTCGGCCAGCCACGCCTCGACCTTTCGGCGGACGGCGTCCGGCTGAGCCGCGCTGACCGGCGCGCTCACGATCCCGCCCGATTCGGCGTGGTCTTGGCCCCGGGCCTGGCGACCCGGGCAGTCACCGGATCTCCCAGGTGACGGTGACCCGCCGTCCGGCGGTGACCTCGGCCTCGATCTCGGCGGCGACCTTCTCCCAGCTGGCCGCGTCGGCGACCTCACGGCGCTGCGAAACGACAGCGACCGCCCCGCCGCCCCCCGACTCCGAGCCGTCGCTACCCCGAGGCGGGCCCGACCCGTCACCACCTGGCCCGGGACCCTTGCCGTCACCGACCGGCACGAGAGCGGGATCGGAGTCGCCCGGCGGCCTGGCCGGAGGGATGACCGGAGGATTCGCCAGGGGCGTGTGCCCCCCAGGCGGCGTGACGACCGGAGGCGTCACGAGCGGGTCGACCGGGACGGGCTTCGTCGGCTGCTCGGCGGCGAGCAGTGCAGCCGACGCCGCCGCCGCCGTTTGGAGGGCGCCGACCAGGTCCTGTCCGTGCTGATCGTGCCGGGCGACGTCCCGGAGCTGCCCAATGATCGCCTCTGCCCGCGCGTCGTGGGCGGCCCGGGCGGCTATCGCCTGGAGCAGGGGCCACTGGTGCGCCTGGGCCAACTCGGCGCTGATCCTGCCCGCCTGGCTGAGCACCTCGCCGACGGCCTGGTCGTCGACCTCGCCGAGATCGGCACGGGCCACCGTCTCGACCAGCACCACGTCGTCGCGCTCGGCGGTCAGTTCGGTCACGAACCGGGCTGCCCGCCGCGCAGTGGCGAGCCGACCGGTCGGGGCCGAAATGTCCAGGCCAAGCACGTCGGCGTGCGCGGTCAGTGCGTCGACGAGATCGCCTGCCCCCTTCTTCCGGGCGCGCGCTGCCTCGCGCAGCGTGCCGGCGAGTTCGCCGAGGTTGGCCGGCGTACGCCAGACGGGCAGGGCCCCGCCGAAGATCGCCGAGCCCCGACGCACAGCATCTGCCCAGGCCTTCTCGTCGGGCATCGGCGGGTGCCGCAGCTCCAGGTCGTCACGCACGGCAGCCAAGTTGGTCACGTCGACCTTGCCGCCGTGCTGGTACCAGGCGAGCTGCTGTTCCAGCCCGAAGACGACGATGATCAGATTTTGCAGCTCGCGGTCGAAGCCGAACGCGGCGGGCTCGTCGATGAGCCGGCGCAGCACGTGCACCGGGAAATGGTCGGTGTAGCCCTCGTTGGCGGCGGCCTGGAGCAGGTGTTGACTCCACCGGCAGGTGCTCATGTTGAGCACATAGCGGCCTTCGATCAGCTCGCCGAGGCGCAGGTTGTTGCAGACGCGGCGGAGGATGCGCTGGTCGACCGGGTTGGGCACGCTGACACCGCGGGCGGGGTCGGCGGCGGCCAGCCGGGCGTACTCGAGGATCTTGGTCATCTCGCCGCGGGTGACGGGCTTCTCGTCGTCCGGCATGGCAGGCCGGCCCGGGTAGGACCAGGCCAGGAGTTCCCCGGTCAGGTTGGTGAACGCCTCGGCGAGGGTGCCGCCCCGGGGGTCGCCGACGTGCAGGCCCTCGGCGAGGGTGTGGAACACCCCGATGGTGTCGTCCTGCACGTCCGAGCCGCGCGATGTGGCCGACCCGTACGCCTGCATCATGGCGCTGATCAGCGTGCCGCGCAGCTGGGTCTGGCGCTGCTGGAGGTAGACCCGGCCCTGTTGCCGGTCAACGAGGGGCCAGTCGGCGGCCAACGAGTTGAGCCGGTCGCCGGTGCCGTTGCCGAGTAGATAGTTGATCTTCAGGAGCTGACCGACCTTCCCCAGCAGCTCGTCGGTGAGGTAGAAGGGCAGCCAGAAGACGGTCCGCGAGCCGCGTTCTAGGCTCTCGATCCGGGCGCGGTCGGCGCTGCGTTCGTAGCTCTCGGGGTCGAACGGGTAGTCGATGATGACGCGCCACGCCTCGCCGGTGGTGATCAGGGCGGAGGCCGGCATGGTGTCGGGGTCGCGGACGTTGCCGAACTTCACCTGGATGGTGTGGGACCGACCGCGCCAGGCCCGGGCGTGCAGCAGCTCGCCGAGCTGCCCCTCGCTGCCGGCGATGCCCATCTCGGCGGTGACCAACTCCCGGATGAGCTGCTGCCGGACGCCGGTGGTGGTGGCCTCGCGCTCGGGCACCAGGTCGAGCAGCTTGTCGTAGTCAACGGTATGCAGCTTGAGGCTGACCACCGGGTCGGGGGTCTTGGTCAGGTGCAGCTCACCGGCGCCGTCGGCGACACGGTTTAGCCGGTTGAGCACGATCTGCCGCTCGTAGCCGGGGATCGGCGAGGTGATCGAGCCGAAGTTCAGCGCGTGCAGCTTGGCGGCGGTGAGGTTGTGCAGGGCCGGCACTTCGGGGACCAGCGCGCCGAGCAGCACCGTCTTGACCAGCTTGTCGTCGAGCTGGAACTGCTGGTGCCCGGCGGCCTGCTCCTCGCTGATGCCGTTGAGGTTGAGCAGGATCGGCCGCAGCTTCTGGGTATAGAGAGTGCGGGCGGCCTGGAAGAGCTGCTTGAGCTTGGGCCGGTCGGGCAGCTCGCCATGCAGCACCAGCGGGTCGAAGAGTGCAGCGACCCCGATCAGGTCGTTGACCTTGAGGGTGTCCCGGCGGTCGACGAGCAGCTCGGTCATCACCTTCAGCGCGGTGCGCTCGCGCTGCAACGCCTGCGAGAGCGCGACCAGGGTGGCGACCAGCGCGGGCGAGAACGGGTAGAGCTTACGGAAGGCGGCGGCGTCGGAGCCGATGCCGGCGTCGCCGTACTGGGCGCCGAGCAGCAGGGCGTCCCAGACCTCCCGGTTACCCCGGACGGCGGCAAAAGCGTTGTCGATCACCGCCCGAGCCTCGTCGGTGAGCGGCTTGAGCAGCCGCTTCTCGGTGATCTCGGGCAGGTTGGTGTCGGCGAGGGCGATCTCGCCGAACCGGCCCTGGACGCTGCGCATCACGTGCGCCAGCGCCTCGCGCTCGGTGCCGCCGACCTGCGGGCCGAGGAAGTCCTCCAGGTTGCGCTGCCTGGCCACGAACGAGATCAGCGGCAGCGGCCGGGTGGCGTCGGCCGACTCGACGAGCTTGTTGAGCTTGGCGCCCTCGGTGTTGACGAAGGTGTGGTCGCTGATCTTCGTGGAGAGCCAGAGGATCAGCTCGTCGAGGAAGAGCACCAGCGCGTCGTACCCGAGGGTCTTGGCGTGCCGGGTGATCACGGCGAGGCCGGTGTCCAGGTCGAGGTATTCCCCGCTGCGGACCGCGCCCGTGAAGAATGTGCTGGTCAGGCCGCTGACCAGCCGGTCCCGCTGTTCGGTGCCGGGGGGTGCCGCCGCAGCGGCGGCGTACATGTCGGAGGTCCAGCCGGCGGCCCGGGCGACGCGTGCGGCGAGGCCCTCGCCGGGCGCCGCGGGGGCACCGCCGCCGTCGCGCAGCGCGGCGAAGAAGGCCTCGTCGCCCATCCGCTCGCGCAGCCGCGCGGCGTCGTCGAGCAGCGCGTCTGACCGGTGTACGGCGGGGACGGGCGCCTCCGGGTGCAGCCTGGTGATTTGGTTGAGGTAGCCCTCCAGGACCGCTTGCTCGACGGAGCGCGCGTCGAGCATGTGGAAGGTGAGGGTGAGCAGCTTCCGGTCGCGCAGCCACGGGTCGGCGGCGAGGACCGGCTCGGCCAGGCCGCGCACCTCCCGGGCCGCCGGGTTGTGCTGGAGGACCTCCCGCAGCACCGCCATGAAGTGCGACTTGCCGGAGCCGAACGAGCCGTGCAGGAACATCGCCTGGGAGCGGCCGGTGGTGACGGCGTGCCCGATCCGGCGCAGCGCCTCCGCGAAGTTGTCCCGGAGCTGGTCGGTGAGCACGTACCGATGCAGGTCGGCGCCCTCGGCGGCGCGGACGACGAAGTCACCGTCCCCGACCGAGGCCGGAATGTCGATCACGTCCCGTAGCAGGGTCATCACCGCTCCTCGCACTTGCGCCCCGTGAGGCCGGAGTCACCGGCAACCCGCCGATCCTAAGGTGTCATCGCCGCAGGTCCCAGCCCGCCGGTCCCGTGACCGCAGGTATCACGGGAGCGCCACCGCCGCGCTCACCGCTGCCGGAACCGCCGGGAACACCCGCCGTCGTGGTCGGGCCGGAGCAGGCAGCGCCGGCCGCCGGGCAGGAGCCGATCGCAGAAGACCCAGTGGCGTACGTTCTGCTCGTCCTCGGCCGACACGGTGGTGCCGCCCGGGTCGGTCTGCGGCAGGACGTGCGTCCAGTGCGCCACCACCCGGGCGAGCCGCTGAGCGGAGAGCAGGTCGTTGGCGACCACGGGCAGGTGGATGACCCAGCGCTCGGTCACCGGTCGTACCCCCGCTCGTTGCGGGCGCGGGCCTGCTCGGACTGCCATCGGCGCAGCGCGTCCTTGACCCGGTCGGTCTCCTGGCGACTCTGCGCGAGCGCGTCGTAGACGACGGCCAGGTCACCGGCGACCCGGTCGAGGAACTCCCGCACCTCCTGCGGGTCGAGCCCACGCCGGCCCAGCGGGGTCGGCCGGAAACCCCGCTCGCGCACCTGCCACGGCCGCAGCGGATGGTAGGCCGCCGAGCGGTAGCAGGTCGGACCGCTGACCGACCGCTGGCGACGCCGGGCACGCCGGAAGAAGACGCGCATGACAGGACCTGCCTCTCACCGTCGAGATTGACCTGTGGGAGGGGGTGGGCCCACCGGCCCGCCCCGCACCGGCGGACCCACCCCGGCACCTGCCCCCGCAGCCTTCAATCAGCGGTACGACAGCAGGGCACACATAGCCGCTGAGCAGCAGGAACTCCAAAGTGGCCGCATGAGCAGTCAAGCACCGCATCGGGCTATATGCAACGTCTAACAATCGCTGTCTTAGGGGCATCAGATATTGCTAGAAGAACGCAGCGTGACGTGTCTATTGTTTCTGATACATCGGAGGCGTTAAATTGGACAGACGCGTGTCAACCGCGACCTGACCATCGGAGGCAGGGGTGTCACAGGCCGTAACGGGATCGACCATGCTTCGGCGGCAGCTCGGCAGGAAGCTCGAAGCACTTCGTAAGGCCGCCGGTCTGACGATGGAGAAGGCGGCCGAGGAACTGGACCGAGCGCGAGCGACCCTCTACCGAATCGAAAGCGGCGCTGAGAACGTCCGCTTCCGCGCGGCGGACGTCAAGGAGATGCTCCAGCTCTACGGCGCTTCGGATGAAGACGTCGAGCTGGTCCTCGCGATGGCGGCAGCCACCCGGGATAACAAGAACTGGTGGCACGACTACGTCGGCTCCGGCCTGCCGCGCTGGTTCCAGCTCTACATTGGGCTCGAAGCAGCCGCCTCCAATATCCGCAAGTACCAGCCTGAACTAGTCCCCGGCCTGTTTCAGACCCGCGCCTACGCTGAGCAGGTCTTCGACATGCCTGGCGGCTCGATCGACGCCGAAGACAACGACGAGCGGCAGCGTGCCGTCCAGCTCCGGATCGAGCGGCAGGCGCTTCTCACCCGATTCTCGGCTCCGCAACTCAGCGTGATAATCAACGAGGCGGTGTTGCGCCGTCCAGTCGGCAACGCCACGATCATGGCGGAACAGCTACATCAGATCCTGAAGGCCGCCGAACTACCCAACGTAACCGTGCAGGTGCTGGCTTTTTCTGCCGGGCTGCATGCCGGGGCGATGGCCGGAGCCTTCTCGATCATGGAGTTCCCCCGGGATAGCAGCGGCAAGGAGGTGGAGCCGCCGGTGGCGTACCTGGAGGCGGCGACCGGGGCGATCTACCTCGACAAGCCGCACGAGATCGCTGCCTACGATGCCATCTGGGCCGATATGGCGGGCCGAGCCCTCAACGAGTCCCGATCGAAGAACCTGATCCAGCAAGTCGCAGAGGAGTACTCCCGTGCCTGACCTGACCGGTGCCGTCTGGCGCAAGTCGACTCGCAGCAACAACGGCGGCGACTGTGTCGAGGTCGCCGACAACCTCCCCGGCATCGTGGGGCTGCGGGACAGCAAGGACCCGTCCGGCCCGATGCTGACATTCACCCCGGTGGCCTGGGCCACCTTTGTTCGAGCCACGAAGGCCGACCTCGTGCGCCACTGACGGCTGACCGTGCAGCCTCCGGTAAGGGCTCGACGGCGTCCACGTCGGTCGCAACAATCGACCCATGGGGCTCAGCGATCGACGCAACGGCGGACGGCGTGGAGAACAGGGTAAGGATGCCCAAGCTGTGCAGGTACAGCTAGAGAATCCTTGGCCGCCGGGTGGGACTCCCGGCGTGGTCACGATCGGGGGGAGGACCTTCCACAAGAACACCGACTGTCCCGGTTACCGGCAGGGTGTGCGCCAAGCGGAGAAGAAGGGTCGCACCATCAACAAGGTCGAGCACGTTAGGGCCGCCACCGCTCGCGTCCGGGGCAAAGGGGCGTGCCGCCGCTGCTGGCCGCGTACCTGACCTCATCATTCGTCCCACGCGGCCTACAGATCTGGCCCTGTGGCCCTGCTGAGACGAGTCGGACACCAGTATGTTCCGCTCATGAGCCCCTCACACGAGTTCACCATGGACCATGTCGATGCGGCGATCGACTTCGTAATCAGCAACGGCGCGGAGGACCGTGGACAGACAATCTCCTACGCACGGGTTTTCCAGGCAGCCGGCCTTCCGAATCCTCAGAATCTGCACGAGAGCGGCGAGTCACACCGAGTCACCCAGTTCATGGCGGCCTTTCATCACCGCTGCCAGGAACGGCAGCTGCCGCCCTTGGATGCCCTCGTGGTCCACGTCGCCGGGCCGCGCGCAGGGTTCCCCGGTGCCGGCTACTTCCGTGTCAACGGCAAGGCCGATCCGCACGGCGAGCGGGTTACACCTGAGGCGCAGGTCGCCTGCACCCGATTCTGGGAGATGCAGCGCGACGAGTGCACGCGATGGGGCATCAAAAGCCGGCGCGGACAGCTCCAGGGTTCGCTGACGACAGATCTATCCCCTTGTCCAGACAGGTCACCTCAATGACGACCTCTCCTGCCAGCCTGTTAGCGGCACTCACCGACCCGGGCGACTACGCCGTGAGGTCGGACAAGGAATTGGCGACGGCCGTACGTCGCGCGCTTTATGAGAAGACCTGGCTGGACGTCGACGTGCGCCCAGTCCCTGAGCTGGCAGGCATGCCCGTCCGCTCCAACGTTAGGCCCTTCGATCTGTTGTTCGGGCTCGGCAGGACCACCAGCGCCCTTCCCGGCCTTCACTCGCCGGGTGCTGCAGGGCTTCCGGGGCTTGTTGCCCTCCGCACCGCGAGCCGGTGGGCCATCATTCGCTACCTCTGGGCATTTCACGAATACCGGCCAGAAATCTACCTGTCCGAACTGACCGAGCAGGTGAGGTTCCACCAGCGGACGCTTCTCTCGGAGCACTTCGGCATCGCCGTAGCGACGGATCTGGTCGAACAGTTCATTCTCAGACGCCCGGCAAAGGTCGTCGACGCGGACGCCGTGACCTTCGATCCCGTACTTGCCGAGGCGATGCGGAACCTGAAGGCACACAAGCCCGACTACTTCTGGTACGACACCCATGCGGGCCGCGTATCGGACGTGGTCGTGGTCGAGGTGAAGGGGAACAGCTCCAGCAGGCAAACGACCGTACGACAACTCGCACGCGGCGTTCAGCAGGTGCTCGTGCCGGTCAACGTTCCTGGGGCGACCATGCGCCGCATCGTCATCGGCGCGTGCTTGCGAGGAGACGCGCTTGAGGCATTTGCAGTAGAGGTCCCGGACCCAGACACGCGGACACGTCGTGTTGCCCTCGAGAGCCTGGCCGAAGACGAGGGATCGTCGCCCGAGACACTTGCCGACATTGACGAAGCCGACGACTACTTCAACACCGAGGTCAGTCATGAACGGCTGACCGTGGAGGTGGAGGACCTCGACCAGGCGCGGTTGCTCGCATTCGCCGGGATTCCGTCCACCCTTGCCGGCATCCGAGAGAGCCCTGGAGAGATCATGGAGGCGGTCAGCCAACTGGAGGTGATCGACACCGCTCGCGGCGCTTTCCGCTGTGAGACCACGCGAATTCCGGTTGGCCCCCGGAGCCTGAACCTCAGGACGGGCGTCGCCGAGGAGTTCCTTGACCTGTTGAGCCGTCAGGCGACATCTCCCCGTCGAGAGCACTACCGCGCACAGTACGAGACGGGGATCTACATCCCGGTGCCGGGCAGTCCCCGAGGTCGCCGGGACGAGCCTCTCACCGTTGTCACGTCGGCAGACGGTTGCATGCTGTCCGTCTCGCTCGTCTGAACGCCCGTACCGGCTTGCCGCCCGCTCAACCTGCTTCTGCGGTTGGTTAGGGCAGCTCCGGCACGCCGCGAAGGAGGGTCAGCGCCGAGCGGTCCGAGCTGAGCTGGGACAGCTCAGCGTTGATGAAGTCGGTGAAGAACTCAGCGGGCGACCCGGGGAACCCGGCCTGCTCACCCGAGTGCCACTGGTGCAGCCACGGCTCGATCTCGACCAGCCCGGCGAGCAGCGGCAGCAGCCGGTGTGCCGGCCACGCCTCCTGCGTCTTCCGGTCAAGGTAGACGGTGGCTAGCGCCTGCGCCTGCTCCAGGTGATCCCACCCAGCCCAACCGAGCAGTTCGCTGCCGTCGTTGTCCCGCCCCGCCTGCGGGTACGAGATAAACCGCTCCTTCGGCACATCGAGCTTGCCGCGCGCCTTCCAGTACGACGGCCGGGCAAAGTCCGCCGACGTGTACTTCGGCGGCACCTCGATGGTGACCGTCTCCCCCGCGTCCTCCCGACGCTGCAACGCCCAGGTCCGCTCCCACTGAGCGCGCTTGCGCAGCCCGGCCGGCTTGTACCGCTGCGCCGGCAGGTACGGCACATGCTCGTCTGCGAGCAACTGCCCCAGCGTGCGGGTCAGGTCGTAGCTGTCGTGCCCGACCCACAGGTCCAGCACCGCCCGGAAGTCCTGATCGCCACTAATTCGGTCGGCGAGCTGCGCCACCGACAAGGGCTTCGGCTGCCCAGCCCACAGCGCCGACGACTCCAACCGGTCGAGCAGCCAGTCCCGCAGCGCGGCCGACTGCATCTTCTCCCACCCGTCGGTGGACCAGCGCCGTTTGCACTCCGGCCGCTCGATCAGCCCGATGTGCCGGTTGGACTCGATGGTGGCGATCCGCCGCTCGACAAGGGACCGGTACTCCGCCGGCCAGTGCGACTGCGGCCGGTCAATCGGCTTGGATCTATGCCGGTTGAACCACTCGGTCTGCGCCCCGCTGGTGTGCAACACGATTTCGAAGGCCCGCTCCCCCAACGCCAGCTCCGGCGGATCGGCGCAGGTCAGATCCTCGTCGATCAGCCCGTAGAGCCGGTAGACCTCCCAGTCCAACTCCTCCTGCAAGGCGATCATTCGCGCCCGCACCGAGTGGTACTCCGCCTCAGCCTCCACGAGCCGCTGCCGGCTCGGCACCCCCGACGCGGCCACCGCCGCCGGGGCCAAGCCGAAGAGCCGCTGCGCCAGCTGATCAATCTCCCGAGCCCGCCCGAACGGGTACGTTGCGGGTAGCGGAAACTCCTGAAGTTTAGTACTGGTGAACTCAAAAAACCGTTCCCAGTCGTCGCTGGTGAAACCGCCGCCCTCACCTCGGATGCCCTTGTCGTGGCTCACCTGCTTCAGCCAAAAGCAGGCGGTCGAGCTGTTCAGCACTCCGAGCAGCCGCAGGTGCTCGTCCTCCGTGGCCCCCTCCGGCAACTTGATCACCGGCGCGTGACGATTGAAAAGCTTTTCGCCTCGATCAAGCACAAAATGGTTGTGGGTAGAAATGTCAGAAAAGACGATCGACAAGGGGGTAGCGACCCGCCGGCGATAGAACTCGCGATATTCATGCCAAGCGAATCCTGAGATGGTCTCGACAGCCACTCCGAATCGCTTGCGTGTAAGAAGTAGTTTCCGGTTGGGCCACATGAAATGATTGAGGCTCGAGGATTCCAGGTCAATGGGCTGCAGATCATCGCCATAAGGCCACGCAGCCACAGTCTCCGGCGAAATAATGAAGTCTCGAACTTCATCTCCCTCGACCATTGACCTAACGGGCACCCCTCCCCGTCGGACAGCCGTCGTCTCACCGTTCAGCAGATAGGCGTCATCTTCGCCTGTAATTACGTAGAAGCCGATCGCGTCCGCGATTTCACGCAAACCACTCGTCGACGCGTTATTGACCATCGTCATCAACCCGACAGCGCCACCACCAGAAAGGCTCCATGGATGAGCCGCAAATTGACCACGAGGCATATCCGTTGCGCTCGCCCATAAAGACTCAGAGCCTGGCCGTTCAATCTGCGCAACGATCGCCCGCCACACAAGCCCCTCACCGGGGTCATCCGGGGCGGACGGTTCGCCGCGGACACCAAGTACAGCACGAACAGCAGGTGAACGGCGGCGTTTGTTGGCGCGGCCGACCAGGATCACTGTCGGTGTTCCGTGGCCAGGGATGTATGCGCCCGAGGTGTCGATGACTTCGGTCAACTCGACGTCGTGCGCGAAATAGCTCTCGATGAGCTTCTTACCAAACTCGCGCTTCATGAAGGCGTTGCCAGTGATCTGGCCGACGTGACCGGCGCCCTCGCCGTGCTCGTCGGACCACTTAGCCAGGTCGAAGAAGCGCTTCGCAAACGGCACGGTAAGCGCGTATTGCCGGTGGCAGACGGTCGGGTAAATGCTGCGGTAGAGCTGGTTGCGGGCCGAGTCGGCGACGGTGATGTAGGGCGGGTTGCCGACCACCACTGTGTACTGATTCTCGGCGAGGTAGTCCTTGAGCAGGTCGGCGTCTTCGCTCTCATACGCGAAGATTTTCTTCTTCGGAGCCTCAGCCTCGTCGTTCTCCTGCGCCTGGCTCTCCAACACCTTGAGTAGGTCACCCTGAGCTCGGGAGTACAACGGGCCCCACGGCAGCAGCGAGTCGCCGGTTGCCACTCGAACCGGGAAGGCAGGTGTGCGTTCCAGCTTGGTCAGCCCACAGACCTTCATGGCGGCGATCAGCAGCCGGAAGCGCGCGATGGCCACCGCGAATCCGTTGATGTCGACCCCGGTCACCTGGCCGAGCGCCCTCTCGGCGAGCACCTTCAGGTCAGTGGCCGGCTCCCGGTCCCGCCACTTAGCCACCAGCCGGTGGAACGCGCCGAGCAGGAAGTGACCGGAGCCGCAAGTCGGGTCGATGACGCTAGTCGCGGCGAGGCCGAACTCCTTGACCGCCGGCTCGAACGTGCGGTCGAGGATGAACTCCTCCACGAACTCCGGGGTCTGCAACAGCGCGTACGTCTTCTTCGCGTGCGTCGACATGTCCTGGTAGAGGTCGCCCAGGAAGCGAGTGTTCAGGTCGTCGCGGCGCAGTGACTCCTGGCCCGCGCCGCGCCGGAAGAAGTCGCTCAACTCCTCGGCTGCCGGGCCGGAGATGTCGAAGCGCCAGAGCGGGTTGTGCTGGTCGAAGATCTTGCCGGTGGCCTTCAGCTCGGCCAGGTAGCTGAACGCCTCTCGCAGCCAGTGCCGGTCGTTGTGCCGCGGGTTGGCGATCAGGTACGCCTGCCGGTGCTGCACGGCCCGCTCGGCCGGCGCGGCCGGGTCAGCGCCGCCGATCCAGAGCTTCTCGACCAGCCCGTTGTCCTCGCAAAACCGGACGAACACGCAGCCGAGCACCCAGGCCACCGCCGCCTGGTCGAGCACATCATCGAGCCAGGTTTCGAAGCTGCCGCCGACCCGCTGGGCGGCCTGTGCCGCCGCGTACTCCTGGCGCAGCTCCGCCCGCAGGCCCGGCGCCTCCGCGACCTGCCGACGCAGATCCTCCACCAGGGTCTTGACCTGCGCTTGCAACGCCTTCAGCTCGATCACCGCTAGATCCTAAGGTCTGTCGCCCCGGCTGCCACTACTCCGAATCGTCATCGGCGGCACCAGCCACCTGACCACCCACATGCACGTCCAGATGATCGGCGAAGGCGCGGAGCCGTTGCTCCAGCAGCTCGGTGCGATCCTCGACGAAAATCTGCCCACCGTTGCCCCCGTCGCAGAGCCGCCGCCACGCCTTGAGCGGGATGCCATGGCTCTCCAGGATCTGCTCGGTCTTCGATTGGCCCACCAGCCGACGGAGCTCCGGGTTGCCGTCAAAGAGACCCGGCCCGACGGGCATGTCGAGCCCCTTGAGCGCCATGAGGACGCTGGTGTTCGGCGTGGTGGGGAAGATCAAGCGGTTGGCTGGGCGAGTGTCTCGCGGCACCACGTGCCGGAAGATCTGGTTGTCCGCCGTCGCGAGCACGTTCGCCACCTCGAAAGGCTGGCCGAGCATGTCGAAGCGCCGGGGAAACTCCAACGCCTCCCAGATCACGTACGCCTTCGTCCGCGCGCTGTTGAGGTTGAACGAATCCGGCATCGGCCGCAAATCGGCTACGTCCAGCGATAGGTCGGCCTCGCCGGTGGCGAAACGCCGCATCTCGGCCAGCGCGCGGCGCAGCATGGTTGAGGTCGCCCCGGCGAACGCGCTCGACCAGGAGGTCACCCAGAACCACCGCCGCAGCCCGTCATACTGCCGGCCGCTCGGCTCCCGGCAGGTGTGGAAGAACATCGCCAGCAGGACCAACTGGTGTGAATACGGCAGGAACCGGAAGTGCGGCATCCCGATTCCGTTACGCAGGAACTCCGCTGCCAGTCGCACCGCTCGGGCGGTGCGTGGCAGGTCGTCGTGCAACCGGTTCTGCACATAGTCGGCGACCAGACTCCAGCGCGGCGACATGATGTCCGACTCGCCGGCGATCGCCAGCAACGAGCGAAAGACAGCGAGCCGAGGCAACTCGCCGAAGCCGGACTCGGCGATCGAGGTGACAATGTCGTCGATCCGGCTCGCCAGCGACGGCTGCTCCTCCCGGTAGGTCAACGCCGAGACCATCTGGTCCGGGTCCATCCGGGTGCCGGTGCGGTTGAGGCGGGCGTAGACGTTGACCGCCTGGTCAAGGCTTGCACCCTGGAGGCGTACGACGGTGAGTTTGTAGCTTTTGATCCGCTGCACGACCGCCTCGGCCTCGCGGGTGAGCGAGTCAAGCTGGTCGATGTCCCGGGTGGCAAGCTCGACCTCGCGGAAGTGCCCGAGGAAGTCCCGGGTGCGCATCACCGCCGCCAACGGCAACAGGTGAGGCAACCAGCGACCCGAGCGATGGTGTCGGTAGCGCTCCGAGCCGTGCCGGTCAGCGCGCAGGTCCCGGTAGACCTGCCAGATCCAGTCCCCGTCGTCCTCAGCCGGGCCACGGCGCGGCGACCGGTTCAGCACGCCGAAGAGAGTGGAGACTCGCTGGTGGCCGTCGAGCAGGTAGGAGATTTGCTGCCCTGCGGGCGGCGACGGGATCGGCAGTCCACCGATCCGCTCCAGCGAAGGGATCGGCAGCTCGGTCTGCCAGAGCAGCAGGCTGCCGATCGGGTAGCCGCGTTCGATGCTGTCGAAGAGCTCGAGCATCTGCGCCGGCCGCCAGACGAAGGGGCGCTGAAACGCCGGCACCCGGATCGTGCCCCGCCCGATGTCCGCCAACAGGTCGGCGACGAGCGCGATGGTCGGGTCGGGCCGGATCTCGGCCTGGTCGGTGCGCATGGAAGTCAGTGTCCTACAGGATCCGACGAATCATGGCTAGCAGCTCCCGCAGGTCCGCCACGGCGACCGGGCCGAGCTCGTCGAAGTCTTCCTCGGTGAGCCGCAGGTCCGGCGGGATCAGCGGCTTGGGCATCGACCCGCCGAAGTGCTTCTTCACGTCGACGTAGTGCCGGGTCTCGTGTGCCATGCGCCGAAGGCTCGCCAGCTTGGCGTCCCGCTCGCCGGCCTCCCGGCCGACGAAGGCTTCCTCCCACACCCGGCACGGCACGTAGTTTTCCAGCTCACGGCAGTGCCACACGTGCACCTCGCTGACCCCGTCCAGGGCGCGGATCTGCAGGGCGTAGGTGTCGTTCTTGGTGCGCTGGCCGGCGCTCCCGCGGTCGCTGTCCATCAGGGCCGCCACTCTGATCAGGACGGAGAATTCGCGGCGCCGCCGCTCGACGAACTGCACCATCCGGTCCTTGCCGCCGGCGTGGCTGAGCCGCAGCCAGTGCGCGCCGAGGGCCTGCACGATGGCGTGCTCGCCAAACGCCTCGGCGACGGCCAGCAGGAAGGACTCCTCGGTGATCTCGTCCTCGACGACCAGCACGGCCGGGCGGCTGAGGTCTTCCACCAGGTCCTTGAGTCGGGCAGCGGTGACCACCGCGCTGGTGTCCTCCGCCGTCGTCGGCTTGAACGCCTCGACCAGAGCGTGCTCCACAAAGGTCTTCACCGCCTTGAACGGCAGCGTCTCCGCGAAGCGCGCCGCGCTCTCCGCGACGGCACGATCGGGGCGCCACCGGTGCCGCCCCGACATGGCCAGATCGAGCAGCTTGGCCACGGTGAGCTGGTCACCCGAGTGGAACACGTCCGCCTTGATGTCAAGATGCATAGCCACTCCGGTTGAGCTGGGCGGAAGCGAGGGCCCGCACCTCGTGGTAGTCCTGCGAGAAGTAGCCCTCCGGCCACTCATCGCCCAGATCACCCAGCTCGTTGACCCCGACCCGGCGAATCACCGACACGCCGTCGGCCTGCTCCACCACGTAAACGGCGAGCATCTCCGCGGGGAATTGCTGCTCGGCGATCCGTCGCCGCAACCGCAGCAGCAGCGTCTCACTGTGGGTTTCGATCAGGAACCGGGTGTCGGTGGCCTGCGCCGTACTCAGATAGAGGTCGGCGAGCTCGGCATGCGCGCCGGGGTGCAGGTGCATCTCCGGTTCCTCGATGATCTGCAGTGCCGGCGATGAGTCGACCCCACGCCGCTCGTCCAGCGCACACTGCACCAGGATCGGCAGGACCTGCGACAGGCCGGTGCCGGCGTCGGCCAGGTTGACCCGGACTCCGCTGCCCTTCCTGGTCAGCACCGTCGACCAGAGCGGACCCGCCTCGATCTCCTCGATGCGCCAACCCGGCACGATCACCGCAAGCCGCTCGTTGACCCGGCCCAGCAGCTCGCCGTCCCCGCGCGCCTGGTCGTGGGCGAGGATGCCGGAGGTGCCCTGCCCCCGCTCGCCGACGGCACGGGGTGTGCCCAGTGGCAGTCGGTGCTGGCGCTCCGGCCGGTCGCGGTAGGCGCTGAGGAAGCGGATCGGCCCCAGCGAAGTCACCGGACCGTCGAACGGCCAGAGCTCGGCGACATCCGCCACCCGTGGCAACAAGCCGTTGAAGACCACCGGTCGAGTGACCGTGCGGGGGTGGACTTTCGAACTGATCTCATAGAGGACGCCGTGCTCGGTCGTCTCGATCGTCGGCAGCAGCTCGAAATCGATAGTGTCACCCTGACTGGCGAGGTGCAGGCTGGACACGTAGGCTCGGCGATCCTCGTCGACATAGCGGATCGTGGCCGCCATCTCGAAAGGGCTCGGCCCGTCCACCGTGAACCCGAGCGAAAACTTTCCGTGCGGGCTCTGCTCGAAGATGAGGTCGGGGAAGCCGTCCACCGGCTGTGGCACCAGCCGGTCCAGGTCGAGTGGGGCGGTGCTGGTGGTGTCGAAGCCCGTTGCGATCACCAGCGGCGCGCGGGTCAGCACGCTTTTGCCGGAGTTGTTCTTACCGAGGACCACCGTCACCGGGGCCAGCTCCACCTCCTGCCGATCCCGGAAGCAGCGGTAGTTCTCCAGCACGATCTTGCTCAGCGGCATTCCTAATTTCTTACCACAGTGCGTGACTATGCTGGTGCCCTCCGAATGGCCATCCTGGACACGTGGACGGTCAGCGTCCCTCGGTGATCGGCTCTCTGGTGTGGGATTGCTGGCGTGGGGTCACCGCGGTCCCGGGTTGCGGCCCGCAGAGCTTCCGCCAGAGGAACCCCAGCGTCAGCGCCCAGAGAAAGGCTCGCTGCTCGTTGTTCGCCGCTGCGCCGTGCCCACCGTCGACGTTCTCGTAGTAGGCCACCTCGTGGCCGTGCTCGCGCAGCCGGGCCGCCATCTTGCGGGCGTGCCCGGGATGCACCCGGTCGTCGCGGGTCGAGGTGATGAGCAGGGCCGGCGGGTACGACTGGCCACTGCGGATGTTGTGGTACGGCGAATAGCCGCGCAGGTACGCCCAGTCCGCCTCTCGATCCGGGTCACCGTACTCGGCCATCCACGATGCGCCGGCGAACAGCCGGTGGTACCGCCGCATGTCCAGCACCGGCACCTGCGCGACGACCGCGCCGAAGAGCGACGGATAGCGGGTCAGCATCACCCCCATCAGCAACCCGCCGTTGCTGCCGCCTTCGATGCCGAGCTGTGCCGGTGTGGTGATGCCGCGCGTCACCAGATCGGCCGCCACCGCCGCGAAGTCCTCGAATGCCCTGGGCCGGTTCTCCCGCAGCGCGGCCCGGTGCCACTCGGGGCCGTACTCCCCGCCACCGCGGATGTTCGCCACCGCATACATGCCGCCCCTGGCCAGCCACCCCCGCCCGATGACACCGCCGTAGTGCGGGGTCATCGGATGCTCATAACCGCCGTAGCCGGTGAGCAGCGTCGGGGTGCTGGGCGCGTCCAGGTCGCCCACGACGAAGTACGGCACCCGCGTGCCGTCTGTCGAGGTGGCGAAGAACTGACGAACGGTCAAGCCCTCCGCGTCGAACATGGCCGGTTCCCGCTTGAGGATCTCGATCGCCCCGCCGATCTGTCCGAACCGCAACGTCGCCGGTTGAAGAAACCCTTCCGAGGCGAGCAGGTAGTCGTCGCTGTGATCCGGGTCGGTCGCCACGATCCGGCTGTGGTCGAACTCGGGCACCCCCGCGAGCGGTTCCCGCTGCCAGCCAGTCCCGCCAGGCGTCAGCACGTCCAGCCGGCTCTTCACGTCGGCGAGGGTGGCCAGGATCAGATGGTTCCGGGTCCAGTAGTGGTAGCTCAGAGCCGTGTGACCGTCCGGCCGGAACAACACCGTCATCTCCCGGTCGCCGGCCAGGAACGCGTCGATCCGAGTCGCCAGCAGGGCGCCAGCCGGATACGTCATCCCTCCAGCCGCCCACGCCGACCGCAACCGGATCAACAACCAATCCCGGTGTACGTCCCAGCGGGCGTCCTCCGGCACCGCGATCCGGGTCAGCTCGCCCGCCCCCGTCAGCAGGTAGTTCTCGCTGCGGTAGAAGTCCAGGAAGCGGCCCACGAAGTCGCGCTCGAACCCAGGCGTCGGGTCGTGCGAGGCGTACACGGCGATGTCGTCCGTTCGCGCCTCGTGGACGGCGGTGGCCTCGGCCAGCGCGGTGCCGCGCCGCCAGCGCTTCACCACGCGGGGGTATCCGGAGGTGGTCAGGGTGCCAGGCCCGAAGTCGGTGGCGACGTAGATGGTGTCGACGTCGATCCAGCAGACTCTGCTCTTCGCCTCGGGAAGCGTGAAGCCGTCCGCGATGAAGGCACGGCGGCCCAGGTCGAACTCGCGCACCACGACCGCGTCCGCGCCACCTCGGGAGAGGCTGATCAGGCAGCGATCGTACCCGGGCCGCAGCACCGTCACGCCACTCCAGATCCAGTTCTCGCCGTCCTCGGCGGCCAACACGTCGACGTCGAGCAGCACATCCCACTCCGGCTCGGGGCGGCGGTACTGGTCGAGCGTCGTCCGCCGCCAGATCCCACGAGGATGCGCCCCGTCCCGCCAGAAGCCGTAGTAGAAGCCGTCCCCGCGCCAGCCCGGATAGGGAATCCGATCCTCGGCGTCGAGCACCTGCCGGATCTCGGCCCGCTGACCGGCGAACGTCTCATCGCCGGTCAGCGCCGCGATTGTCTCCGCGTTGCGGTCCCGCACCCACTCCCCAGCGTCCGCCCCCTCAAGGTCCTCCAACCACAGGTACGGATCATGCACGGCGACTACCCGGCACGCCGGCTGCCTCGATCCAGTCGTCGGCGAGCCACAGCGACTGGCTGGCCGGTGAGGTCAGCGGCAACTGCACCCCGTCCAGCACCGCCGGGTCAGGCCGGCGAGCCGGCACCAGCAGCAGCCGGGCCGCCGGCCGAGGTCGGGTCGGATCGGCCAACTCCTGAAACAGCCCGAGCTGCCCGTACCGGGCCAGCGGCGCCGCCTCGGTGATCAGCACCGGCCCGTCAGCGGCGGTGATCGCTACACTGACCGCCGGGACCACCTGGTGTCGGACCAGGTCCATCAGGCTGCGGAAGTCCGCGTCCAGCGCCGAGCCGTTGTCGGCCGCCATGATCGTCTCCCACGGGAAGCCCAGCGCACGCAGCCGGTCCAGCAGGATCGCCGTGACGTCCACTTCGGTCAGCCGCAGCCGGGCCAACAGCGCCCGCCGGGCCGGCCCGAGCCGGCGCAGCGGCGCCAGCACCGCGAGGAAGGCCCGCCGATCGATGGCGGAGGCGAGCTTGTCCCCCACCTCGTCGGCGGCGGTGAGCCCGAGCAGCGGTGCGTGGGTGGTGGCCATTCGGGTACCGGTCACCGACGCCGTCGTGGTCGCCGGCCCGTACACCCGGTCGTGCGGATGCCAGGTCAGCGGTACCTCGGCCGCTGCGAGCAGGCCGTTCAGCGTGGGCCGCTTCGGCAGCCGCTCGGCGCGGGGGAAGCGGCTCTGCACCCGGTCGCGGATCTGGTCCTCGCTGAGCCGCTGGCCGATCAGGCTGCCCACCGACAACCGCAGCGCCCGCTCCGCCGGCATCCCCACCGGGTACAGCTGCCCCTGCGCGTTGACGTCGACCCGATCGTTGCGGGCCGCCGCCGCGAGCTGCAACAGCCGCAGGTCGGCCACGGCCGGCATCCCGGCCGGCACTGGCAGCCGGCGCAGCTCCTCGACGGCACGTTTCCGGGTCGGCAGCGGATCGGCGGCGGCCAGCTCGGCGGCCCGGCCGCCCAGCTCCACCACGTACCCGAGGAAGTCCGCGGCGGTGACATCGGACGCCGGATCGTCCGGTTCCCGGCCGACCAGGACGGTGCCGGAGGTGCGGAACCGGTGGATGGCCACCCGGGCGTCCCCGCCGGTGCTCAGCTCGGCCTCGACGGCGGCGCGGACCAGCCCGATCGCCTGTGGCAGCCGCTTCGGGGCGGGCGTGTAGGAGCCGCGGGCGGCGATCAGCGCCTGGGCCAGTTCCTCGGCGGACATCACGGCGCCGCGGGCGTCGAGCAGCGCCACGATCTCGTTGCGCACCGCCTCCAGCGCCGGCTCGCCCAGCCAGTTTCTGGCCTGGGCAGCGAGCAGCTTGGAGATCTGCGGCTGGCTCCGGCCGGTGGCCCGGGCCGCCTCACTCTGCGCCGGCCAGCACAGGAACGTGCCGTCGTCGGTGGGCGTCTGCCCGAGCAGCACGGCGAGGGTCCGGTGGTTGCGGGAGGTCGAGGCGGGCAGCAGGGTCGCGCAGAGGGTTTCCACGCCCTGGGCCTGCGGCTGCTCCTCGAGAGCGACCGCTTCGCTGCCGCCGGGCAGCACGGCGCGCAACGCTCGCGCCTGGGCGAGGATCTCCTTGCGGGTGGCGTCCGGCACCCCCTTGGCCCGGGTCAGCGCCGACGGCTCCGCGTCCAGCAGCTCGCCGACGGTGTGCATGCCGAGTCGCTCCAGCGCCGAGCGCGCCCGGGCGGTCAGCTCGGTGACCTCCAACGGCGACTCGCGGGTCAGCCCCACCGCCGGCACCGGGCCGACCGGAGTCACGGCCGGCTGCGGGACCTGCTGGAAGATGGCCCGCCAGGCGTCGGTCATCTCGTCGACCGTGTCGAACCGGGCCGCCGCGTCCCGGGCGAGCGCGCGGCCGAAAAACTCCACCAGCCGGTCGGCGACCGCCGGGTCGAACACCGCCGGGTCGAGGCTCACCTCATCGCTGACGGCAGCCGGGTTGGCGTTGTCGCCCCACCGGGGCAAAATGCCCGTCGCCATCTCGTAGAGGACGACCGCCGCTGCGAACCGCTCCGCCGCCGCGTCGTAGCGCAGCCGGCGCGGCGGCCCGAGGAACGGGTCGAGGTAGCCGACGGTGCCCGCGCCGAGTTGGTCCGCGGGAGCGGAGGAGAGCGAGAAGTCGAAGACGCACAGGTGTGGCTGCTTGTCCTTCGGTCTCGGCCGGGCCGCCAGGTTGGCCGGCTTCAGGTCACGGTGCCAGACACCCTGGCCGTCGAGGTAGTTGACGATGTCGAGCAGGTCCCGCCCGTACCGCTCCAGCAGGTCCAGCGCGAGCCGGCCGCCGCGCAGCTCTTCGGCGAGGGTCCGTTGCCCGGCGCTCTCCATCAGCAGGGCGGTGCGGCCGCCGACGCGCACCGGGCCGTCGACCAGAGCGGCCACCTGGGGGTGCTTCAACTGCGCGAGGGTACGCGCCTCCGCGGTCAGCCGTTCCTCGTGCTGCTCGTCGCGGGCCACCTTTAAAACCAGCTCGCGGGACTCCCCCGCCCGGGTCACCAACAGGGCGACTGCGGTGGCACCGGAACCGAGCCGGTCCTTCACTTCCAGGCCACCGTCGAGCAGGTCACCCCGGTGAGCCGAGAGCGGATCGGCCACCGGTTCCGGCTCCGGAGCGGTCAGTTCATCCCAGACCTTCTCCAGATCCTTGTGGAACCGGGAGACGCTGGGCAGCCGTTGCGCCGGATCGCCACGGGTCGCGTCGTAGACCAGGGTGACCAGGGTGTGCGGCATGCCGTCAACCGCCGCGTCCACGTGCAGCCCGCTGTCCCGGACCGCGCTGACCAACTCCTCCGGCGTGGCGGCCGGCGCCGTCCCGGCGAAGATCCGGTACGCCAGCACCCCGAGGGAGAACACGTCGAGCTGGTGGCCAGGCAGCCGGGCGGCGTTCTCGGCCTCCGGCGCCTGGTAGCGGCGGACCTCGTCGTCGAAGAACAGCTCCAGGCTGGCCGGATCGCTCGACGGGCCGAGCCGGGTGAGCTGGGTGGTGCCCGCCAGTCGCCCGCCGGTCTGCCAGTCGGTCACCACCAGCGTCGGGCGCGGCCCGTCCGGGTCACCGACGTAGACCGCCCGGGGCGACAGCGCGCGGTGGGCCAGCCGGCGGGAGTGCGCATAGTCGATGATCTCGGCGAGATCCTGCACCAGTTGCAGCCGCTGGGCCAGGGTCAGCGAGTCACCTCGACGCAGCAGCCACTGGTCGAGGCGTACCCAGTCCGGCTGGTGGTCGAAGATGACTGCGGGACCCCAGGCGTGCTCGACCAGGTCGTGCGCCCGGGCCACCCCCGGGTGGTGGATGCCCTGCAGCAGGCGGAACTCCCGCTCTGCCGCCTTGCGGATCGCCGGCACCTCGTGCTCGGCAGCCCGACTGGTCAGATAGAACCGCACCCGACGCACCAGCGAGGTATCCAGCGCGTGCCCGGCGAGGAAGTCCTGCCAGCCGAGCCCCTCGGCGAACGGCTTCGGGTGCAGCAGCAGTTGGCCAATTTTCCGGTCCGCCACCGACGGCCGGATCTTGGCCCCGCGGACCAGCTCGACGATCTGCCGCCCGCGCACCTCGTCCACCCGGTGCGCCGGGTTGCGGGGCGGAGTGAGCAGCAGATCCTTGAGGCCGAGCAGCCCGGAGTCGTGCCCCTCCAGGCCGTAGACGTGCTGGCTGCCGATTGCGTCCAGGCTCGCCCGCATCCCTCGCGCGTGCAGGAACACCGCTGCGCCGACGTAGGGGGACTGACCCTCGCGGCCGTTCTGCCGGGCGTAGTAGCGGATCAGGCTGGCCAGCCGCTTCGCCTTCCGGTTGGCCAGGATGTACGGGTTGTCCTCGGGGATGAGCCGGGAGTTGGGTGCCCGGCGCGCCCACTGGGTGCCGTCGCCACGGATCTCGCCCTGCCAGTGCTTCAGCTCCAGCACGTAGAGCCCGCTGGGGGTGAGCACCAGGGCGTCGACCTCGTTGATCGAGCCGTCGGCGCCGACGAACTCGACGTTCGCCCAGACGTGGTAAGGGTCGGAGTCGGGCAGGTAGCTGGCCAGCTCGCGCAGCCCATCCTGTTCCCAGGTGTAGGAGCTGGCGTTGATCTGCTCCCAGCGCGGCGAATCCTCACGCATGCACTGGCTCCCTTGACCCTCGGACGAACTCTGGCACCTTACCTGCTCCCTGAGCAGGTGCTTACGAAGAGCTAGCCCCAACCTCCTCGGCGTGACACAACTCGTCAAGGGAGCAGGCGGGGCTACTGCGTGATCCTCTCTTCGAGCCACGTTAGTTCACGCCGCTGTAGGGCAACATCTGCCAAATCGACGTCTTTCGCATGCGCATCCGGGCGTTCATTCAAAAGCTCAAAGGCAACTTGCAAACGCTTCTTGTCATTGAAGAAGGTCTGGAAATGAGTCCACTCCCGGCCGATAATCGAACCCAATTCTATCCAGTAGAGCTTGCCCATAAGGGCGTCTGGTGCAAGGCCTGCGCACTCTGTCCGGCGCTGACCGGGCAAGGCGGCGAGGACTCCGTCCACCCATGACTTCCCACTCCCACGAAGCGCCATCTTGAGCACTAGCCGCACGAACTCTCGTGTCTTTCGCTCTAGAACGTTTCGCCGACGGCTAATGGTAGCCAACTCCTCGGCCCACTCACCTTCGTCGAGTTCAATACTACGACGGGGGGCAACTGTTACGGTAACAGCCGCAGCTTCAGAGAGCAGCAGCTCAAGGCCGTTGCGCACCACGTCGCTCTCTATCGAAACCGAGTTTCCCTTCTTTCGAACCAAGCCGTAACGCAGAAGAGGTGTTGCCTCACGGAGCAAAGCAGAAGAACTCTCATAACAACTAACCAGCATGTCAAACATGGGCCGATCCACACGCTTCAGGTTTTGCAGGGCCACTCGAGCAATCTCTGCACCCTCCGTTTCCGCAAACTCCACACAAAGTGGAACAACGAGATCAAGGCCGGCAGAAACTGGCCGACCGTCGACTTCAATGTGTCGGTGGATATAAGACCCGGCCATCCTCATCCAATAAGGCAGGTAGCCGCAGACGGCGGCCACATGCTCGCGCGATTCTTTCGTGAAGTTTATTCCGCAGCGCTTTCCTAGAGCTGCCAACATTGAGTCCGCAGCCCCGATCTCAAATGGACTGAGATAGCTCTCGGGAACAAAGTGGAGGACAGGATTTTCGACACCGTCGATCTCTGCCGACCGAAAAGCGCGACTACTCGCGCCGCTAACGAGGATGCTGAGGCTAAACCCGTGCCGCTTGGACTCCTGGACTATCGCTCTGAACTCTCGCCAGAACTCATTGAAATCGCTCTTCCAGTGGGGGCTCGTTGGGGACTCAGGGGTAATGTAGTCCACTTCATCGAGCACGATCAGCAGCGGCGGGGCGTCCTTTTGCGCCCATAGGCCATCGAAAGTAATGCCTGGCGCACCAACATCGACCTTTGAGAAGGTCTGGCTAATGTGAGCATAGCCGCGCTGCATGGCCAGACGCGCAAGTCGCGCAAGAGCCTTGAGCGCTTCTGGAGCTCTTAACTCGTTGAACGACCGAATAGAGCAGTCAACCATGGCAACGCGAGGCGAGCCAGCATCGTCGGCCAGATTGATAATCCGATTGATCATCGAAGTCTTTCCGACCTTGCGCAGCCCGAAGACCGCCTCAATCCGTCCCGCTTGAAGATGCCGCAAGGTCGAAATTGCCTGCTCCCGGCGCCCAAAGAAGTCATTGTCATCGCTTACGGGGCCGGTTACCTGGAAGCTATCGGTTGCGAACAGCTCCTTTGCAAGCCGCTGTCGGACGACGGTCGCCGGCGGCACTGCTCCGGCCTTAGGACGATAGATAGGAAGTATGGTCAGGCTCGCTTCGCGCCCCCATACCCGCAGGTGCTCGTCGCCATCCGGGTCCGCATGCATGACTATCGCAAGGTTTGGCTGCAATCGCGGCTGCTCGGCGGCGATCTGCTCTTGACATACCTTAACGGTGCGAGCTTGGAGAGCGCTAAACGGCGCGATCAGAACCATGACCTCGCGGTCAATTACAAGAGATCCCCGGAGCGTCTTTGTTGGCATCGCATATAGTCTTATGTATCCGGCATTGAATGCCCTGAAGCGTTTATAACTCGTAATCTCAAATAGGCCATCCAGCGCTGAGGCGACCTCGGTTGCGGTTGCATCGCTTCCGACAATCCCCCGGATTTCTTGCTTGACGTTTGCTAGCTTTGCGCCGTTAGCCATCCCCGCAGTCCCATCTGTAGGCTGGGCAGTTAGGCTACAGCGATCAATGCCGGGCTGCCTACCGCCGTACGTCGCGACGTTGGCTCTTTCTGGTCGACCTGCTTGCGGCTCGCAGTGCCCACACGACTGACCCCAAGCCGCGGGTTACATTGCCAGGGATCGACACGACGAGCCCGCCTAGGTGTCGGTTGAACTGGCGGGGGATAGCGCAAAACGCCAGTCGCCGTTACCTTCCCAGCGTGACTGATCTTGAGCGGGGCATCTACGAACAACTGATCACCCTGCAGGTTGCCCAGCGACTCGAGCACCTTGACCCCGCCCTGGTTCAGCACGACAGGCTCGACCCGGTCGACGCCCACGAAGTACTTGCCCGGCACATCGCGACCCTCGCGCGCCGTGCGCTGCTCGCCGTGGGCGGTGGCGACGACAAGCTCACTCGCCAGGTTGAGCTGGCCAACCGCATCGCCAAGAGCATTGCCCAGGCCGAGCCGCGGGCCGTCGGCCCCGACGACCAGGTCGCCGACGCGCAGCGCCTGCTGCATGCCATCGCCGCCCCGCCGGCTCCGCCCGCCGCACCCACCTTCCCGGTGCGCCCTACCACCCCGCTCTCCACCGGCGCGCTGCTGGTCAACGGCCGCCACCAGCCGCGCATCGGCCACGAGGTCACCCACGAGATGGCCTCCGCAGAGCACGTCGACCTGCTCTGCGCCTTCATCAAGTGGCACGGCCTGCGCATCGTCGAGCCCGCCATCTGCGACCTGATCCGACGCGGCGGCCGACTCCGTGTCATCACCACGACCTACATGGGCGCGACCGACCAACGAGCCCTCGACCGACTCGCCGAGCTGGGCGCCGATATCAAGGTCTCCTACGAGACCCGGACGACCCGGCTGCACGCCAAGGCGTGGCTGTTCCGTCGAACCAACGGCACCACCACCGCGTACGTGGGCTCCTCAAATCTCTCGAAGTCGGCGCTGGTCGACGGGGTGGAGTGGAACGTCCGGATCTCGAACATCGAGCAGCCGCACGTCATCGACACCTTCACCGCGACGTTCGAGGACTACTGGAACGACCCGGCGTTCGAGGAGTACGACGCCGCCAAGGACGCTGAGCGGCTCCGGCAGGCGCTCAGCGGTGAGCGCGCTGACGACGTGCCGACGCAGATCGCGAACCTGGATGTGCGGCCGTACCCGTATCAGGCGGAGATCCTGGACGACCTGGATGCGGAGCGGCAGGTGCACGGCCGGCACCGCAACCTGGTCGTGATGGCGACGGGCACCGGCAAGACGGTGGTGGCAGCGCTGGATTACCGGCGGCTACATCGGGCAGGCCAAGTCGACTCGCTGCTCTTCGTCGCGCACCAGGAGCAGATCCTCAAGCAGAGCATGTCGACGTTCCGCCAGGTCATGGGTGACGGCAGCTTCGGCGAGATGCTGGTCGGGGGCAAGGAGCCGACCCACTGGACGCACGTCTTCGCCTCGATCCAGTCGCTGCACCGCCGGGAGATCAACCCCGACGCGTACGACATGGTGATCGTTGACGAGTTCCACCACGCGGAAGCCCCGACGTACGCCCGGTTGTTGGAGCGGCTGCGGCCGCGCGTACTGCTGGGACTGACGGCGACCCCCGACCGGGCCGACGGCGGTGATGTGCGTCGGTGGTTCGACGGCCACGCGGCGGTGGAGCTGCACCTGTGGGACGCGCTGGAGCGGCAGTTGCTGGCGCCGTTTCAGTACTTCGGAGTGCACGACGACGTAGATCTGTCGCACCTGCGGTGGAAGCGCGGGCAAGGGTACGACCCGGCGGAGCTGGACGGCCTCTACACCGGCAACCACGCGCGGGCACGAATGGTGCTGAAGGCGGTACAGGACACGGCCGACGTGGGTCGGATGCGGGCGCTCGGGTTCTGCGTAAGCATCGGGCACGCCGAGTTCATGGCGGACTGGTTTACCCGGCACGGCGTACCGTCGGCGGCGGTGACCTCGCGGGCGGACCGCACGACGCGGGACGGCCTGCAGCGGGAGTTCAAGGCCGGCAAACTCCGCGTGCTGTTCACCGTCGACCTGTTCAACGAGGGTGTCGACCTGCCGATGGTCGACACGATCCTGATGCTGCGGCCCACCGAAAGCGCGACGATCTTCCTTCAGCAGCTCGGCCGTGGGCTGCGGCTCGACGACGACAAACCCTGTCTGACGGTGCTCGACTTCATCGGCGGCCAGCACGCCAACTTCCGCTTCGACCTACGGTGGCGGGCACTGACCGGGGTCAGCCGTCGGGCCGTCGAGGCGGCCGTCCGGGACGGCTTCCCGTCGCTGCCGAGCGGCTGCCACGTCGAGCTGGACCGAGTGGCGAAAGAGGTCGTGCTCGCCAACCTGAAGTCGGCCCTGCCGACCTCGAAGAACGGCCTGGTGGCGGAGCTGCGGCAGCTCGGTGACGTGAGCCTGGCCGAGTTCCTGCGGGAGACTGGCCTGGAAGTCGAGGACGTCTACCGGTCGGCGAGCATCGGCGGGTGGGCCGGGCTGCGGCGGCTCGCCGGCATCGAGACCTCGACCGCCGGGCCGGACGACCGCGAGCTCGGCCGGGCTATCGGGCGAATGTTGCACACCGACGACGTGGACCGGCTGTCCCTGCTGGCGCGGGTGGCGGGCGGCGAGCACCCTGGCCGCGGACGGCTGCTGGACATGCTGCACTTCAGTCTCTGGGGGCCGTCGGTGTCGCTGACCGAGCGCGATGCCCGGCTGAAGCGGCTCTGGGGGGAGCCGGCGCGCTGCGCGGAGCTACGCCAGGTCGCCGAGGTACTGCGGGACCGAATCCACCGGGTGACGGTCACGCCGCAGCCGGGCCGGGTACCGCTGCGGGTGCACGCCCGCTACAGCCGCAACGAGGCGTGCGCGGCCTTCGGAATGGCGAACCCGGGGTCGCTGCGCGAGGGAGTGAAGTGGCTTGAGTCTGAGCAGGCGGACCTCTTCTTCGTCACCCTGGTCAAGTCCGAGGAGCACTACTCCCCCACCACGATGTACACCGACCGGGCCATCACCGACAGCCTGTTCCAGTGGGAGTCGCAGAGCACCACGTCGTCGGCGTCGGGGACCGGGCAGCGCTACATCCAGCACGCCGAGCGCGGGTCGACGGTGCACCTGTTCGTCCGGGAGACCAAGCTCGCCGACCGCGACCTGGGCGCGCCGCCGTACCTGTACGCCGGGCCGATGACGTACCAAGAGCACAGCGACGATCGACCCATGCGCATCATCTGGCGGCTGCAGCATCGGCTCACCGCCGACATGTACGCCGCCGCTCGGGCCATCGCCGCCTGAGATCGACCGACTGGCCTCTCCGCCACGCCGGGCATAGCCGCTTGCGCCCGACTGAAACGCTTCCGTCAGCACCCTTCGGGAAAGCAGGGCAGGACCGTGGAGCTTCGCAGGAGCCGATCCATCCTGGTCGGTGGCATCGTGTTGCTGGCGTTCGGCATCTTCATGCTGCTGTGCGGCCGGACTGACAGTGCCTTCCGTGCGATCGGGACACTGATCATCGGCGTGTTGAGCCTGTTGATGGGCGGAGTACTCGCCTTCTACGGGCTCCGGCCGTTCAGGTTCCACATCGGGACCGCGGGGCTGACCGTACGGCTGCCCGGAATCGGCCGGCTGGTGCCGTGGGCCGAGCTCGACATGATCGTCCTCGATCAGCCGCTGCCGGTTCTCACCGGCAGGAAGACGCCCTCCCCGGTGTTGTTGCTGGTGCCGGCAAGGCGGGTCCACTCTCGATCGTCCGCTGACCCAACGAAGCCCCGTGGACGACCGTCCCTGCCTGGTCCTGCTCGAACTGCAGGACGTCCGAGAAGCGCCGGACGAGGTGGCGGCCGCCCTCGCCCGCTTCGGCGGTAGCCGCTTCACCGATTTTCGGCAGCTGATTCGGCAGCATTTCGACTCGCCGGACTTCACGATGGTGCTGCGCGGATACGACCCGGCCAGCGTGAATCACCTCATCAGGCAGGGCCAGGAGGCGCTCATCTCGGACGTGATGCTGAAGCGCTTCGGGGCGAAGGCAGAGATTGAACGGGCTCGCGAAACCCTTCCGGCCGCCATGCACGGGTACGACCACGCGCAGGTCGACGCGTTCCTAGACGACCTCTCCGACGCACTGGCGCGGTGGGATGACGACAAGCGGGATGCCGGATAGCGTTCCCGCCGATCAGGTGGACCTGCACGACCCGAAGCGCGACGTCGTGTGCCGCCCATGGGATCTGTCACCGCAGGGTGGCTGGTGTGAGTGCAGGGGCTGTCGCCGGTTCTGTCGCCGGAGGCCGACCCTGACAGGTCCGTGAGAGCTGTTGAGGTACGCCGGGCGCTGCCCTGGCTACCTACGGCCCGCGCCCCTGTCCCGCCCTCGGGGCCATACGACGCGCGGCGTTCGCTGCCCACGAGGTGGCGAGTGTGGGCGCGCGGGGCGGCGTATGGGCCACGCACACCGCGCGACGCGTCCGTCTGCCCCGCCGCCCCATCAGGCCGCCCGCCCGCTCGGGCCGGGCGCGGCGAGGTTGGGAAACTCGGCGTCGTGGTCGGTGTCGGTGTAGGGCAGGTCAATGAGGCGGTGCCGGCCGGCGCCGAAGCCGGATAGCTGCCACACCTGCTCGGCGGGGCTGGCGCCGGTGGCGGCGCGCAGTTCGGCGGTGGTGGTGGCGATGATCGCCTGCGGACCGACCTCGGCGAGGCGGTGGTGCAGGTTCGCCTCCCGCCGGGCGGAGGGTAGATGGAACAGGACTGGCCACGCCCAGTTGCTGAGGCAGACCAGCCGTTCGTACTTGGCGATTTTCTCGGTGAGGATGTCGAGGCGTTCACGGCCGGTGTCGTACTCGAGAAAGAACGGCACGGACCGTCCGTGCTCGGTCCACACCCCGGCGCCGTCGGGGCGGGGCAGTCCGGTCGGTCCGTGGACCATCATCTGCGGGTTGCCGCCTCGGCGGTAGAACACGCCGGGCTCGTGGAAGGCGGACGCGGGCTGCCACCGGTCCAGGGCCCTGTCGGGGTGGGTGCGGGCGTGGGCGGCGAGGTCGATGAAGAACTGGTTGCCGCCGAGCAGGTGCGGCAGGTCCGGCCGGGCGGTCAGGGACTGCTTTCGGCGGCGGGCCTGGTCCCGGCGTGGTCGTGCGAGTCCGCGTTGGGCGTGGACGTGGTCGTAGCCGAGCTGGTCCAGGACGTAGTGGTACGGGTAGGAGCCGCCGTAGGCCCGGTTGGGTCGGAACCGGTCTGTCGCACGCAGGACGGTGAGGCGACGTAGCCGGCGTTGGGCGAAGTCCAGGGACGGGAACAGTGCGGCGCCGATCTGATCGGTGGTGAGCACGCCGTGGTCGTAGAGCCAGCCGAGGAGGCGGTCGTCGCGGGCGGTGATGCTGGCCTGTAGACGCAGCAGCGGGTCCGCAGCCGGTAGCGGTTTACGCATGGGCGGCCCCTGGGGGGACACCCCACACATGAGGGTGTGTCTGGAGCCGGCCCGCACTCCTGAAAGGGGGCCTGACCTGGGCTGTAGGCGGGATCGGCGGGTCGGTTTGGGGGTCAGGATCAAGGCGGACGGTGCAACGGAGACCGACACCGACGTCGACACGGCCGGCCACACCGGTTCCGCCTTGACAGTGGTTTGACAGCGAATGCGCCGCAGGTCGGTGACGACTCTGGTGGCGCGGGTGAGGGTCGCTGAGCTGGGTCATCATGCTTGTTGCTCCTTCGAGGATCCGAACAGGGGGATGGAGCGCAAGGTGCGCACTGCTCGCCTTGCCGTGACGGGCGGGCCGGTGTTCGCTCTGCCAGGTCGGGTCAGGTTTTGTCAGGAGACGGGCTTCCTGACAGACCCGTGTGCTGGTCTCACGGCGACGGCTATGGCTGACAGAGGTCGCAGATTGTGGTTCTGTCACGCGGCCTCCCGGTGTGACAGGTCCGGCGCGGGTGGGGTGCTCTCGCCGCGCAGGACGCGCACGAGTGCTGAGGCCGTGGCGTTGGACAGTTGGTGCCCGTCCGCGCGCAGCTGTCCGGCGAGGGCCTTGCGGGACAGGGGTGTTCCGTGGGCGTCGAGGGTGCGGGCGGCGGTCCGGGCGGCCGGGACCAGCGCGGTGATCCCCGGGCCTCGGTCCCGGACCGGCGTGTCCTCGGCCCGTCGGTCCGGGACCGCCGGGTCCCGCCGCCCCCCCGCACTGGCCGCCCCGC
>NZ_JBSFYQ010000015.1:0-172430 GCF_053599855.1 Micromonospora sp. NPDC005161
CCGCGGGGGGGTCAACCCCCCCACCCCCCACCAGACCCGGAAAAAAAAAAACCGGGGGCGCCCGGGGCCCCCCCCCCCGCGCCCCCCCGCCCCTGATGCTGCTTGTGTTACTCGTCCGCGCCCGCGGCGGCGGTGCCACCGAGGTCGGCCGGCACGGCGTCCGGAACCTCCACCGGCTTCTCCGCGCCCCGGAACACGAGCTTGGACTTGTCGATGTCGTTCGGGTCGCCCTCGCAGTCCACCACAACGATCTGACCCGGGGTCAGCTCGTTGAACAGGATCCGCTCGGACAGGTTGTCCTCGATGTCGCGCTGGATTGTGCGACGCAGAGGACGGGCACCGAGCACCGGGTCGAAGCCCTTCAACGCCAGGTACTTCTTGGCGTTGTCGGTCAGCTCCAGACCCATGTCCTTGTTGCGCAGCTGCGTCTCGATCCGCTGGATCATGATGTCCACGATCGAGAGGATCTCGTTCTGGCGCAGCTGGTGGAAGACGATGGTGTCGTCGATCCGGTTGAGGAACTCAGGCCGGAAGTGCTGCTTGAGCTCGTCGTTGACCTTCTGCTTCATCCGGTCGTAGTTGGACTCGGAGTCCTCCGACGCCTGGAAGCCGAGCGACACCGCCTTGGCGACGTCCCTGGTGCCCAGGTTGGTGGTCAGGATGATGACCGTGTTCTTGAAGTCCACGATCCGACCCTGACCGTCGGTGAGCCGACCGTCCTCCAGGATCTGGAGCAGCGTGTTGAACACGTCCGGGTGGGCCTTCTCGATCTCGTCGAAGAGAACCACCGAGAACGGCCGACGCCGCACCTTCTCGGTCAGCTGCCCGCCCTCGTCGTAGCCGACGTAGCCGGGAGGGGCACCTACCAGCCGGGAGACCGTGTAGCGGTCGTGGAACTCGGACATGTCCAGCTGGATGAGGGCGTCCTCGCTGCCGAAGAGGAACTCGGCGAGCGCCTTGGACAGCTCGGTCTTACCGACACCGGACGGGCCGGCGAAGATGAACGAGCCCGACGGGCGCTTCGGGTCCTTCAGGCCGGCCCGGGTACGCCGGATCGCCTTCGAGACCGCCTTGACCGCGTCCTCCTGGCCGATGACGCGCTTGTGCAGCTCGTCCTCCATGCGCAGCAGGCGCGAGGTCTCCTCCTCGGTCAGCTTGTAGACCGGGATGCCGGTCCAGTTGCCCAGCACCTCGGCGATCTGCTCGTCGTCAACCTCGCTGACGACGTCCAGGTCACCGGCCTTCCACTCCTTCTCCCGCTGCGCCTTCTGGCCGAGGAGCTGCTTCTCCTTGTCGCGCAGCTGGGCGGCGCGCTCGAAGTCCTGCGCGTCGATCGCGGACTCCTTGTCGCGACGCACCTGGGCGATGCGCTCGTCGAAGTCGCGCAGGTCTGGCGGCGCGGTCATCCGGCGGATCCGCATCCGGGCACCGGCCTCGTCGATCAGGTCGATCGCCTTGTCCGGCAGGAAGCGGTCGGAGATGTATCGATCGGCCAGAGTCGCGGCCGCGACGAGGGCCGCGTCCGTGATCGAGACCCGGTGGTGCGCCTCGTAGCGGTCGCGCAGGCCCTTGAGGATCTCGATGGTGTGCGCCAGCGACGGCTCACCCACCTGGATCGGCTGGAACCGGCGCTCGAGCGCGGCGTCCTTCTCCAGGTGCTTGCGGTACTCGTCGAGCGTGGTGGCACCGATCGTCTGCAGCTCACCGCGGGCCAGCATCGGCTTGAGGATGCTCGCCGCGTCGATCGCGCCCTCGGCGGCACCCGCACCCACCAGGGTGTGGATCTCGTCGATGAACAGGATGATGTCGCCGCGGGTGCGGATCTCCTTGAGCACCTTCTTGAGGCGCTCCTCGAAGTCACCGCGGTAACGGGAACCGGCGACCAGCGCACCGAGGTCGAGCGTGTAGAGCTGCTTGTCCTTGAGCGTCTCGGGCACCTCGCCCTTGATGATCTTCTGGGACAGGCCCTCCACCACGGCGGTCTTACCGACGCCGGGCTCACCGATCAGGACCGGGTTGTTCTTGGTACGGCGGGAGAGCACCTGCATGACCCGCTCGATTTCCTTCTCGCGCCCGATGACCGGGTCGAGCTTGCCCTCACGGGCGGCCTGGGTCAGGTTGCGGCCGAACTGGTCCAGCACCAGGCTGGTCGACGGCGCGGCCTCACCCGGCGCGGCGCCCGCCGCGGCCGGCTCCTTGCCCTGGTAGCCGGAGAGCAGCTGGATCACCTGCTGGCGGACCCGGTTGAGGTCGGCGCCGAGCTTGACCAGCACCTGGGCGGCGACGCCCTCACCCTCGCGGATCAGACCGAGCAGGATGTGCTCCGTGCCGATGTAGTTGTGGCCGAGCTGCAGCGCCTCGCGCAGCGACAGCTCCAGCACCTTCTTGGCCCGCGGCGTGAACGGGATGTGCCCGCTCGGCGCCTGCTGACCCTGGCCGATGATCTCCTCGACCTGCTGGCGGACGCCCTCCAGGGAGATGCCGAGGCTCTCCAGGGCCTTTGCCGCGACGCCTTCACCTTCGTGGATCAGGCCCAGCAGGATGTGTTCCGTACCGATGTAGTTGTGGTTGAGCATCCGGGCCTCTTCTTGGGCCAGGACGACAACCCGTCGCGCTCGGTCGGTGAACCGCTCGAACATGCCCTCGTGCTCCTCACGTGCCGTGCGCCTTGATGGTCAAGATCTTGGCGGGGCCGGTGCACGAACGTCCGGGACGGGCGTCCGTGCCTCCTTACTCTATCGTCGCTGACCGACTCAGCTGAGGTCGTGTGTCTCGGGTACGGGTCGGTTCCACGTCGTTTTGCACAACCGTCCGCGCTCAGGAGGTGTTCCGGTACCCCTGTCGCTACGCGCAGAGCGAAATCCGACCGGCGCGACGGAAGCCCTCTCCCGGCTCCGGAGAGCTCCGGGGAGGGGGCCGGCGCTGGCGACGAACGCTGCGCCCGACCCTGGGGAGGGTTTTCCACAGGCTGTGGACAACTGCTCCACCGGTTGTGGACAACGTCGGTCGCGTGGGAATGCTTCCCGACCCTGGCTCGGCCTCCGGCCTCCGGCCCCGCGCCTGACGGGAATACGGCGACGCCGGCCCGGAGAATGCTCCGGCCCGGCGTCGGTGTCGCCCTGCGGCGGCCGCTGGCCACCAGACTGCTGAGGATCAGCGCTTCGCGTGGTACTCGTCGACGATCTCCTGCGGGATGCGCCCCCGGTCCGAGATGTCCTTGCCGGCCTTCTTGGCCCACTCCCGGATCGCCTTGTTCTGCTCCCGGTCGGCGGTCGCGCCGCCCCGGCCGCGGGCGGCCCGTCCACCGATCACCACGCCGCCCCGGCCCACCTTGGTGCCGGCGCCCACGTAGGGAGCGAATACGTCGCGCAATTTCGCGGCGTTGGAACTCGACAGGTCGATCTCGTACTGAACGCCGTCGAGGGCGAACTTGACAGTCTCGTCCGCGTCCCCGCCGTCCAGGTCATCGACCAGCTTGTGAATGATCTGCTTGGCCACGTCCCACATTCCTTTCGAGCAGGGTGCTCCTGCTAACGAGAGCACAATAACCCCCGCGCCGCGCGCCCCGTCAATAGGATGCGGTATCGACGCGGCGCGAGGCGAGCCGGACTACTCCGGGCGGACCAACGGGAAGAGGATGGTTTCCCGAATTCCGAGCCCGGTCAGGGCCATCAACAGCCGGTCGATTCCCATTCCCATACCGCCGGCCGGCGGCATTCCGTACTCCATCGCCCGGAGAAAGTCCTCGTCGAGACGCATCGCCTCGTCGTCGCCACGGGCGGCGAGCTGCGCCTGGGCCACCAGCCGCTCCCGCTGCACCACCGGGTCGACCAGCTCCGAGTACGCGGTGCCCAGCTCGAACCCGAGCACGTAGAGGTCCCACTTCTCGGCCAGCCCCGGCTCGCTGCGGTGCGCACGGGTGAGCGGGCTGGTCTCCTCCGGGTAGTCCCGGATGAAGGTGGGCGCCTCCAGGCCGGGGACGACCAGCTCCTCGAACAGTTCCTCGGCCAGCTTGCCCGGGCCCCACTTCGGGTCCACGGCCAATCCCACCTTCTCCGCGTACTCCACGAGGCGGGACCGTTCGGTGCGGACCGTGACCTCCTCGCCAAGCGCCTCGGAAAGCACGCCGAACAGGGTCACCGACCGCCACTCACCGCCCAGGTCGAACTCCCGACCGTCGGCGTGGGTCACCACGGTCGAGCCGCTGACCGCGACCGCCGCCTGTTGCACGAGATTGCGGGTCAACTCGGCCATCGTGTCGTAGTCGCCGTACGCCTCGTACGTCTCCAGCATCGCGAACTCCGGTGAGTGCGAAGAGTCGACACCCTCATTACGGAAGTTGCGGTTGATCTCGAAGACACGGTCGACACCGCCGACCACCGCGCGCTTGAGAAACAGTTCCGGAGCGATTCGCAGATACAGGTCGGTGTTCAACGCATTGCTGTGGGTCACGAACGGTCGGGCCGCCGCGCCGCCGTGCAGCAGTTGCAACATCGGAGTTTCCACCTCGATGAAACCCTGCCCATGCAACGAATCGCGGATGCTGCGCACCGCCGCGGCCCGGGTACGGACCATCTGCCGGGCCTGCGGCCGGACGATCAGGTCGACGTAGCGCTGCCGGACCCGTGCCTCCTCGGAGAGGGGCTTGTGCGCCACTGGCAACGGCCGCAGCGCCTTGGCGGTCATGTCCCAACGGTCGGCCAGCACCGACAGCTCACCGCGGCGACTGGTGATCACCTCGCCGGCGACACCGACGTGGTCGCCGAGGTCGACCAGCCGCTTCCAGGCCTCCAGCCGCTCCGGCCCGACCCGGTCAAGCGAGAGCATCGCCTGCAACTCGGTGCCGTCGCCGTCGCGCAGCGTCGCGAAGCAGAGCTTGCCCGTGTTGCGTACGAAGATCACCCGTCCGGTTACCGAGACCTGGTCGCCGGTGGCGGTGTCGGTGGGCAGGTCGGCGTAGCGCCCACGGACCTCCGACAGGGTGGCGGTACGCGGGAATCCGACGGGGTAGGCCTCGATGCCGTCGGCGATCATCCGGTCCCGCTTCTCCCGGCGGACCTTCATCTGCTCGGGAAGGTCGTCGGCGGGGTCCACTGGCACGGCGTTCTGCTCGCTCACGGCACGCTTCCTCGTCACGGAGATACGGGGGGTCAGGCCCGAGCGTACTCAAGCCTCCTGGGGGTCGTTACCGGATAACCTGCGCCTCATGGTCGATCACACTCACGCCCTGTCCTTCGGTGCCGCGGCCAGCGACTATGACCGGTTTCGTCCCAGCTATCCCGTAGAGGCGGTGCGCTGGGCGCTCGACGGGCTGAGCGACGCCGCGCAGGTCGTCGACCTCGGGGCCGGCACCGGCATCCTGACCAGGGTCGTACGGGCACTCGGCCACCGGGTGCTGCCGGTGGAGCCCGACCCCGGCATGCGGGCCCAACTGGACTCCGCCACCCCCGACGTCACGGCCCTGGCCGGCAGCGCCGAGTCGATGCCGCTACCGGACGGCAGCGCCGACGCGGTGGTGGTCGGCCAGGCCTACCACTGGTTCGACAAGGAGCGCGCGCACGCCGAGGTCGCCCGCGTGCTGCGGCCGGGCGGGACGTTCGCCCCGATCTGGAACACCCGGGACGATCGCGTCGACTGGGTGGCCGAGCTGGGCCGGATCGCCCACATGGGCGACCACACCACCGACCTGACCGAGTCGGTGACCGACCTCGGCCCGGCCTTCGACGCGGTGGAGCTGGGCGTGTTCGAGCACCACACCACCCTCACCCCCGACGAAGTGGTCGGGATGAGTCACACCCGCTCCCACTACCTGACGGCGGATCGCCAGCAGCGGGCGACCGTCGACCGGGAGCTGCGGCAGCTACTCGCCGGCCATCCGGACCTGGCCGGACGGGAGAGCGTCGAGCTGCCGTACCGGACCGTGGTCTTCCGCGCCCGACGGCGCTGAACCCCCACCGGAGTCACAGGTTCCGGTCGTAGACCATCCGCAGCCCGATCAACGTGATCATCGGCTCGTGGTGGGTGATGCTGTGGCATTCGTTGATCACCAGCGCGGCGAGGCCGCCGGTGGCGATCACCGCCTTCACCTCGCCCAGCTCCTCGGTCATCCGCTCGACGATCCGGTCCACCTGCCCGGCGAAGCCGAAGTACAGGCCGGACTGGAGGCACTCCACGGTGTTCTTGCCGATCACCGAGCGGGGCTTGGTGGCCTCGACCTTGCGCAGCTGGGCGGCCCTGGCGGCCAGCGCGTCGAAGGAGATCTCGATGCCCGGGGCGAACGCCCCGCCGAGGAACTCGCCACGACCGCTGATCACGTCGAAGTTGGTGGTGGTGCCAAAGTCCACCACGATCGACGGCCCGCCGTAGAGCGTGTACGCGGCCAGCGTGTTCACCACCCGGTCGGCACCCACCTCCTTCGGGTTGTCGATCGCCAGCTGAACCCCGGTCCGCACACCGGGCTCGACGATCACGCTGGGCAGGTCGGCGTAGTAGCGGCCGAGCATGGTGCGCAGCGAGCGCAGCGCGGCCGGCACCGTGGAGCAGGCGGCCACGCCGGTGATCTCGACGTTGTCCCCGGCGAGCAGGCCCCGGAACATCAGGCCCAGCTCGTCCGCCGTCGAGCGGGCATCGGTCTTGATCCGCCAGGAATGCACCAGCTTGTCGCCGTCGAAGGTCGCCAGCACGGTGTTGGTGTTTCCGATGTCGATGCAGAGCAGCACGCACGAAGCCTAGACAACGACCGTACGGACGGGCGCGGACCGGCCGGCGGACCGTATCCTGGTCCCATCACGACATGAACATAGGTCGATCCACGGCGCGGCCGGACGGGGAGCGGACATGTCGGGGACGTGGTGGGTGCGCGGGCGCAACACCCTGCGCCGGCGCCGGCGGCACGTGCTGGTGCTGGTCGCGCTGGCCGGCGGCGCGATCTGGATGATCGTGCAGGCGTGGCAGGCGTCCCGACGGGAGACCGGCAGCTTCGCCGGGGACCTCTACCTCAACATCGGCGCCGCGCTGATCATGACGCTGCTGACCTACGTGGTGCTCAACCCGCTCTTCCGCGAACTCCAGACGGTCAGCATCATCGAGCATCCCCGGCTGGACCGGGATGCGCTGATCGAACGGGTCGCCCAGTGCCGGGAGACCGTGGCCATCCTGGAGACCTGGACCAGCATGCTCGAGGGCCCGTACGCGACCCGGTTCGTGGCCGCGCTGCGCTCCGCGCTCGCCAACGGCGCCACCGTCAAGGTGCTGCTGCTGGACCCGGACTCACCGGCGGTCCGGCTGCGCGGCGAGGAGCTGCGCCGGCGGTCCGGCTGCGCGGCGAGGAGCTGCGCCGGCGGGACGCCTCGGTGGCCATCCTCAACAACCTGTGGCACCTGGCCCGGCTCCGCGAGGAGCTGCCGGAGGCGGCCCGGGCCCGGCTCCAGGTCCGGGTCTACAGCGCCGCCCCTTCCGTGCAGATGTACCGCTGGGACGGCAAGGCGTTCATCTCGTTCTTCCCGGTGCAGGGCAGCACCTTCGACACCCAGCAGATCGAGGCGTTCGTCTCCACCCCGCTGGGCGAGTTCGTCGACGACCGGTTCGCCGAGCTGTGGGAGACCGCGCCCCTGGAGGACCTGGAGGCCTGCCTCAGCCTGCGGCTCTGCCTACGCCAGGCCGGACGGGACGTGGAGACCTGCGAGGCGCTCTACGTACGCTCCGACGGCGACTGGTACATCGCCGGCACCGACCTGGTGCGCAACGTCGCCCGACACGGGCTGGCCGGGCTGAGTGTGGTGCTGGACCGGCCCGAGGTGGCGGGCGAGGTCTTCGCCATCGGCGAGGCGGACGAGCTGGCGCCCGCGATCTACAACCGGGTGCTGGAGCTCTTCCGGGCCAAGTACGGGCTCGACGGCCGGCAGGACACCGAGAACCGGGTGATCTTCAATCTGGCCGCCACCTCACTGACCACCGTCTGAGGCCCGGCCCGCCGCCGGCCGCGTACCCGTCATTCGATCCGCAGGTCCATCGCGATGTCCAGGATGGGCGACGAGTGGGTCAGCGCGCCCACCGAGAGGAAGTCCACGCCGGTGGCCGCGTACCGGCCGGCCACCTCCAGGGTGAGCCCGCCGGTCGCCTCCAGCTCCGCCCGGTCACCCACCGCGGCCACCGCCTCGGCCAGCGTCTCCGGGGTCATGTTGTCGCAGAGCAGGAAGTCCGCGCCGGCGTCCACCGCCTCCAGCGCCTCGTCGACCGTGGTCACCTCGACCTGCACCGGCACCTCCGGGAACGCCTCCCGGACCCGCCGGTACGCCGCGGTGATGCCCCCGGCCGCGAGCTTGTGGTTGTCCTTGATCATGGCCACGTCATAGAGGCCCATCCGCTTGTTGGTGCCGCCGCCCGCCCGCACCGCGTACTTCTCCAGCGCCCGCAGGCCCGGCGTGGTCTTGCGGGTGTCCAGCACCATCGCCTTCGTGCCGGCCAGCGCGTCCGCCCAGGCACGGGTGTGGGTGGCCACCCCGGACATCCGGCAGAGCAGGTTGAGCGCCGTCCGCTCGGCGGTGAGCAGCAGCCGGGTCGGCCCGGTCACCGTCGCCAGCACATCGCCGCGGGCCACCCGCTCGCCGTCGCAGGCCACCTGCGACACCTCGACGGTACGGCCGAAGCCGGTCACCTCGCCGACCAGCTCGAACACGGCGGCGGCCACGCTCAGCCCGGCCACCACGCCGTCCGCGCGGGCCACCAGATCGGCGGTGTCGGTCTGCTCCGCCGGGATGGTGGCCACGCTGGTGACGTCGAGGAAGTCCGGCCCCAGATCCTCGACCAGCGCGGTCTCGATCACCGTCCGCACCTGCGCCGGGTCCAGGCCGCCCGCCCGCAACGCCCGCTGCGTCGACTCCGTCAATGCCATCTCCGTTCGCGACTGCGGGGCTCGCAACACCGGCTCACTCCTCGCGCTCACTGGGCCATCTCCGTTCGCGACTGCGGGGCTCGCAACACCGGCTCACTCCTCGCGCTCACTGTTGCCGTCCCTCCCACTGCTGCGTCAACCGACCCTGCGCCCCGACCGACCCGACCAGGTGGCCCAACCACCGCTCGTCGGCCGTCGGGAAGTCCTCCCGCCAGTGGCAACCCCGGGTCTCACCGCGCGCGTACGCTGCGGCCACCAACGTCGACGCCACGGTGAGCAGGTTCGTCGCCTCCCAGTCGGCCGTCCGCGGCCGACCTCGGGCGGTGCCCATCTCGGTCAGCGTCCCGGCCGTCTCGGCCAGCGTGGCAGCCGAACGGAGCACCCCGGCGCCCCGGGTCATCGCCCGTTGCAGGGCCGGCGTCGCCTCGGCCGGCAGCACCCAGCCCGCACCACCGCGCCACGCGCCGGTGTCCGCCGGTCGGACCTGCTCGGGCAGGCCCGCCGCGATGTCGTCGGCGATCCGCCGGGAGAAGACCAGACCCTCCAACAGCGAATTGCTGGCCAGGCGGTTCGCGCCGTGCACGCCCGTGCAGGCGACCTCGCCGCACGCGTACAGGCCGGGAATCGAGGTGCGGCCGAACAGATCGGTGCGGACACCGCCGGAGGCGTAGTGCGCGGCCGGGGCGACCGGGATCAGGTCCGTGGCCGGGTCGACACCGATCGCCAGGCAGGACGCCACGATGGTCGGGAACCGCCCGGCCAGGAACTCCCCGCCCAGGTGCCGGGCGTCGAGGAAGACGTGGTCCGCGCCGGTGGCGAGCAGCACCCGGTGGATGCCCTTGGCCACGACGTCCCGGGGAGCCAGCTCGGCCAGCTCGTGCTGGCCCACCATGAACCGCTTGCCGTCCCCGTCCACCAGGTACGCGCCCTCGCCGCGCAGCGCCTCGGAAACCAGCGGCTGCTGCGCGTGCCCGGCGCCGGGCACACCGGCACCGGGCGGCGTCATGAGGGCGGTCGGATGGAACTGGACGAACTCCACGTCGGTCACCGCCGCGCCCGCCCGCATCGCCAGCGCCACCCCGTCCCCGGTGGAGACCGCCGGGTTGGTGGTGGCCGCGAAGATCTGGCCCATCCCGCCGGTGGCCAGCACCACCGCCCGGGCCAGCAGCGCTCCGACGCCGTCCTCGCTGCCCTCGCCGAGCACATGCAGGGTGATCCCGCAGGCCCGGCCGAGCCCGTCCGGGCCGTCGCCGGGAGCGCGCAGCAGGTCCAGCACCAGGGCGTGCTCGACCAACCGGATCCACGGGTCCCGCTGAACCGCCGCGTGCAGCGCCCGCTGCACCTCGGCCCCGGTGGCGTCCCCGCCGGCGTGCACGATCCGGTCCGCCCGGTGCCCGCCCTCACGGGTCAGCATCAACGAGCCGTCCGGGTGGCGGTCGAACTCGGCGCCGATCCGGATCAGCTCCCGCAGTCGGACCGGGCCCTCCTCGACCAGCACCTGGACAGCCGCCGGGTCGCAGAGCCCGACGCCGGCGACCTCGGTGTCCGAGGCGTGCGCCGCCGGAGTGTCCCGCGGATCGAGGACCGCCGCGATGCCGCCCTGCGCCCACCGGGTCGAGCCGTCATCGATATTGACCTTGGTGACCACCGTGACGTGCAGGCCCGCCTCGCGCAGGTGCAGCGCCGCGGTCAACCCGGCGACCCCGGAACCCACCACGATCACGTCGGTGGTCTCCACCCAGCCTGGCGCGGGCGCGGCCAGCAACGGGGGCAGGGCCGGCAGGTCGACGGTCGGAAGGTCCATCCCCCCAGTCAACCCGAACCGTCCTCGTCCGGGGCGCCGGGGGCGGGACGAGTGGTATGGGCTACCCCGTCCCGCACCCACCGCGCCGCGCAGACCGGTGGGCCATGGTCACTTCGTCCGGACCGGCAGCCCCGCCGGGCCCGCGCTCCGCAGCGAGGCGGTCACCGTACGGTCGCTGAGCCACAGGTAGCAGCGGACCCCCCGGTCACCGACCCGCCAGCGCCCCGCACCCGGCGGGCGAACGACCACTCCGCTGCGGAACCGCAGCTCGGCGTCGTCCGGCACCCCCACATACCGGCCGAGGACGCTGCGACAACCCGTGTAGAGCGGAGCCCAGTCGGCATCCCGGGTCGGGTACGGCCGGTCCGGCGCTCGCCAGACCCCGACGAACTCGGCGTCGTGCCGAGCGCCGCACTCCACCGGGATCAGCGTCTGCACGCCCCGGCCGGCCCCGCCGCGGGTCTGCTGACAGCCCAGCCGCAGCCCGGAGGGCCCCTTCAACGCGTCCCGCAGGCTGCCCGACCGGACCACCACCGTGGCCGCCGCCTCCACCGTGGTCAGCTCGCTGAGGTCGCACCGGTACCAGCGGGATCCGGCCGCCCAGCCCGGCGCCGAGGGCAGCGCCACCGACAGCCGCAGCCGGCCCGCCCGCCAGTCGTCGCCCACATACCCGGTGGCCCGGGTGTCGCAGTCGGCGAACGCGCCACGCAGCTCCGCCGAGCCACCGGCCGGGGCGGTGGCCCGCTCGACCGGAAAAGCGCCGACGTGCACGGTCTCCAACCGGTGCGGGCCGGCGCAGTCCATCGGCTGGTAGCTGGCCAGGGTGACCACGTCGGTGAAGTCGGCGGCCTGACACACCCCGGCGACCGGGGTGAGCGCCGCCGCTGGCGGCAGGGCCGCCCAGTCATCGGTCAGATCATCGTCCAGGCCGCCGTCTCCGGCGCAGCCGACCAGCAGAACTGCCGTGGCGGCGGCGGCGAGCAGGGTCGTCATCGCACGGCGCATCGCGGCCTCCCCCAGCCACCGACCAGCTTCCGACGGCGTGACAAGGGTAACCGGAAATGACCTTCCGGTGACAGACCGGAATCGCCGCGCGGATCAGACGCTGGCCACGGCCAGCGGGCTCGGCACCGGGTCGCCGGCCGTGCCCGGAGCCGCCGCAGCCGGATCGGCGCCCAGCTCGACCACCCGGTTGTCGGCGTCCACGTGCACCACCCGCGGCCGGTACGACCGGGCCTCGGCGTCGTCCATCTGCCCGTACGAGATCAGGATGACCAGGTCACCAGGGTGCACCAGGTGCGCGGCCGCGCCGTTGATGCCGATCACGCCACTGCCCCGCTCGCCCGGGATGACGTACGTCTCCAGCCGGGCACCGTTGGTGATGTCCACGATCGCCACCTGCTCGCCGGGGAGCAGGTCGGCGGCGTCGAGCAGATCCTCGTCCACCGTCACCGAACCGACGTAGTGCAGGTCGGCCTGGGTCACCGTGGCGCGGTGGATCTTCGACTTGAGCATGGTCCGCAGCATCGGGATGGCCTTTCGCGAAAGTGGTGGAGGGTGCGGCCGGGTCAGGGGCGGGGAGCGAGGTGGATGGCCGCGTTGTCGATCAACCGCGTGGCGCCCACCCACGCGGCGATCACCAGCCGCGCCGGCCCGGACACCGGCCCCGGCTCCAGCTCCGGATCGGTGAGCACCAGGTAGTCGAGCCGGGCACCCGGCGTACCGGCGCCGAACGCGGCGTGCGCGGCGGTCAGCACCGCCCCCGCGTCCAGACCGGCATCGGCGGCCTGGGCACCGGCCCGCAGCGCGGCGGACAGGCTCAGCGCGGCGGCGCGCTCGGGCCCGCTCAGGTAGCGGTTACGGCTGGACAGCGCCAACCCGTCCGGCTCCCGGACGGTCGGCACACCGACCACCTCGACCGGCACGTCCAGATCCCGGGCCATCCGCCGGACCAGGGTGAGCTGCTGGTAGTCCTTCTCTCCGAAGAACGCCAGGTCCGGCTGGGTGAGCTGGAACAGCTTCAGCACCACGGTGAGCACCCCGTGGAAGAAGCCGGGCCGGCTCGCTCCCTCCAACTCCTCGCCGAGCGGGCCCGGGTCGAGCCGCACCCGGGGCTGGCCGTCCGGGTACATCTCGGCCACCGACGGGACGAAGACCACGTCGGCGCCGGCCCGACGGCACACCTCGAGGTCCGCGTCCAGGGTCCGCGGATAGCGGTCGAAGTCCTCGTTCGGCCCGAACTGCAACGGGTTCACGAAGATCGTCACCAGCACGTGGTCGGCCCGGTCCCGCGCCGCGCGCAGCAGCGTCTCATGCCCGGAGTGCAGGGCACCCATGGTCATCACCACACCGACCGTGCCCTTCAGCCCGGCACGAGCCTCGGCCAGGTCGGCGCGGGTGTGCACAAGCTGCGTCATCGCGTCACCTCCGTCCAGCACTGCGAGGCTCGCAAGATCGGCTCACTCCTCGCGCTCACGCGTTCACCTGCCGGGTGGTGTCGGCGAGCACGCCGAGCAGCGACTGCGCGTCCACCGGCCGCAGCCGGCCGGCGGCGATCGCCCGGTCGGCGGTACGCCGGGCCAGCGCCAGGTACGCGGGAACGGACTCCGGGGCGGTCGCGGCCAACCGGGCCAGGTGCCGCTGGACCGTGCCCGCGTCGCCACGCGAGACCGGGCCGGTGAGCGCGTCGTCGCCGAGCCGCAGCGCGTTCTCCAGGGCCGCCCGCAGCAACGGGGCGAGCACCTTCTCCGGCCGGGCCACCCCGGCGTCGCGCAGCCGGTCGGTGGCCTCGTTCACCAGGGTCACCAGGTGGTTCGCGCCGTGGGCCAGCGCGGCGTGGTACAGCGGGCGGTCGGCCTCGCCCACCCACTCGGGCACCCCGCCGAGGTCGGCGACCAGTCGGGCGGCCAGGGGGCGCAACTCCGCCGGAGCGGTCACCCCGTACGAGATGCCGGCCAGCCGGGTCAGGTCGTCCGGCGTACCGGTGAAGGTCATCGCCGGGTGCAGGGCGAGCGGCCGGGCGCCCACCGCGACGGCCGGCGCCAGCACGGTCAGCCCGTGGGCGCCGGAGGTGTGCGCGACGATCTGGCCCGGGCGCAGCGCGCCCTGGTCGGCGAGGTCGGCCACCACACCGGCCAGCGCGTCGTCCGGCACCGCGAGCAGCAGCAGGTCGGTGGCGGCGTGGGCGACAGCGGAAACCGGGCGGCGGGGCACCTCCGGCAGCAGCAGGGCGAGCCGGGCACTGCTGGCTCCGGAGCCGCCGGTGACGGCGACCACCCGGTGGCCGGCGGCGGCGAGTGCGGCGCCCAGCACGGCACCGACCCGGCCGGCGCCAACGACACCGACGGTGAGCAGACGGGAGGTGGCGGGGGGAGCACCGAGAACGGCGGGCCCGTGAGGGGCGGCCGGACGCGGGCGCAGCGGTGCGCTCATGACGACGATCCAGTCCTCGAGAAGGGGTACCGGTCGATCGCAAGTATGCGCCCGCGTCACAGAGCCGAAACAGGATGTGTGAAAACGTTCACCACCGAAGAAAGGGCCCCTTGTTAACGCCTCAAGGGCCCTTCCCAACCAGTGCGGGACCAGCGGCGGGGTGCATCACCCGGGCAGCGGGGTGGAGGTCACGGCCGACCACGGTCGGGGCATGGCCCCGGGGCCGAAGTGATCGCGCGCAGCTCGGTGGCCACCTCGGCGATCAGGTCGGTGAGCGGGGCGTCGCTGTCGGGCGCGACCCAACGGGCGTACGCAACCCGGAAGACGGTGACACCCGACTCGGTGGCCAGGGTGGCCGTGGTCTCGCCGAGGCCCTTGGCCCGCAGGGCGGCGATGACCGCGGCCACCATTGAGGTCCCTTTACGCAGCTCACGCTCCTGCAGCTCGGGGCTGCTCGCAATGATGGACTGACGCACCCGGACCAGCTCGAGGCGGTCGGCGAAGATTTCCTCCGCCACTCGACGGAAGGCGGCGACGACCGCCTCGAAAGGGGCGGCGTCCGTCTCGGCCACCGCCTTGACCAGGACCTCCTCCAGGTGCCCGCCGCCGCTGAAGAGCGCCTCGCGCTTGTCGCCGAAGAGCCGGTAGAAGGTGCGTTTGTCGAGGCCGGCGCGGGCGGCGATGTCGGCGACCGTCGTCTGTTCGAACCCGCGTTCACGGAACAGCTCGAAGGCGGCCGCCTCCAGGCGGCCGCGCGCGTCCGGTTGCCAGCGGGCCATGTGGCGATGGTATCCGATGTCACACCGCGACATTATTTCGTCCGAGGGATGTCGCGCGGTGACATCGCGAGCTACGGTGATGTCGCCAAGTGACATCGGTACTCACACGAAGGAACCACCATGCGCGTATTCGTCACAGGTGCCTCCGGCCATCTCGGCTCTGCGGTCGTGCCGGAACTGCTCTCCGCCGGACACGACGTCGTCGGCCTGGCGCGCTCCGACGCGTCCGCCGCCACGATCGAGAAGCTCGGCGCCCAGGCACGCCGCGGCGACCTGTCCGACCTCGACGTGCTTCGGGAAGAGGCGGCCGCCTCCGACGGGGTGATCCACCTGGCGTTCCGCCACGACCTCATGATCAACGGTGACCTGGCCGGTGCCGCCGCGGCCGATCTGGACGCCCTCAAGGCACTCGCCGACGGCTTGGACGGCTCCGGCAAACCCCTGGTCGGCACGACCGGAACGGCTATGCTCGCGATGGGCGGCATCGTCGGCCGCCCCGGCACCGAACGCGACACCTTCCCGAGCGGCGGCTACCGGATCGACGCGGAGAACTTCGTAGCCAACCTTGCCTCCCGCGGTGTGCGCTCCTCCATCGTCCGGCTCGCGCCCACGGTGCACAGCTCACTCGACCACTACGGCTTCATCACCGCCATCATCGCGGCCGCCCGGCAGAACGGGTACGCCGCATATGTCGGCGAGGGCGCCAACCGGTGGCCAGCCGTGCACACGCTCGACGCGGCCGAGCTCTACCGGCTCGCCCTCGAAAGGGCCCCGGCCGGTGCGCGCCTGCACGGAGCCGCCGACGAGGGAGTCCCGTTCCAGCAGATCGCCGCTGCCATCGGCCGCAACCTCGACATCCCGGTCCGAAGCATCAGCGCCGATGAGGCGAACGACCACTTCGGCTTCCTCGGCTCGTTCGTGCAACTGGACAATCCGACGTCGTCCGCGATCACGCGCGAACAGCTGGACTGGACCCCCTCCCACCCCGGCCTGATCGCCGACCTGGACGCAGGGCACTACTTCCAGGCATGAGCCGCGAACGGCGGCCCTGACTCCTGCCGGGACACCGGCAGTTCCTGTCCGGCACTCGGCCGGGTGCGCGGGTCGATCCGCCAGGTGACCGTAGGGTCGGCACGGTGACGCACCCCGAACCCGGACTGAGCTGATGTCGATGCTGTGGCGGGACGCGATGAGCCAGGCCCTCTACGGGCCGGACGGCTTCTTCGTCGCCGGCACCGGGCCGGCCGATCACTTCCGAACCAGCGTGCACGCCTCCCCGGCGTTCGCCAGCGCACTGCTACGCCTGATCGCAGAGGTGGACACAGCCCTTGGCCACCCGTCGCGGCTGGACGTGGTCGACGTGGGCGCTGGGCGGGGCGAGCTGTTGCATGCCCTACATGGGCTTGTCGCGTTCGAGGGCGCCGTCGGGCTCGCGGTGGGGGTTTCCGGGGAGCCCACCCGCTCTGGGCGGTCAGGCTTGATCCCTCCGCGGGCGGGCTCCCCGGAAACCCTGACTCCCACGGCCGCCGTCCGTCCCTCTGGGGACGAGCCGTCGGCGGTCACCATTCGTCCGTCGCTCGCGGAACGCGTGCGGTTCACGGCGGTTGAGCTGGCTCCGCGTCCCGAACACCTACCCGGGGAAATCGAGTGGGTGTCCGAGATTCCTGCGGCGATCAACGGGGTGCTGCTGGCGACGGAGTGGTTGGACAACGTCCCACTGGACGTGGCGGTGCACACGACAGATGGCTGGCGATATGTGTTGGTCGATCCCGAGAGCGGTTCGGAAACTGTTGGCGAACTGGTCAGCCCCGATGATCTTGATTGGCTCACGACTTGGTGGCCCTCGGCCTCCCCAGGTGCGGACAGCGACCCAGATCTGGCTTTGACCAGGACGGACGCGACCAGCGCGAGCGAGTCGGGTTTCCGGGCAGCCCGGCCGGCGCAGGGATCAAGCCTGACCGCCCGGAGCCGGCCGGGCTGCCCGGAAACCCCCCACAGCGACCACCGCTCAGAAATCGGAAGGACCCGGGACGAAGCCTGGGCGGATGCGGTGCGAAAGATCGAACGCGGGCTGGCGGTCGCGGTCGACTACGGACATCTGCGGGAGAGCCGGCCGGTCGACGGGACGTTGACCGGGTACCGGGCCGGGCGGCAGGTGCCTCCGGTGCCGGACGGTTCGAGTGATGTGACCGCGCACGTGGCCATGGACTCGGTCGCCTCCGCCGGTGCAGCGGTCGCTCGGTGTGCGTACTCCCTGGTCTCGCAGCGGGAGGCGCTGCGGGCGCTCGGGGCCGACGGCGGCCGACCGCCGCTGAGCCTGGCCGGCACCGACCCGGCGGGGTACGTGCGGGCGCTGGCCGCCGCGTCGGCGGTGGCCGAGCTGACCGACCCGGCCGGCCTCGGCGGGCACTGGTGGCTGCGCCAACCGGTCGGCATCCCGCTCGGTCCGGCCGTGGCACGATGACGGGCATGACCACCGACGCCGGGGACCTCCGTGAACTGACCGTCGGCACCGGGGCCGGCCTGGTCGCCGGCACCGGCGATCAACAGCTCGGCACCGACATGGTGCTGAACATCGGCCCGCAGCACCCCTCCACCCACGGCGTGCTGCGGCTGAAGCTGGTGCTCGACGGCGAGCGGGTGATCGCCTGCGAACCGATCATCGGCTACATGCACCGGGGGGCGGAAAAGCTCTTCGAGGTACGCGACTACCGGCAGATCATCGTGCTGGCCAACCGGCACGACTGGCTCTCGGCGTTCTCCAACGAGCTGGGTGTCGTGCTCGCGGTGGAGCGGCTGATGGGCATGGAGGTGCCCGAGCGGGCCACCTGGCTGCGGATGGCACTGGCCGAGCTGAACCGGGTGCTCAACCACCTGATGTTCCTCGGCTCCTACCCGCTGGAGATCGGCGCGATCACGCCGGTCTTCTACGCCTTTCGGGAGCGGGAGACCATCCAGGCGGTGATGGAGGAGGTCTCCGGCGGGCGGATCCACTACATGTTCAACCGGGTGGGCGGCCTCAAGGAGGAGGTGCCGTACGGCTGGACCGGCCGGGCCCGCGCGGCGATCGGCGAGGTACGCCGGCGGCTCCCCGACCTGGACCACCTGATCCGGCGCAACGAGATCTTCCTGGCCCGGACGGTGGGCGTGGGCGTGCTCTCCGCCGCGGACGCCGCCGCGTTCGGCGCGTCCGGGCCGGTGGCCCGGGCATCCGGGCTCGACCTGGACCTACGCCGTGACGATCCCTACCTGGCCTACGACCAGCTGGACGTGCCGGTGGTCACCCGCACCGCCGGTGACTGCCACGCCCGTTTCGAGGTGCTGCTCGACCAGGTGTACGCCTCGCTGGACCTCGCCGAGCAGTGCCTGGACCGGGTGGACCGGCTGACCGGGCCGATCAACACCCGCCTGCCGAAGGTGCTCAAGGCGCCGGAGGGGCACACCTACGCCTGGACCGAGAACCCGCTCGGCATCAACGGCTACTACCTGGTGTCCCGCGGTGAGAAGACGCCCTGGCGGTTGAAGCTGCGCACCGCGTCGTACGCCAACGTGCAGGCACTGTCCACCCTGCTGCCCGGTTGCCTGGTGCCGGACCTGATCGCCATCCTCGGCTCGATGTTCTTCGTGGTCGGCGACATCGACAAGTGACCGGTCAGCGCCAGCGGTCGGTGGCCGGGGCGCCCCCGGCGCGCGGCACGTCGTCCTGCGGCGGGTAGCCGTACCGCTCGTCGACCCGGCGTCGGCCGGCCCGCTCCGGCGCGGGCTCCGCCTGGTGGCCCCGCTGGCGCGGCGGGCGCCACTCGTCCGGCACCGGCACGCCGCCCACCGGCAGCGCCGGCCGGTCCGTCGGCTCGTCCCGCCAACCGCCGTCGCGGTCGTGCCGGCGCGCCGGCTCGTCCCGCTGGTACGGCTCGCGCTCGTCGTACCGGCGCGGCTCGTCGTAGTGGCGCGCGTCCTCGTGCCGGCGGGACTCCTCGTGCCGGCGGGACTCCTCGTGCCGGCGGGGCTCCTCGTGGCGGCGGGGCTCCTCGTGCCGGACGGAGGCCCAGCGGTCGGCCACCCGGTACTCGGCGCCCGTTGCGTCGGCGTGCACCTCGGCCCGGCGCTCCCCGACCCGCAACTCACGGCCGTTCTCGTCGTCCCGAACGGCGGCCCACCGGTCACCGGCCCGCAGCTGCGACCAGTACTCACCGGTGTCGTCGGCCCGCAGAGCCGGTCCGGGCTGCGCCGCGGCCGTCGCCCGGTCGGGTTCCCGCTGCTCCGACCAGCCGCGGTCGTCGGGGCCCGCCCACGAATCCGGCTGCGACCGGTCCGCGACGGGCTGCGGCCGGGCCCCCCAGCCGGGCTCGTCGGGCTGGGAGTACGCGTCGCGCGGATCGGTCCACTCCGGCTCGTCGCGGCGGGCCGTCCAGCCGGGCTCACCCCGGGTCGCGGGCTGCGCCCCCCGGGAGCGCTCCTCCGCGCCGCCGCCCCGGGGCCACTCCTGCGCCGGCGGGGTCCACTGCCCGGCGTACCCGCCGCCGTACCGCGCACCCGGCTCGGCCGGGCCGCCGTCCACCACGGTGTGCCGGGTGGTGACGTGCACGGTCTCGGTGTGCCGCACCACCCCGACCGGGCGGTGCGCCGACTCGGGGCGGTCGTGCTCACGAGGGCGGGGCACGGAGCCGTACCCGGCGGCGGCCGGCCGTTCCGGGCCGTACCCGGCGGCCGGTCGTTCCGCGCCGTACAGCCCGGCGGCCGGCGGCTCGGCACCGGCGTCGGGGGCCTCCCGGTGGTACGCCGCCTCATCATCGTCCGCGCGCTCGGGGCGACCCCACCGGGCACCGGCGTCCTCCGGGGGCGACACCCGACCCCGGCCCGCCGGGACGCCGCCGGGCACCGACACGCGGCTGCGGGCGACCGGGACATCGTCGACCGGCTCGCCAACCGGCACCCGCGCCCGGCCGGCGCCCGCCGGTTCGGCGGCGGCGGGGGCGCCGCCGGCGAGCGCAGCGCCGCTGGCGTCGAGGCGGCGGCGGACGGCGACGACACCCTCCTGGGCCCGCTGTGCCTGGTCGATCGCCTGGTTACCGCGCTGCGCGGCGGCGACGATCTCGGCGCGCAACTCCCGACGGAGTTCCTCGATCTCATCCAGCAGCTCATCGGCCCGCGCCGAGGCGTCCTCACCGTCGGGCCGCAGCGCGATGGACAGGCCGATCAGCACCACCGCCAGGATGGCGAGCACCGCCGCGAAGCGCAGCGGGCCGTTGCCGTCGGCGACCAGCAGGATCAGCGCCGCCACCGGAGCGAGGCCCACCCCGGCCCAGAAGAGCAGGGTGAGCAGCGGCGGTTGACGCCGGGCATCGGGGGCGACCGGGGCTGGCATGGCTGTGCAGCCTACCGATGATCCCCGCTCAGGGGAACGGACCTGAACACCCCTCGGGGAACTTGACCTGGCCATCCATCGCCGCATCTACATAACCCACTCCGTGACGATGCATGCACGTGGTTCAATCGGCGCAGGGCAATCATGGAGGTGGATATGAGAGCGTCGAGAACGGTGAAGCGCGTGTCCGTGGTGGCGGCAGCCGCCGTGGTGGGGGTCCTGGTGGCCGGCCAGCCGGCCTGGGCGGTGGAGCAGACCCTCAAGATGGGCGACATCAAATTCGCCCACGGGGGTGTCATCAACAGCGGCTACACGCTGTACGCCTGCGACGACCGGGCCAACGGTATCGGCGCGGTGACCGAAGTCCGGCTCAACACCGGTTACACCGACAACGTCCGGGACCCCAACGGCTCCGCCACGGGGTGCGGCCAGAAGAACACCTCCGGTTCGTCGTACGCGCTGCAGTACCGGGTGTGCTCTGGTGAGGCGTGCACCGGCTGGGCGCGGGCGTACTGACCTGACGACGCCCCCGACCCGGTGAGGTCGGGGGCGTCGTCAACGCCTCAGGAGGCGGCTCAGCTGGTGGCGAACGCGCCGTCCGACGAGAAGATCAGGCCCACGCTGATGGTGCCGGTGCGCAGCCCGTTCTTGGTCAGCGGCCCGCCCTGGTCCAGCGAGGAGAACGAGCCCACCGACAGCCCGTACGTGTTCTCCAGGCCCGGCTTGCAGAACGGACGCTGCTGGCACTCCGGCGGACCACCCAGCACGGTCGCGTTGCCCGAGCACTTCGCGGCCAGCTCGGACAGGGTCCGCACGCCGTACTTGTCGGCGAAGGCCTGCGTGACCGCGAAGGCGTTCTGGTCCTGTGCGGCGGCCGGGGCGCCGAAGGTGATGCCCACCTTGTCGCCTTCGGCCTTCAGCGCGGTCACCGTGTTGTTGATGTCGGGCGAGGAGACCGGCTGGGCGTTCTGGCCGTTGGCCTTGGTGTTGAGGAACTCCGCCATGGTCGCCGCGTACTCCGGGACGACCTGCACCTCGCCCTTCTCCAGCGCCGGCTCGTAGAGCTCCCGGTTGCCGATCTGCTGAACCTTGACCTGGTAGCCGGCGGCGGTGAGCGCGATCCGGTACAGCTCGCCCAGGGTCTGGCTCTCGGCGAAGTTGCCGGCTCCCACCACGATCTCGCCACCCGGACCCTTGGCTACACCCGCGGTGACGTTGTTGGCGGAAGCGAACTCCTCGGCCGCCACCTTTGGGGTCTTACGGTCGTCGTTGACGGCCTTGTTGAGCTGGATCAGCTTCGGCGTGTCGAGCACGGCGGAGACCTTGTCCAGCGCGGCGATCAACTGCGGGTTGGCCGCCTTGCTGTTGACCGCCGGAATGACGTTGTCGGAGTTCTGGAGTTTCTTGTCGTCCTGCAGTGCGATGAGCTGCTGCCCGGCGACCGGGGCGCACCCGGCCCCGGAGGCGCCCTGCTTGGGCGCGTCAGTGCCGGACGAACCGGCGTCACCGCACCCGGTCAGAAGCCCTGCCGCGGCGACGGCGCCGACCGCGCCGATCGCCAGACGTGTACGTGCGCGCATGTGCCCGCCTTCCGTGTCCCGGCGCGACCCGTCCCGGGCCGGCCGCGTGTCCGACGGGCGATCCTGACTGTCGGCCGCCCGCGAATGTCCACCCAACATCCTCCGGGACCGACCGACAACCTGAGGTGGAGTTCGTCACCGCATCGTCACCGACAACTCGCTGCCGGTCGCCGGCTCGTCGACCGATCACCCGAACGGGTCGTCCCACGGACAAAACGGGGTCAGGTCAGGTCAGGCGCGGCCGGTGGCGTCGGCGGGGCGGGGTCGTCCCGCGCGTTGCCGGTCGCGCCGTAGCGGACGGGGGGTGACCAGCCGTTCGACACCGCCCAGGACCAGCTCGGCCAGCAACGCGAGCCCGGCCACGAGCACACCGCCGGCCAGGATCTGACCCCCGCCGGCCGCGATACTCAGGCCGAAACCGGTACGGATGATCTCCCCAAGGCCGCCGCCGTTGACGAACGAGGCCAGCGCGGCGGTGGCGATCACCTGCACTGCGGCCGTCCGGAACCCGGCGGCCAGGTAGGGGACCGCGAGCGGCAGCTCCACCCGGCGCAGCACCTGCCCGCCGGACAGGCCCATCCCGCGGGCCGCGTCGAGTGCCTCCACGTCTGCCTGGCGTACGCCGGTGTACGCGTTGGCCAGCAGCGGCGGAACGGCGAAGACGGCCAGCGCCACCACCACCGGCGTACGGCCGAAGCCGAGGAACGTCAACGGCAGGATGGTCAGCAGCGCGAGGGTCGGGATGGCCAGCGTGGCGTTGGACACCAGCACCACCAGGCCACCACCCCGCCCGGTGTGCCCCAGCCAGAGTCCGAGCGGCCAGGCGACCAGGCAGCCGAGCGCCACCGCCGCGGCGGAGATCTCCAGATGCTCACCGAGCCGGTCCAGGATGCCGCCGGGATTGGTCCAGTTCAGCGGGTCGTTGAGCCACATCACCGCCTGGCGCACCGGGCTCGCCGCGACACTCACCGCACGCCCCGGGCGGACCAGGGGGTGACCAGCCGGCCGATGAGGACCAGCAGCAGGTCCAGGAGCACCGCGAGCGCCACGCTGAGCACCGTGCCGGTCATGATCTCGGCCTTGTAGAGGTTGTTCTGAAAACCCGCGAAGATCAGCTGCCCGAGCCCGCCGTGCCCGACCAGCACCCCCACGGTGACCAGCGCGACCGTCGACACGGTGGCCAGCCGCAGCCCGGTCATGATGCCCGGGATCGCCAGCGGCAGGTCGATCCGGAACAGCCGGCCCCACCGGCCGTAGCCCATGCCCTCGGCGGCCTCGCGGACCTCGGGCGGCACCTGGTTGAGCCCCGCCACCACGTTGCGGACGATCAGCAGCAATGCGTACAGGACCAGGCCGACCAGCACGGTGGTGGCGCCGGTGCCCAGGTAGGGCGCGATGAACGCGAACAGAGCCAGCGACGGAATGGTGTAGATCACGCCCGTGACGCCGAGGATGGGCCCGGCCAGCGGGCGGAACCAGTACGCGAGCACGGACAACGGCAGGGCGATCAGCACCGCGATCAGCACCGCGCGCCCGGTGAGGGAGGCGTGTTCACCCACCGCCGCGACGATCGTGTCAGAGTTGTCCCGCACGTACTGCCAGGAGAACCAGGGGTTACCCGGGTCAGCCAGGTAGCTCAGGCGGAAGGACATACGTGGACGTTACCCCGGAGGCTGCCGGCGGGACCGACTCCCCTCGCGCGGCGTCGATCTCCCTTCAGGGCATCCAGAAGCGCTACCCGAACGGCACCGAGGCCGTCCGGGACCTCACCCTGGAGGTCAGGGCCGGCGAGCTGGTGGTGCTGATCGGCCCGTCCGGCTGCGGCAAGTCGACGGTGCTCCGCATGGTCAATCGGCTGATCGAGCCCACCGCCGGGCGGATCCTGCTCGGTGACGAGGACGTCACCGACGTCGACCCGGTGCGGCTGCGCCGCCGGATCGGCTACGTGATCCAGAACGTCGGGCTGTTTCCACACCAGACGGTCCGGGCGAACGTGGCCACCGTGCCCGGGCTGCTCGGCTGGTCCCGTGACCAGACCCGGGTCCGGGTCGACGAGCTGCTCGACCTGGTCGGCTTGGACCCGGCCCAGTTCGGCCGCCGCTACCCGCACGAACTGTCGGGTGGGCAGCGGCAGCGGGTCGGGGTGGCCCGTGCGCTCGCCGCCGACCCCGTGGTGCTCCTGATGGACGAGCCGTTCTCGGCCGTCGACCCGATCGTCCGGGCCCGTCTCCAGGAGGAGTTCCTTCGACTCCAGGCCGAGGTCCGCAAGACGATCCTGCTGGTCACCCACGACCTCGACGAGGCGGTCCGGCTCGGCGACCGGATCGCGGTGCTCTCCCAGGGCGGGCACCTGGAGCAGTACGACACGCCGGCCGCCCTGCTCGGCGCGCCCGCCACCCCGTTCGTGCGCGAGTTCGTCGGGGCCGACCGGGGCATCCGCCGGCTCGCGGTCACCCAGCTCGACCGGGACGCGCTGGAGCCGGTGCCCGGCGACGCCGAGGCGGACCTGCCCACCGTGCCGCTGGACGGCTCCGCGTACGACGCGCTGGCGGTGCTGCTCACGTCCGGACGGGACCGGCTCGTGGTGACCGACGGCGGCCGACCCGTGGGCGCGCTCAGCCGGCAGCGCCTGCTCGACCTCGGTCGCGTGACGGGCTGACCCGCCCGGCTCGACCGGTCGGGTCAGGCCCGGCCGCCGAGGCTGGCGGCGCCGATGATCCAACCGCAGAGGAAGCCGTAGCCGGCGCCGCTGCTGGCGCCCTGCAACGCGCCGAGCAGCGACGGGTCCGGGCCGAACGGCGCCGCCAGCACGGCGGCGAGCCCACCGGCCAGCACGTACGCGGCCCAGCCGGAGAAGAACTGGCTCACCGGGCCCGGCACCCGGGCCACCTGGGCGGCGGGCAGCAGGTAGAGCAGAGCCACCGCGAGGACCACCAGCAGGACGGCCCGCAGGTCGGCGGCGAACAACCCGCCGGGCTGCCCGTCCGCGTCCAGCCGCCAGGCGGGCCAGGCGAGCAGACGCAGGTAGTAAGCGCCGGCCGACGCCGGGTCGGTCTGCGTGCCGACCCATCCGGTGTACGCCGGGCTGCCGCAGATCCCGACCAGCAGCAGCACGGCGAGCGCGCCGGTACCGGCGGCCGTCCCGTACCGGCTGGCCGGGCCGGTGCGGGTGAACCGCGCGATGATCCGCCCAGACCCCGAGCCGACCGACCGGGTGGACCTGGGCCGCCCCGGCCGGCTCAGTGCTTCAACAGGTAGTCGATGAAGGCGGCCCGCAGCAGCGGTGCCGACTCCTCGTAACCGTGGCCGGTCAGCTCCCGCCACAGAGCATTCGCCTCGTCGATGGTCGGGCCGATCGAATTCGGCGCGCCGTCCAGCACCGTCGCCTCGTCTGCGTTCGGCAGGTGCCGCAGCACCGACCAGTAGAAACCCACGTCACGGTGCTCCCGGGCCCGGGCGAACGCCCGCTCCCGCAGCTCCTCGGTAGACAGCGCGTCGAGCTCCTCGAACGAGGATCCGCCGGGGGTGGCGGCAGGTGTGTCGGTCATGCCGCCGAGCCTAACGGTCGAGATCAGCTCCGGCTCAGCGGACGCGACACGGCTCACCGCTCGCCGTCGTCCCACCGGCGCGGGCTGTCCTCCCAGCGCGGATCCCGCCACGGGTCGACCGGTTGCGGCGCGGCCGGCGTCGGCAGGGTGGGAGGCCAGGTGTCGACCGGCTGCGACCGCGGCATCGTCCAGCCCGTGCTGATCGTGCCGTCGCCGACCGGCTCGGGCGTGTCGGTGCTGCCCGTCCGGGGCCGCCCGAACGTCTCGACCAGGCGGGTGACCAGCAGTCCGACGCCGAGCGCGACGCCGCCGACCGTCCAGTGGTCGAACGTCCAGCCGCGCGCCAGCGCGTACGCCTGAAAGACCGTGACCAGGCCCACCGCCAGCAGAGTGCCGAACAGGCCACCCCGACGGCCGTACGCGCTGGTGCCGCCGAGCAGGGCCACCCCGATCGCCAGCACGGTCCAGTCCAGCCCGGGATCGGGTGTGACCGGCCCGGGGCCGTTGGCGGCGAGCAGCACGCCGGCGAGGGCGGCAAGCACGGTGGAGCCGACCAGCGCGAACGCGGTGACCACGGCAGCCATCACTCCCCGGCGACGGGCCGGATCGGTGACCGGCCGGTACCGGCCGACCAGCCGGCGAATCGCCCGGATGGCGCCGAACAGCCCGCCGAGAACCGCCACCGCGGCGAAACCGGCGAAGAGGTAGCCGGCGCTCCGCCCGGGGTCGTAGTCGCCCTGCACCAGCACGGGCGCCGACCGGCGTTCGATGTACACCACCACCCCGGCGGCGCCGGCGAGACTGGCCGCCCAGCCCGGCACGTGCAGCACCACCACCGCCAGCGCCAGAGCCAGCCCGGCCAGCGCGGCGACCCCGACCGCCGGACCGACCGACGCCACCAGACCCTGGTCACCCTGCTCCGCGTAGTGCAGCGCGGCGGCGACCGCGACCGGCCCGACGGCCAGGTTCGGAGCGGCGGTACGCAGGCTCAGCCCGGCCGCGAGGGTGAGCAGCCCGAGCCCGACCAGGCCGACCAGCAGGGTGCGCAGGCTGTCGCCACGCAGCACGTCCGAGTCGGCCCGCCAGAGCAGCCAGCCCAGAGTGGCGACACCGGCCAGCAGCAGGACCTCCCACCCCAGGTGCACGCCGACCCGGTCCCGACCGGGCTCACCTTGGCTGGGGTCGTCGAAGACGTTCTCCAGAACGGCGGCGGGCACCCCGGACGAGGGCTCTACCGACCCTTCCCGGCCCGCTTCTTCGTACCCCATGACGCCGCCTCCCCAGTGGCCGGCCGTCCCCGGTCCGGTACACGCGGACGGACCGGGGCGGCCGTTGCTCTCCGATCGCAGGCACCGTACCCGCGCCCGGAGCCGGGCGTAACCCCCTGGTCAGCGCTGGCCGGGGCGGCTCTCCCGCTGGTCGGGCTCACGCTCGTCGTCCGGGCGCTCCGGCACCCGGCAGGAACGCTCAAGCCAGAGCGCGGCGCCCACCAGCGCCAGCGAGGCGAGCAGACCACCCCCGGCGGCCGGCCGATCCTCCGTGGCGGCCCGCGTGGTCTCGACGAAGAGCCAGCCGGTCAGCCCGGCGTAGAAGCCGGCGAAAATGGCCGCGGCCAGCGCCGACGCCTTGGCCAGCACCACGAACCGGGCGACCATCAGCGGGTTGACCGGATCACGGCCGGGCTTACGTTCGATGCGGCCCCGGGTGTTGACGGCGGCGTACGCCTCGAGCACCGCGAGCGCGGCCAGCGTCACCACCGGCAGCCAGGGCAGCCGGGGAATGCCGCTGTAGTAGAGGGTGCTGATCAGCAGCCAGGCCACCGCCGCCGCGGCCAGGGCGGCCACGACCAGGCTGGAGATCCGGGTGGGGCCCATCCGCGACCGGTCCGGGCCCGGCCCGCCCGGTGGTGGGGACTTCGCCTGCGTCATGCCGGCCGGCTCCGCTCGGTCATGCCGTCGACTCTAACGCCAGTTCCGGTCGGGGGCGCAGATCCAGCGCGTCGTCGGCGACCGGACCAGCGGTGAGCAGGTCGGTCAGCCAGCCGTGACCGGGCAGCTGCCCGTACGGCTGGATGTCGATCCACGGTCGCAGCACGAAGGCGCGCAGGTGCGCCCGGGGGTGCGGCAGGGTCAGCTCGGGGTCGTCACTGAGCACCGGCTCGTCGTCGTCGCCCCAGACCGCGATCACGTCCACGTCGAGGGTGCGCGGCCCGAACCGCCGCTGCGGGTCACGGACCCGGCCGGCCGCGCGCTCCGCGGCCCGCGCCCGCTCCAGCCAGTCGCGTGGGGTCGCGGCGTCGTCCTGGGCCAGCAGCGCCGCGTTGAGGTACGCGGGCTGATCGGCGTCACCCCACGGTGGAGTCTCGTACACGCCGGAGAGCACCAGCACGCTGTCCCCGAGCGTGGCGACGGCCGTACGCAGGTGGCCCAGCCGGTCGCCCAGGTTGCTGCCGAGCGAGAGCACGGCCCGGGTCACCGGGCACGCGCCCGGCTCATGGTGACGGCCACGTCGGTGAAGGTGTGCGGCACCGGCGCCTCCGGCTTGTGCACGGTGACGGTGGCGCTGGCGACCCGCTCGTCGGCCAGGCAGACCGCGAGCAGCCGGTCGGCGAGGGTCTCGATCAGGTTGACCGGCTCGCCGGTCACCACCGCGACCAGGCGTTCGGCCAGCTCGCCGTAGTGGACGGTGAAGTTGACATCGTCGGTGGCGGCGGCCGGGGCGAGGTCCATCTCCAGTACGGCGTCGACGACGAAATCCTGTCCCTGGACCCGTTCGAAGTCGTACACCCCGTGCCGGCCCCGGGCCCGCAGGCCGGTCAGCTCGATCCGGTCGGTCATCGCTTTCCCTCTCGCTCGTGACCGGCATGGGCGGGGGCCACACGCGGCCTGCCGGTGGCGACCCAGACGGCGAGCGCGTCGGCGGTGGCCTGGACGTCGTGCACGCGTACCCCCCAGGCACCCGTCGCGACCGCGAGCACGCTGGTGGCGACGGTGGCCGCCTCCCGCTGCGCGGTGGGTCGCGGCGTCCCGTCCGGGGCGGCGAGCAACCGGCCGAGGTAGGACTTGCGGCTGGCGCCGAAGAGCAGCGGGTATCCGAGGTCGAGCAGCTCCGGCAGGCGGGCGCTGAGCTCCCAGTTGTGCGCCGCCGTCTTGGCGAAGCCGAGGCCGGGGTCGACGACGATGCGGTCGGCGGCCACTCCGGCTGCCAGCGCCGCGTCGATCCGCTGGGCCAGCTCGGCCCGGACGTCCGCCACCACGTCGGTGTAGCTGGCCAGCTCACGCATCTCCCGTGAGTGGCCACGCCAGTGCATCAGCACCCAGGGACAGCCGGCGTCGCGGACCACCCGGGCCATGTCCGGGTCGGCCAGCCCGCCGGAGACGTCGTTGACGACGACCGCGCCAGCGCCCAGGGCCGCCTCGGCCACCCGGGCGCGGCTGGTGTCGATGCTGACCGGCACCCCGGCGGCGGTCAGCTCGCGGATGACCGGCAGCACCCGCTCGGCCTCGGTCACCGCGTCGATCCTTTCGGCACCCGGGCGGGTCGACTCACCGCCGACGTCGACCAGGTGCGCCCCCGCAGCACGCAGACGGACGCCGTGTCCGACGGCCGCGCCCAGGTCGGCGTACCGTCCGCCGTCGGAGAAGGAGTCCGGCGTGACGTTGAGGACGCCCATCACCACCGGGCCCGGGGCCCGCACCAGATCGGTCACGACTAGACGGTACCGGTCGTGGAGGTCGGCCCGGCCGACCCGGGTCCACCCCCGAGTCACCATCCCTGACGTGCGCATTGGAACAGGTGTACGATCGGTCGTCCGGGCAGTAACGGGCAGTCCCTTCGCGGCTTGTCGCAATCCGGGGCGGCCCGTACGCTTTGGAATTGGCCAGCATCGAGATGGCGAAGCCTGGAGGGAGGCCCGAAGCGGGGAAAAACCGCCCAAAGCTCGCCACTCTCTGTGGTGAGTAACGAACGCAGGGTCGAGAACGCTGCGCCCTGTGAGCACATTTCCCGCCAGGCTTGCCTACTGCACCGCCGCGGCACCGCCGGCCGCGATATGGGGAGGTTCCAGTGATCGCCTTCGAGCTCATGGAGACGGCGTCGTCCGGCGTCGCCCACGCGCTCTCCACCCTGGCGTCCGCTCCGCTCGCCGAGCCGGCACCGAAGGGGATCGACACCAACAGTGTGGTCACCTTCTTCGCCAGCAAGATCGCGCCGATCCTGCTCGCCGTGCTGGGCGTCATCTTCATCGGGCGGGCCAGCCGGGGCGAGATCTCCAAGGTGCTGACCAGCTCCGCGATCGCGATCGTCGGGCTGGCGTTCATCGCCGGCGCGGCCACACTCTTCTTCGTCGGCGATTACCTGATCGACCTGATCTTCGAATAGGCGCGTTCCCAGATGCGGCTGCGCACCGACGACGACATCTACCGGGCCCGCCTGGTCTACCTCGGGCCGCCCGGCTACACCCTTCCGGTCCACCTGCCGTACGCCCAGTACGGGCTCTTCATGCTGCTCGTCCCCCTCTACATGTTCATCCACTGGCTGTTCACGCTGACGGTCGAGCTCTTCCCGGCCTGGGAGATCGCGCTCGCCATCGTGACCACGTCGTTCATCTTCCGGCACGTCGACCCGGACCGGCCGGCGCGGGTGGTCATCCGCACCGCGCTGACCGACTGGCGACGCACCCGGGAGCCGGCGATCGAGCAGCGCGACCCGCGCCTGGTCGGCAGCCGGATCAGGATCCGGGAGGAGCTGGCATGACCGGGCGTACGCCGATCGGTCCGTCGCACGACGCGGGTAAGAGGCTGTCGGTAGACCTCGGGGCGAGCGAGGCGGAGTCCAGGCGGCGATCCGGCAAGGCGGGGATTGGTCCGGATACCGGTGTTGTATCCGGACCAATCCCCAACGCCGCCGGTCGTCGGCTGGGCACGCCGCAGCCGCTGCGGGGTCTCCCGAAAGTCTCTAAGGCGGTCGCATGAGTCGCTCTTCCACGCCGGGTTCCCCGGCCGGCCGTCCGGCCGCGCCGGCAGGTCACGGTGCGCAGTCATTCGACTACACCGAATCCGAGGACGAGGTGGCGCTCGATCCCGCGCTGGTGACGTCGCCCGGCCACGGTGCGGTCGGGGTCTTCCAGGCCCCCCGTCCAGTGCCCCGCCGGACGCCGCCCGCCGAGCCGAGCGCGGTGTCGGCCGGCGAGAACGCCGACATCGACTCCCCGTTCCTGGATCTCTTCGGCGCGTCCCGGCCGGGCGCGACGCATGCCGCCCCGGCGCCCCGGGAACAGCCGGCGATCCCGCAGCAGCAGCCGCCCGCCGCCGAGCCGTCCCGACCGGCCCACCGGGTGCCGGACCGGGCACCCGACCTGGAACCGCCCTGGGCCCCCGACGACGCGCCCACCAGCAGCGGGCGGCCGGTCGAGCCGCGCCGCCGCGGCGGCAGTCCCGCGGGCGAGTCCCGGGTGCCACACCAGGCCGGCGACCGGCTTCCGATGCTCCGGCCATCGGACGAGGCCGACGCGACCGCCGGGGGTGCGCCCACGTCGTCGACCACCGACGCGACGACCCGACCGCACAGCGCCGCGCCGGTCGGCCGCCCGACGGCACCGCCGGCCGGGCCGTCCAGCGCCGCCCCGACGGACCGGCCGGCCCTGGAACGCGCGCCACGCCGCGGCGCGGCGCGACCGGGACCGGGCGGCGCGGAGCCGACCGGGCGGGAAATAGCCGCGCCCCGGCAAAAGGCCGTGAGCCGACTGGACCGGCCGACCCGGCCGGTCCGCGTCCGCGCCCCGAAGATCAAATTTGGGGACCGGGACCCGTCAGTCGAACTGGCCATCACCGAGATCGCCGGCCACCTGACCTTCACCCCGAACACGGTCACCGCCTGGTACTGGCTGCCCGAGGTGCGCTGGGCCTTCCGGCCCGACGCCGAACGCGAGGCGTTGCTCTCGGCGATCTCCGAGCAGTACGCCGGCCTGGCCGGCTTCCGGCTGCACCTGCGCCGCACCACCCGGCCGTTCCCCGCCGACGAGTGGGCCCGCACCATCGACGCGCACACCCCGGCGCCGCTGCCCGACGTGCCCGGCACCACCGGCTGGGCCGACCACCTGGTCGCCGCCCAGCGGCACCTGATGGCGGTCAACCACGCCGAGGGGCAGACCTACCTGGGGGTCACCTTCGCCCGCCGGTCGCTCGGTGACTCGCTCACCGAGCGGTTGCTGCGCACCTTCGGGCGGGGCACCGCCGAGGGGGAACGCCGCAAGCTGGGCCGCACCGTGGAGCAGTTCGACGAGGTGCTCGGCGCGTTCGGCATGCGCGGTCGGCGGGTCACCGCCCAGGAGCTGGAATGGTTGCTCTACCGCTCGGTGGCGCTGTGCATGGCGCCTCCGGACACGCTCTCCCCGGTGACCAACGGTCGCTGGGAGCGGGGTGACCTGCTCGCCCTGACCGAGCAGGTCGAGCGCTACCGCACCCCGTACGGCTCGACCGTGAAGCTGGTCAACCGCATGACCGGCGAGGAACGGCACGTCGCCGTGCTCGCCGTCGGCCGGATGGAGCCGCTGGAGATCCCGGAACGGCACGAGCCGTGGCTGCACTTCCACGAGCGCCTGCCCTGGCCGATGGAGATCTCCACCCGGGTCGACATCCTCGGCTCCGGCGACTCGTTCCGCAATCTCGAACACCGGCTGCGGATGATCCGCTCGCAGCAGCTCGACTACGCCGAACACGGCATCGACGCGCCGCCCGAGTTGGAGCGGCTGGCCAAGCGCGCGCTGGTGATCGGCGACGAGATGACCACCGGGCTGCCGGTCGACTCGGCCCGCGCTCACGGCTGGCACCGGATCGCGGTCGGCGGCCGGACCCGGGAGGAGTGCCTGGAACGGGCCCGCCGGCTCATCCAGCTCTACTCCCGGGAGCTGCGCATCTCGCTCCAGCACCCGAAGAACCAGGACTGGCTGGCCCGCGAGTTCATCCCCGGCGAGCCGATCGCCAACACCGGCTACGTCCGTCGGATGCCGGTCCCGCTGCTCGCCGCCGCGCTCCCCCAGGCCGCCTCCAACGTGGGCGACCGGCGGGGCGACCTGATCGGCCGGACCGCCGGCACGTGCCGCCGCCCGGTCTTCCTCGACCTGCACTTCCCCATGGAGGTCCGGGAACGCTCCGGGCTCGCGGTCTTCGTGGCGGAGCCGGGCGGTGGCAAGTCGACCCTGCTCGGCGCGCTGGGCTACCTGGCCGCACGGCGAGGGGTCCAGGTGACCCTGCTCGACCCGTCCGGGCCGCTGGCCCGGCTCTGCGCCATGCCGGAGCTGCGGCCGTACTCCCGGGTGCTGAACCTGACCGGCTCCGAGCAAGGCACCCTGGCGCCCTACTCGCTGATCCCGACGCCGCTGCGCAGTGAGTTCGGCGTTGGCGCCTCCGGCGACCGTGAGTTCGAGATCGCGGTCTCCAACGCCCGGGCCGAGCGCCGGATGCTGGTCCAGGACATCTGCATGATGCTGGTGCCGCCGCAGGTGGCCCGCGAGGCGTCCACCGCCACCCTGTTCCGGCACGCGGTCCGTCAGGTTCCCGCCGAGGAGACCTCCACCCTGGACGACGTGGTGAGCTGCCTCGGGCAACTCGACGACGATGCCGGGAAGGAACTGGCCAACCTCCTGCTCGACACCGCCGAGATGCCACTGGCCATGCTCTTCTTCGGCCGACCGCCGGAGGGGCTGCTCGGCGCCGACGCGGCTCTCACGGTGATCACCATGGCCGGGCTGCGGCTGCCCGACCTCAAGATCGAACGGGAGTACTGGTCCGCCGAGGAGGCACTCGCCCTGCCGATGCTGCACACCGCGCACCGGCTCGCCGTCCGCCGCTGCTACGGCGGATCCATGTCGTCGCGCAAGCTCGTCGGCCTGGACGAGGCGCACTTCATGGAGGGCTGGCGGTCCGGGCGGTCGTTCCTCGTCCGGCTCGCCCGGGACTCCCGCAAGTGGAACCTTGCCGCACTCGTCGCCTCTCAGAACCCGCGCGACATCCTCGGCCTCGACGTGCAGAACCTCGTCTCCACCGTCTTCGTCGGCCGGATCGCCGAAGACGCCGAGATCGCCTCCGAAGCGCTGCGACTGCTCCGGGTGCCTGTCAACGACGGGTACGAGGCCACCCTGGCGTCGCTCTCCGCCGCCGACACCAGCTCGGCCAACCGCCTCGGCTTCCGCGAGTTCGTGATGCGCGACGTCGACGGGCGGGTGCAGAAGGTTCGCGTCGACGTCTCGTACGTCGAAGGGCTGCTGGACCACCTCGACACGACGCCCGCCGCGATCGCCGCAGCGGCCGGAGTACTCCCGAGCATCCCCCTGCCGGATCTGGAGGCGTGACATGGCTAGGGGCCGCGTCGAGGTCCTCGGTCGAGCCGAGGCGGAGCCCAGACGACGTCCGGCAAGGCGGAGGTTCGGCCGGACACCGGCGTTGCATCCGGACGGACCTCCAACGCAGCCGGTCGTCGCTTGGCCCCGCCGCAGGCCGACCAGGGACCTTGACCGGGGCCCCAGGACCCGGGCACGGATCGCTGCGTTCCTGCTCGCCCTCGGTGTACTGGCCGGGGCCTCCCTCACCTGGCCGCTGATCGGCGCGGAGGCAGCCACCGCCGCCCCGCCCGCCTCCCAGGCACGCGCCGACCTCTGCACGACACCGGAGTGGCAGGCCGACTTCCGGGCCTGCGTGGCGAAACTCAAGGAGGTCAGCGAGGACGAGGTCACCTGCCGAAACGCACCGACCCCCGGCACCCCCGACTCCGGCCTCGCCGGCTGGTTCGCCGCAGCGCCACCGGCAGAGGCGGCGAACGGAGTCGCCGGCCGCTACAGCCTCTACGGCTACGCGGGATACAGCTACACCACCTACGACATCGGCGGTGGCTGTGCGTCGAGCGTGCTGCATCCCGACTACAAGTTCACCACCACGATTGCCAATGGTGAATTCATGGCCGCAACGGCAATCATCGGCGCATCAAACGCGCTCAGGGAGCGCGCCTGGAATCCAGGATCGATGTGGGGCTGGGCTGATCCGCTCGTAGATAAGGCGACTAAGGCCGTCTACGAGAAGGTGTTCAGCGTCTTCGGCATCGTCACGCTCTGCGTGGTGGGGCTTTATTTGCTCTGGCGGTCCCGCCAAGCGGACATGAGCAACGCCATGACCACGGCGGGCTGGGCGCTGCTGGTGATGGTCGCGGTCACCGCGCTTGCCGCCTGGCCGGTTAAGTCGGCGAACGTCGCCGACGGCGCACTTGTCACCGGCCTCGGGGTGGTACACGACGCTGTGGGCCCGCAAGCGAAGGAGCCGGCGCCCGGACGATGCATCGACCCCACTCGCTGCAAGGACCTTCGCACGCCTGCCGTACGGGCCAGCGACACCGCTACCGAGACGATGCTGTACCGAAACTGGCTCCGTGGTGTGTTGGGTTCTGCGGATAGTGAGACCGCACGTAAGTACGGCCCCGCCCTTTATGACGCACGGTCCCTAACCTGGGGCGAGGCTCGGTCCATGCGCGCTAATCCGGACACTCGGAAGGCGACGATCAAGGCCAAGCAGCAGCAGTGGGCGCGAGTGGCCCAACAAATACAGGACGAGGACCCGGAGGCGTACGAGTACCTCCAGGGTGTCCGCGACATGGACCGGGTGGGTGCCGGCTTCATCGCGGTGCTGGCGTCGGTGCTGTTCGCCATGTTCGATCTGACCGCGTCGCTGCTGGTCCTGCTGGGCTTCCTCATCTTCCGGTGGGCAGTGATCGCGGCGCCGATCCTGGGCACCGTCGGTCTGCTCCGACCAGCCAGCGCTGGGCTGCGGCGGCTCGCGAACGCCGTGGTGGCCGCGGTCTTCAATATCGCCATCTTCGGTACCGGGGCAGCGATCTACCTGTTCGCGGTTGACCTGATCATGAGCACACCAACCCTGCCCGGCTGGCTCCAGGTGGTACTGGTCTGGCTCTGCGGGGTGGTCGGTTGGCTGCTGCTGCGGCCCTACCGGCGGATCACCCAGCTCGGCGGCAAGGACAGCAGCGAGGCGGTCAGTTCGGCCGGGTCCTGGCACCGCCGGTTCTTCCGGGACATGCGGACCGCGGCGCGGCTGGACGTGGCAGAGCCGGGCGGCACGGCGGAGCCGGTGGGCGGCCGCCGTCGCTCACCCGTGGCGGAGCAGACCACGCTGCGCCCGGAAGCGCGGCGGGAAGACCCGGTCCTGGCGCCGACCGCCCAGGTCGACGGCCGGCGTCCCGGCGCCGAGCGCCCGGATGGTCAGGAACGCGCGGACGACGTGCCGAAGGAGGCGACCGGCGGCCGGGGCCGACCGGTGGCGCCCCAACCCCGTCGCCGGCAGCCGGCGACCTGGACCGAGCCGGACGTGCCAGCGGAGAATCCGTCGTTCGTGGTCTACCGACCGGGCTCCGCAGAGCGTGCGCCGGACCGCACCGGACCACGGGTGCGCTCAGAGGCGCGGTGATGGCGATGCGACGCGCAATGGAGTTCCTGTTCACGCGGGCTCTGCGGTCCCGGCTGGGGGTGGCGCTGATGATCGCGGTGCTCGTCTTCGGGGTGCTCGGGGCGGCCCGGCTGGTCTCCGATCCGGCCGACCCGGCGGACGGGTTGAGCAGCCGGCCGGACCGGCCGATCACCACCGTGGACCCGACAGCCGGCGACGATGGCGCGATCTCCACCGAAGCTCCACCGTCACCGGTGACCCGACCGGGCGACCGCACGCCCGAACAGACCGCCGACCGGTTCACCACGGCCTGGCTCGGCCGCCCCGGCATGACTGCCGAACAGTGGCAGGCCGGCCTGCGCCCGCTGTCCACAGCGGCGCTGACCGAGAAGCTGGTCGGCGTCGATCCCGGCGGGGTCCCGGCCGAGGTGGTGACCGGCCCACCGGCGGTGCGGTCGCGCACAGAGACGTTCGTCGAGGTGGTGCTGCCCCTCGACACCGGCCGGCTCCGGCTGGAGTTGCTCGCCGCAGATGGCGGCTGGCTGGTCGACGTGGTGGATTGGGAGCGGCAATGAACGCCGGCAGCCGCGCCCTCCGTCGACCGGTGCGGGTCGGTGTGATCGCCACAATGCTCACCGGCGTGCTGCTCCTGCTCTGCTGCACCGGGGGGACCGCGGCGTTCTTCCTCAGTGGGCTCGGCGGCGACGCGGAGAACGGGGACGCCCTCGCCGGCTGGGGCTGCGGCCCAATTCGTCCGGTGGACATCGCCGGCGAGCTGCCGCGGTTCACCGAGTACGGCGATGCGCAGATCCGCAACGCCGCCATAATCATCAAGGTCGGCCAGGACCTGGGGGTGCCGTCACGGGGCTGGGTGATCGCCCTGGCTACCGCGATGCAGGAATCCGCACTGCGCAACCTGGCGAACAGTGGCGTTCCCGCGTCACTGGCACTACCGCATGAGGGCGTCGGCGCCGACCATGACTCGCTGGGACTGTTCCAGCAGCGGCCGGGGTGGGGCAGCGTCACCGAGCGGATGACCCCCGCGTACACGGCCCGCAAGTTCTACGAGAAGCTGGTCGAGGTGCGGAGCTGGCAGCGCCGGCCGCTGACGGTGGTGGCGCAGCAGGTCCAGATCAGCGCCTACCCGGACGCCTACGCCAAGCACGAGGAGCCGGCCAGCCGGATCGTCGACGCGCTGGCCGGCGGCGCGGCGCGCACGATCGAGATCAACGGCAAGGCGGTGTGCAACGCGGCCGAGCGCGGCCAGATCGCCGCCTCCGGCTGGACCGCTCCGATCCCGGGCGAGGTCGGCTCCGGCTTCCGCACCAGCAGCCGACCCAGCCACAACGGGGTCGACATCGGGGCGGCCAAGGGCACCGAGATCCGCGCCGCCGCCGCCGGCCGGGTCCTGGTCGCCCGATGCGACCCGGACGACCGTGGCCGAAAGGACTGCGACGTGGACGGGCACCCTGGCAAGGGCGGCTGCGGCTGGTTCGTCGACCTGCTGCACGCCGGGGGATACATCACCCGTTACTGCCACATGGTGGTCCGCCCCCGGGTGTCGCCCGATCAGATCGTGCCGGCCGGTGAGGTGATCGGGCAGGTCGGCAGCAGCGGCAACTCGTCCGGCCCGCACCTGCACTTCGAGGTGCACCTGCGCAACGACCGCACCAGCCGCGGCGCCATCGATCCGATACCGTTCATGCGCGAGCGGGGCGCCCCGCTGCGTAGCGCGGAGTGAGGCCACCACGGGCATGACCGGACCCCTGCCGGACCCGTTCGCCGACCAGCCCGACTGGGCGCCCCGGCCACCCCGACCACTGGCGATCGTGCCGGCCACCGAGCGCGTGGAGCTGCGCGGGCGACGGGTGCTGGTCGGGCTGCCGGGGCTGGGCTGGCGGGGCGACCTGCGGGCGGACGACCGGGTGGTACAGGGCGCCCGGACCTATGTGCCAGTGATCCCCGAGCACGAGTGGTACCGGGCCGAAGCCGACCAGGTCGAGGTGTTCGCGCCGCTGGTGCCGGTCGATCGGGTCTGGGTGGAGACGGTCGGCGACCGGCCCGAGCCGGCCGACACCCGGGCCAGCGGGATCCGCCTGGTCTCACTGGACGGCCCGGCCCATCGGCCCCCCACGCCGGTCTTCGAGGCGGATGCCGTCACCGGGCGCCGCGTGGTGCACATCGAAGGCGGCCTGGAGCACCGGGACCTGCGGGCGGTGACCGAAACCTACTCGGGTGCCGAGGGAGACATCTGCGTCCGGATCACGCCCGAGGTGGAGTGGTACCGCTGGGCCTGGCGAGGCCAGTCCCCCACAACTCTGGAGGTTCCCGTCCATCTGCTGTGGATCGAATGACAACCTAGCTGACTCTGGCACCGGCGCACACGCGCCATCCCTCTCTGTCCTGCACGTCAAAGCGCCACGTATCCGCCAGGCTTTGCTGAACACCATCGATCGATGCGCTACGACGGATAACAGCAGTAACCGACGCATCAGTAGGACCGACCTTCGAGACAGCAACGTTCTCGATGTTGATCGAGAACGAGACGTTCAACTCCTGCTCTCGCCGGACCATCTGCGCGCCGAACTCTTCCAGGGAGGGAACCGCTCCGTCGCAGGTGAAAAGCTTCGCTCGGTTGGGATCGCGGGACACGAGTGCCGCTTGAAGATAGTTGACCACCACAACGTCGGGCGCGCTGCGGTCCGGGGTGGAGGCGCGGTCGTACAGCACATACGCGGTGACCGCAGCGCCCAGGAAGAGCAGGGCGAGCACCCCGGCGACCACGGTGAGCACGGTGCGTACCCGGCGGCGTGGCGGCTGCGGCGCTGGCGGGGCCGGGGCGGGCGGCAGCTGCTCGGACGGCGTCCGCTGGGCCGGTACGCGGGAGACCTGGGAACCGGCGGGGGGCTGCACTGATTCCACCCCCTGAAGCTAACGGCTGGACGCCCCGGAGCCAATGCCTCAGATCCAGCGGATCGTGACGGACCCCTCCCCACCGGTGACATCCACGACAACACCGGCGCACCGCCGCGACACCTCCCGGAGGAGGGGCCCCGGCTGGGATACCGTCTCTGCTCAGGGAGGGGTTGCCAACCTCGGGCAGAGGGGGTGGACGCGGTGGCCGGTCCGAAGGCAGGCACGAACCGCGCCGCAGCTCTGCACCGGCGTGCTGCGGCTGTCGCGACCGCCGCGGCCGGCATCCTGGACGAGACCCGACCGGCCCCCGCCGATCAGCGCCGCCAGTACGAGGTGGCCGACCGGCTGCGGGCGGTGGCCGCGCGGCTGGCTCCGGGATGGTCGGGGGCCGCCCTGGACTCGCTGACCGTGGATTCGCCGGCCGGCGACGGCCCGCCGTCCTTTGTGCGGGTGGGCACCGCGGCACCGCTGGACGACGCCCGTTTTCCCGCGCTGGTGCCGCTGGTCGGCACCGGGCATCTGAGCGTGGACACCGACGCCCGGGAACCGCGGGTGGCGGGGTTGCTTCGGGCTGTGCTGCTGCGGTCGTTGGCGGCGGCACCGGCGGGTGCCCTGCTGGTGCGCGCGGTGGACGCCACGGGGGGTGTGCTCACCCCGTTCGGGGCGCTGGCGGATGCCGGCCTGTTGCCGCCGCCGGCGGTGGATGTGGCGGGTCTGCGCGCGGTGTTGACCGAGGCGGAGCAGTGGGTCGCGCCGGGGGCGAGTGGGCGACGCCGGCATGACCGGACGCTGCTGCTGGTGGTGGCCGCGCTGCCGGAGCTGACCGGCCCGACCGACCTGGCACGGGTCGAGGCGTTGGCTGAGCAGGGGCCAGCGGCCGGGCTGCACCTGGTGGTGGCCGGTTGGCCGCCCGCCGGCCCGTACGCGGCTCGGGGGCCGCTGCCGCGCGCCACACCGCTGGTGCTGCGCAACGCGTACGCGCTGCTCGGTGACCCGCCGGGGGCGTCCTTCGCCGGCCCGGGCGCCGATTCGCCGGGCGGGATGAACTCGCCGGTCTTCGTCGAGGCGGACCCGCCGGCCGACCTGGTCGACGCGGTCTGTCGGCGGCTCGCCGCGCAGGTGGAGGCGGGTTCCCGGTTGGCGCTGGCGGATCTGCTGCCGGCGACGGGTGAGGGGCTGTGGCAGTTGGATTCGGTGGACGGGTTGACCACCACGGTTGGTGACGCCGGGGGCCGCCCGGTGCCGCTGGGCTTCACCGAGCTGACCCCGCACTGGCTGGTCAGTGGCCGGTCCGGTGCGGGTCGCGCGGCGTTCCTGACTACGGCGCTGCTCGGGCTCGCCGCCCGGTACGGCCCGGACGACCTGGCGCTCTACCTGGTGGATCTGGGCGACGGCGAGTCCTTCGTGGAGTTCCTCCAGACCGAGCGGGACCGGTCCTGGATCCCGCAGGTGCGGGCGGCGGCGATGGCCGCGGATCGGGAGTACGTCCGGGACCTGCTGGATCAGTTGACGGTCGAGGTGCAGCGCCGGGCCGAGGCCGGCGGGCGCGCCGGTGGGCAGCGCTTCGCGGAGTTGCGCCAGCACCGGCCGCTGCCCCGGATCGTGTGCGTGCTGGACAATCTGCCGCTGATCTTCGCCGAGCGGGACCGGCTGGCCGCCGAGGTTGCCGCCCAGCTGGATGGGCTGGCCCGCGCCGGCCGGGCGTACGGCGTACACCTGGTGCTGGCCGGCGCGGGTGAGCTGGGGCTCAGCGGCCGGGCGGACACCGGGCACCGGGATTCGGTGCTCGGCCAGTTCCCGGTGCGGGTGGCGCTGCCGGGGGGCAGCCCGGTGCTGGAACCGACCAACGACTCGGCCGCCGGCCTGCCGGTGGGCAGCGCGGTGGTGAACACCGCGGGCGGGCTCGGCGGCCCCCGGGGCGCGATCCGCGGTCATGAACGGTTGATCCGCCACCCCGATCCGCAGGACCACCCGGGGGTGGTGGATCGGCTGCGGCACGAGCTGTGGACGGCACGGCCGGCCGGGTCGGTGCCGCCGGTGGTGTTCGCCGGGTACGCCCGTCCGTCGCTGGGCAACGATCCGCGACACCGTGCGGCGTTGGCCGGCCAGGCGCACGGGCCGGCGGCTCTGCTCGGCCGGGCGGTGGACGTGGCCCGCTCGACGGTCGCCGTACCGCTGGGACCGGCGGCGGGGCGCAACCTGGCGGTGCTGGGATCCGGCCCGGCGGCGGGTGGGCTGCTGGCGACGGCGGCGCGGAGCACGGCGGACCACCATTCGCCGGGCACCGCCCGGTTCCTGGTGGCGGCTCCCGACCCGGGTTCCCGGCCGCTGGCGGAGGCGTTGACGGCGGAGCTGGCCGTCCGCCACTCGGCGGCCATGGTGGACCTGCCGACGCTGCTCGCGGACGCGGACGGGGAGCTGCCGACCTACCTGGTCCTCTTCGGTCTGGACCGGCCGGGGCCCCGCGAGCTGCCGGTGGACCGGCTGCGCGCGCTGCTGCGGGACGGGCCGCCGTCGGGTCGGCACCTGCTGGGCTGGTGGCGGGCGGTGCCACCGTTCGCCGCGTTGCTGGAGCCGGAGGGCGAGGTGGACAAGCTCGCGGCCGTGGCCGTGCTGGATGTGCCGGCGGCCCAGCTCGCCGCGGTCTTCGGCCGGCCGGTGGAGTGGCGGGCCCGTCCCGACCGGGCGGTGCTCTGGGACGGGCCGGACGAGCGGGGCACGGTCCTGGTGCCGTTCGCCGACGAGGCCAGGTGATCCGGCGGTGCGCGCGGGGGGTGTCGGGATGGGTCCGAACGCGACGGTGACCGGGCCGGGACGGCAGCGGACCGCCGAGCCGGACGGGGACGTCGCGGAAACGAGCGCAGAGCCCACCACGGCCTGGTCGGAGTATCTCGCCGCGGCCCGCCAGCTGGACGGGGTACGCCGCAGCGCGGCAGCCGCCGCCGGTGAGCAGGCCCGCTCGGCGGAGGCCGCCCGGGAGGAGCTGACGGTGGTCCGCACCGGGCTCGCGAGCCAGCAGGAACGGCTTCGTGAGCTGGGCGTACCGGCGATCTCGTTGGTGCCGTCCCCGCCGGAGGTGACCGAGGCGGCGCGGTCGATGGTGGGCGGCCCGGCGGCCGTGCTGGCGGCGCTGCGGGCCGCGCGGGGTCGGGCCGAGGCGGCGGACGCGGCGCTGGCCGCGCGCAGCCGGTTCCGCCCGGGGTCCTGGCCGACCCGGGGGCGCAACCTCCTGGTGTACGGGCCGTTGGCGCTGCTGGTGCCGCTGATCCAGGTCGTGGTGTTCGTGGCGACCGGGGCGGGCCCGGCGAGTGTGGCGGCGTTGATCTGCGGGCTGCCGATGCCGGCGGTCGCCTTCGTCGCCGGCTGGGTGGGCATCGGGCGGGTGTTCCGCGCCGCCCCCGGCGAGCGGCTGGACCGCACGGTTCGCTTCGGTGCGCTGGTCTGCCTGGTGCCGGCGGTGCTGGTCACGGCCGGCCTGTTGCTGGCCCTGCTGGCCGGCTGACGCAACGACCGGCCGTCCCGGGGTGGGGCGGCCGGCCGGTGACGCGTCCGGGTGTCAGCGGGGGATGATCAGCGCCATCGCCTCGGCCCGCGACTTGGAGTCCGTCTGCAATATGCCGCGCACGGCCGACGTGATGGTCTTCGCACCGGACTTCTGGATGCCGCGCATCGCCATGCACATGTGCTCGCACTCCAGCACGACGACGACGCCGCGTGGGGCGAGTTTGGTCATCAGCAGGTCGGCGACCTGCGAGGTGAGCCGTTCCTGCACCTGCGGGCGGCGGGCGAAGACCTCGACCAGACGGGCCAGCTTGGACAGGCCGGTGATCCGTCCGTCCGGGCCGGGGATGTAGCCGATGTGCGCACTGCCGCGGAACGGCAGCAGGTGGTGCTCGCAGAGACTCATGACGTCGATGTCCCGGACGATCACCAGCTCTTCGTGGTTGGCCTCAAAGGTGGTGCTGAGCACCTGGGCCGGGTCGACCCGCAGGCCGGCGAAGAGCTCGGCGTACGCCCGGGCGACCCGGGCCGGGGTCTGCTGGAGCCCGTCGCGGTCCGGGTCCTCCCCGACCGCGATCAGGATCTCCCGGACCGCCTTCTCGATGCGACGCAGGTCGACCGCGTCCTCGACCGGGCGGCCGGTCAGCTTTCCGCTGATCAGCCGTGCGGCCACGTAGTCCAGCGCGTCGTCGCCGTCGGGCTCGGTCGCGGAGACGGCCAGCTCCCGGTGGGGGGAGCTGGCCGTCGGGTCGCTGCTCAGTGCGTGCCGTCCGAGTTGTTGGACGAGGTGCCGCCGCCGACCGACGCCTGCGCGCCGTCGGCCTGCGCCTGTGCCTTGAGCGCGTCCTTCTCCGCAGGGGTGAGCACGGGCGGCTCGGTGGAGGGCTGGCGCTTGCCGAAGCCGTTGTACGGCGCCAGCGGCGGGCGCTTGACCACCCGCGCGCAGATCCGGGCCATGTCGGCGGTGGAGAGGGTCTCCTTCTCCATCAGCTCGAGCACGATGCTGTCCAGGACGTCCCGGTATTCGACCAGGATCTCCCAGGCCTCATCGTGCGCCAGCTCGACCAGCGCCCGCATCTCGCCGTCGATCTCGGCGGCCACCGAGTCCGAGTAGTCCCGCTCGTGGCCCATGTTGCGGCCAAGGAACGGCTCGTCCCCGCTGGTGCCGTACTTGATCGCACCGAGCTTGGAGCTCATGCCGTACTGGGTGATCATCGCGCGGGCCAGTTGGGTGGCCTTCTCGATGTCGTTCCCGGCGCCGGTGGTCGGCTCGTGGAAGACCAGCTCCTCGGCGGCCCGACCGCCCAGCGCGTACGCCAGGGTGTCGATCATCTCGGCGCGGGTCTGGGTGTACTTGTCCTCGGTGGGCAGCACCAGGGTGTGGCCCAGCGAGCGGCCGCGGGACAGGATCGTCACCTTGTGCACCGGCGCGGCGTGCGGCAGCGCCCAGGCGACCAGCGCGTGCCCACCCTCGTGGTACGCGGTGATCTTCTTTTCCTGGTCGCTCATGACCCGGGTCCGTCGCTGCGGACCGGCGATCACCCGGTCGATCGACTCTTCCAGCGAGTCGTTGGTGATTGCCCGCTGGTCCTTGCGAGCGGTGAGCAGGGCCGACTCGTTGATCACGTTGGCCAGGTCGGCACCGCTGAAGCCCGGGGTACGCCGTGCCACCGCGTCGAGGTCGACGTCCGGAGTGAACGGCTTGCCCTTGGCGTGCACCCGCAGGACGGCCTTGCGGCCCTCCATGTCGGGGGCGTCCACCGGGATCTGCCGGTCGAACCGGCCCGGGCGCAGCAGCGCCGGGTCGAGGATGTCCGGTCGGTTGGTGGCCGCGATCAGGATGACCCCGCCCTTGGTGTCGAAGCCGTCCATCTCGACGAGCAGCTGGTTGAGCGTCTGCTCCCGCTCGTCGTGGCCGCCGCCCATGCCGGCGCCACGGTGCCGGCCGACGGCGTCGATCTCGTCGACGAAGACGATCGCCGGTGCGTTCGTCTTGGCCTGCTCGAAGAGGTCACGGACCCGGCTGGCGCCGACACCGACGAACATCTCCACGAAGTCGGAGCCGGAGATCGAGTAGAACGGCACCCCGGCCTCGCCGGCGACCGCGCGGGCCAGCAGCGTCTTACCGGTGCCGGGCGGGCCGAACAGCAGCACGCCCTTCGGGATCTTGGCGCCCAGGGCCTGGTACTTCGCAGGGTTCTGCAGGAAGTCCTTGATCTCGTACAGCTCCTCGACGGCCTCCTCGGCACCCGCGACGTCCGCGAAGGTCGTCTTCGGAGTGTCCTTGGTGATCATCTTCGCCTTGGACTTACCGAAGTTGAGCACCCGGGAGCCGCCGCCCTGCATCTGCGACATGAAGAACAGCAGCAGGAGCACGAGCAGCGCGATCGGCAGCAGGTTGACCAGCAGGCTCACCCAGATGCTGTCCGACGAGACCTTGGCGTCGGCCGGGCCGGTGACCCGGTTGGCGGACTTGGCGTCCAGCACCTCATTCCAGACCTCGTCACCAACCTGGTACGGGAACTGGGCCTCGATCTTGTTGGTGGTGGTGTCGCCGAACTTCGTCTTCTGGGCCAGGTCCAGCTGGAGCGTCTGCTCCTTGTCCTGGAAGACGACCTTATTGATCTTGGCGGTGTGGAGCTGGTCGAGCGCAACGGAAGTGTCCACGCGGTGGTAGCTGGGACCAGCGGTGAACAGCTGACTGAGCACAACGGCGCCGAGGATGACCAGGATGATCCAGACCACCGGTCGGCGGAAGAAACGCGTACGTTCCATACTGTTGTCGAGCGCCGGAGCGCCCGCATCCTCCTGATCGACGTCCTGACCGTCTGATGGTGTCGCCGCGGTTGAGCGGCGGCCGGAGCCGCCGTGCGGGCCGGCCTCGACCCCGAAGCGCAAAAACTGCCGCGCCGCGGTCATTCGACGGTACACCGTGTACGCGAGGAGTGAGCTTGCGAGCCCCGCACTCGGCACACCTTCGCCATCGACGGCGCGCACCGTGGGCAGGCTCGCCAGCCCTCACCGACACGTACGGCGGGTCCGGGCAGAAGCCGGCGTGGCGGAGAGTCCGGCCCGACCACCCGAACGCCCGGTCACGCGATCGAGGGGGTCGGGCGCGGAGTAACCTCCGCGCCACCGGGCTCCACGGTAACCGGAAGAGCTGAGAGTGCGCTGAACGTCGGCTTGATGGGTGCTGATGCAAGTCGGCCTCACACCGGCGTCCGAGCGGGGTGTGAGCCAGGCCGGCGTCACTTCCGGGCGTAGACCTCCGGCTTGAGCACTCCGACGTACGGCAGCTCCCGGTAGCGCTCGTCGAAGTCGAGGCCGTACCCGACGACGAACTCGGTCGGGATGTCGAAGCCGACGTACTTCACCGGGACCGGCACCTTGACGGCGTCCGGCTTGCGGAACAGCGCGACCACCTCGACGCTCGCCGCCGAGCGGGACTCCAGGTAGCGCAGCAGCCAGGAGAGCGTGAGCCCGGAGTCGACGATGTCCTCGACGACCACCACGTGCCGGCCGGCGATGTCCCGGTCCAGGTCCTTGAGGATGCGGACCACTCCGGAGGAGGTGGTGCCCTGGCCGTAGGAGGAGATGGCCATGAAGTCGAGCTCGGCCGGGGGGCCGTTGCGGCCCAGCGCCCGGGCGAAGTCCGCCATGAACATCACCGCGCCCTTGAGCACGCAGACCAGCAGCAGCCCGTCGCCCACGTGGGCGTAGTCGGCGGAGACCTGCTTGGCCAGTTCCGCCGTCTTCTCGCGGATCTGCGCCTCGGAGATGATCACGTGGTCGATGTCGGCGTCGTACCAGGAGCCATCAGCCATGACTCCTAGCCTGCCGTACGTCGGATGGCCCCCGTCGGCGGGGCCGCACCTTTTGGCGCGGCCCCGCGCGGGATTTTCGTCGCAAAAACCATCAAACACATCAGCTGGTACGGGACTGCCAGCGACGGCCGTCGTCGCTGGGCTTCCAGTCGGCCGAATCGTGACTGTCGACGGTGAAGCCGGCCGCCGAGGCGGCGGCGAGCAGGACAAGGAACAGGAGGAAGAGCACGAACTCCATGGCGGCGCTCGCTTTCGCATGGTTGCTGTCGGTTTCGCCGCCGGTGCGCACCGGACTGAGACCAGTCTGCGACGGATCGCGCCGACCGAACAGTGGCAGGAATGCCGCTGGGCATCGATTTACTGCCACCTCTGGGGTTACCCTCGTCACATGCTTCGCTCCGTGGCCGTCCTCGCCCTCGACCAGGTCGCCCCCTTCGAGCTCGGCGTGCTCGCCGAGGTGTTCGGCACCGACCGGACACCGGACGGTTTCCCCGGTTACCGCTTCCATGTGTGCAGCCCCGACGGCGCGCCGGTACGCACCTCGTCCGGCTTCCACCTCACCCCGCACGCCGATCTCGGCCCGGTGGAGGACGCCGACCTGGTGGCCGTGCCCGCGCACACCCAGGGCACCACCGTTCCCGGCCCGGTGCTCGACGCGCTGCGCCGGGCCGACGCCCGCGGCGCGTACCTGTTCAGCGTCTGCTCCGGCGCCTTCGTGCTCGGCGCGGCCGGGCTGCTCGACGACCGGGAGTGCACCACCCACTGGCGGTACGTCGACGAGCTGCAACGCCAACATCCGCGCGCCCAGGTGCGCTGCAACTCGCTCTACGTCCAGGACGGCCGGCTGCTCACCAGCGCCGGCACCGCGGCCGGCATCGACGCCTGCCTGCACCTGATCCGCCAGGAGCACGGCTCGGCCACCGCGACCCGACTGGCCCGACGGATGGTGGTCCCGCCGCACCGCGACGGCGGCCAGTCGCAGTACATCGAGGCGCCCATCCCGAAGGCGCCCGATGCACCGACCCTGGAGCCGGTGCTGGAGTGGCTGATGGGGCACCTGGACCGGACGATCACGGTGGAGGAGTTGGCCGCCCGGGCCGGCATGGCACCGCGTACGTTCGCCCGCCGGTTCCGCGCCGAGACCGGCACCACCCCGCACGACTGGCTCACCAACCAGCGGGTGCTGCTCGCCCGGCGCTTGTTGGAGGAGACCCCGTTGAGCGTGGAGGCCGTCGCCGACCAGGCCGGCTTCAGCGACGCGGCGGCGCTGCGCCACCACTTCAGTCGCCGGGTGGGCGCCACCCCGCACGGCTACCGGACCACCTTCCGCGACCGCGCGCACACCGGCTGAGATCGGCCCGACACCAGCTCCGCAAAGGGCGTTCAGCTGACAGCGACGGGTGCCAGTCGGTCGGCGCGGCGGAGCACCCGGATGCCGCCGGGCAGGTCGGCCGGGCCCTGACCGTGCCACTCGGTGATCAGGGCGTCCAGCGCGTTGACATGCCGATACGACAGCGCACCCGGCAGGGCACCCAGCTCCCGCGCCCAGGTGTGCAGCACCCGGCCGCGCACGGCGGGGACCAGGCCGGCCAGCGCCCGCACGGAGAGCCCTCCGTCGGAACACCGGGCCGCCGCCAGCGCCGTCTCCGCCAACTCGTCGAGGGCGGCGTTGTCGGCCGCCACCAGCCGGGCGGTACGCGCCAGATTGTCCAGCACGCCCGGCCCGAGCGCCCGCACCAGCGCCGGCAGCGCGTCGGCCCGCACCCGGGACCGGGCGTACGACGGGTCGATGTTGTGCGGGTCCTGCCACGGGCTCAACCCGAGCACCTCACACGCGGCGCGGGTCTGCTCCCGACTGATCTCCAGCAGCGGGCGCAGCAGCGGCACCCCGGCCAGGTCCCGGCGGACGGGCATCCCGGCCAGCCCGCGCGGGCCGGCACCCCGGGCGAGCGCGAGCAGCACGGTCTCCGCCTGGTCGTCGCGGGTGTGCCCGGCGAGCACCGCGACCGCGCCGTGCTGGCCGGCGACCTCGGTCAACGCCTGGTAGCGGGCCTCCCGGGCAGCCGCCTCGGGTCCACCCGGCCGCCCGGCCACCTCCACCCGGACCACCGTCGCCGGCGTGAACCCGGCCTCCCTGGCCCAGCTGGCCACCGCCTCGGCGCGCTGCGCCGAGGCGGCCTGCAGGCCGTGGTCGACGGTCACCAGGCCGGCGGCCCGACCCAGCCGGGGCGCCACGAACGCGGTGGCCGCGGCCAGGGCGAGCGAGTCGGCGCCACCGGAGCAGGCGACCAGCACCGGACCAGCGGACGGCAGCCCGGTCAGCGCGCGGCGGACCGCCACCCGGATCGCGGCCACCGGCGGGGCGAGTGCGGCCACCGGCGGACGATCAGCCGGCGGCCGGGAAGGTGCCGGCCGGGCCGTGCACCCGGGCCACCCAGGCGTCCGGATCGCCCAGCTCGGCGAGGCGGGGCAGAGTTAGCGGCGAGTTGAAGATCGAGTTGAACCCGTCCATGCCGACCCGCTCGACCACGCCGTGCACGAACTTGCGCCCCTCGGCGTACTGGCGCATCTTGACGTCCACCCCGAGCAGCCGGCGGATCGCCTTCTCCAGCGGGTTGCCCGCCTCGCGGCGCCGGTTGAACGACGCCCGGATCCGCTCGACGCTCGGGATCACCTGCGGGCCGACGCCGTCCATGACGAACTCGGCGTGCCCCTCCAGGAGGGTCATCAGCGCGGTGAGCCGGTCCAGCACAGCCCGCTGCGCCGGGGTCTGCACGATGTCCAGCACGCTGGTCCGGCTCTCCGGGTCGCGGACCGCCTCGGACAGGGTGGCCACCCCGCGCCGCAGCCGCTCGATCAGATGCTCGCCGCCGCTGGACGAGGCGTCCACGAACGCCTGCACCTCGCTCAGGAAGTAGGCCCGCATCCACGGCACCGCGGTGAACTGGGTGCGGTGGGTGACCTCGTGCAGGCACACCCAGAGCCGGAAGTCCCGCGGGTCGGCGTTGAGCTTGCGCTCCACCTCGACGATGTTCGGCGCGACCAGCAGCAGCTGGCCCGGGTCGGCGGAGAAGACCTCGTACTGGCCGAGCACCCGGCCGGACAGGTAGGCCAGCACGGTGCCGGCCTGCACCCCGGTCAGCCGGGACCCGATCGCCTCGGTCAGCGCGCCGGGCTGCTTGTCGCCGGAGAGCCTGCTGACCAACGGAGTGATCACCTCGCGTAGCCCGGCGATGTTGGCGGCGGCCCAGTCCCGGCGGTCGACCACCCGCACCGGCGGGTGCGCCACCTGCGCCCGCAGCCCCGTGTAGTCGGCCACGTGCCCGGCTGCCTCGTCGGTCAGCCGCCGCAGGTCGCCGACCACGTCGGTGGCCTCGGTGTACGACACCCGGGGGCCCGACTTGCTCAACGCCCCCGCGGTGGCGGCGGCCAGATCCCAGTCCACGAACTGCGCCATGGACCCACCGTACCCGCGCGCAACACCCCGGCCCGGGCTCGCGACGGCGGTCCCGGCACACGGCCGACCGCGGAGCCGGGCCGGCGGCGGTCAGCGGCAGCCGCAGTTGGCGAGCGCGGCGGCGATCCGGTCCAGCGCCGGCTGGGCGGTCTCCCTCCCGCCGGGCACCTTGTCGGTGAGCACCGCGAAGGTGAGCAGCCGGCCGTCGGCCGTGGTGACCAGGCCCGCGATGGCGTGCACACCGGTCAGCGTGCCGGTCTTCGCCCGCACGGTGCCCGCCCCGGCGTCGGTGCCGGGGGCGTTGCGGTAGCGGTCGCCCAGGGTGCCGGACCAGCCGCCCACCGGCAGTCCACCGAAGATCCCCGCCAGCTCCGGATGGTCGGGGCTGGCGGCCAGCCGGACCAGATCGGTCAGCAGGGACGGGCTGATCCGGTTGCGGCGGGACAGTCCGCTGCCGTCGGAGAGGGTGATCTCGTCGGCGGGCAGGCCCAGCTCGGCCACCTGGGCGTCCATCGCGGCGGCGGCCCCGTCGAACGAAGCCGGCTGCTTGCGGGCCAGCGCGACCTGCCGTGCCAGTGCCTCGGCCAGCAGATTGTCACTCTCGGCGATCATGACGTCGACCAGGCGGATCAGCGGCGGCGACTGCACCACGCCCAACTCGACGCCGGGTGCCGGGGCAGCGCCACCGGCGGCCGCGGCCGGGGCCGTGCCGCGCTTGACGGCGTCGGCCGGTACGCCGAGCAGCCGCGCGAACGACCGGCCGGCGGCCAGGTCCGGCTCGGCGACCCGCTCGGCGGCACCCTGCCCGACGCCCGGGTCCCTGCGTGCCCCGTCGGCCATCAACGCGGTCACCGCCCCGCCGGACCCGCCGGTGGGGATGTCGTCGTCCCAACCCGGGCCGTAGACCGGGCCGGAGTAGATCGAGCCGTCGACGATGACCCTGGTCGGGGCGACGCCGCCGAGCGCGGTGCGCACCTGGGCGGCCAGGTCGTCGAGGCGTGCCGCGCCCGGGTAGTAGCCCTTCTTGTCGACCGCGAGGGTGGGGTCGCCCCCACCGACGATCACCACCTCGCCGGGCTGGGCGCCGGCCACCGCCCGGGTGGGGATCCGGTACGCGGGGTCACGGGCGGCCAGCACGGTCACCGCCGTCGCCAGCTTGGTCACCGAGGCGGGCACCGTCCCGTCGTCCTCCCCCTTGGCGAACAGCGTGCGGCCGGAGGTCACGTCGGCCACCGAGACGTTCACCCGGTCACCCAGGTCGGCCACCCCGACCAGCGGGTCCAGCGCGGCCCGTACCCCGTCGGGGCTGGGCAGGGGGGCGTTCGGGTCCGGTCCGGCGAGCACGTCCGACGGGCCGGGCTCCGGGGTCGCCCCGGCGGAGTTCCGGGCGGGCTCGGCGTCGTCGCCCAGCCAGCCGGCGACCGGGCCCGGCCGGGTCAGGCCGACCCCGACGCCGGCGAGCACCAGCAGCAGCACCAGGCCCAGCACCACCGGCAGTCGCCGGCGCGGCGCGGCGGGCGTGGGGAGCGGTGCGGCGCCGGTGGACGCGGGAGGCGACACGGCGCCGGCGGACGCGGGCAGCGCGGAGATCGGCGGGCCGAGCGGTGGGAGGCCGGTCGGGATCGGGATGGTCGACTCGTCGCCGGACGGCGGGCGGCCCGGGGTCGGGCTGGTCGGGATCGCAGCCCTCCCGCTCGGCGGGGCGCTCGTCGGCCGGTTGCCGTCGAGGGTCGGGAAGCGACCGGCGTTCGGGCCTACGGGGGCCGACCCGGCGGGCGGGCGCCAGGGCAACGGCGGGGGACGCTCGGGAACCGCCTCCGGCGTCGGAGGCGACGGCTCTGCCGCCCGAGGGAGGTGGGCGTCGGGCACCGGGACCCTGCCAGTGGCACCACCGGAGCCGGATCGTCCGGTACCGCGCGCGGCGCCCCCGTCCGGGCGGTAGTGTGAATCTTCCCTCCCCACGACCCCCTCCTCCCCCAGCGAAAATCGGCTTGGGTGACACTACTTCGGTCCGAAGACTATGCGGCGGCCGGAGTCGGCGGGTGGGCATTCACCTGTCCGGGGGTGCCGTAAGTGGTTTCCGTTAGCCAGCGTGGGCAGACGAGGGAGCGTGCAGATGGATTTCGACGTGACGGTTGAGATCCCCAAGGGTCACCGGAACAAGTATGAGGTGGACCACGCGACCGGCCGGATCCGGCTGGACCGCACCCTCTTCACGTCCACCCAGTACCCGGCGGACTACGGGTTCATTGAGGGCACCCTGGGCGAGGACGGCGACCCGCTGGACGCCCTGGTGCTGGTCCCCGAGCCGACCTTCCCGGGCTGCCTGATCCGCTGCCGCACCATCGGCATGTTCCGGATGACGGACGAGAAGGGCGGCGACGACAAGGTCCTCTGCGTGCCCTACGAGGACCCCCGCCAGGAGCACCTGCGCGACATCCACCACCTGGGTGAGTTCGACCGGCTGGAGATCCAGCACTTCTTCGAGGTGTACAAGGACCTGGAGCCCGGCAAGTCGGTGGAGGGCGCGACCTGGGTCGGCCGCACCGAGGCCGAGGCCGAGATCCACGCCTCCTACCAGCGGGCCCGGGACGCCGAGGCGCGCGGCGAATCCACCCACTGACGAACGCTGACGTGCCGGGCCCGGGGGCCGCTCAACCGAGCAGCCCCCGGGCCCGGTCGTACAGGTCGAGCACCGCACAGGCGACCGGCACCACGGCGACCACCAGCGCCGTATCGGTCAGGTCCGCGATCCTGCCGAGGTACGGCGAGACCGGCCGGCGGGCGTACCCGGTGCCGGCCGCGACGGCCACCAGAGCCAGCGCCGCCCCGCCGATGACCAGCGCCAGCCGCCCGGCGTCGTCGGCCCGGCCGACGAGCACCGTGCCCAGCACCGCGTAGCCGGCCAGACCGGCGAGCACCGCCGGCACCCGGTGCCGCAGCGCGACGAAGAGCCGCGACCGCAGCAGCAGCACGGCCGAGGTCACCGCCACCAGCACCCGGCCGGCGGTGCCGCCGGCCACCCCCAGCACCGCCACCGCGGCCACCGCCAGCAGGGCGTGCCCGAGCAGCATCCCGGTGAGCATCTCCTCGGTGCGGGACACCGCCGCGTGCACCCGGCCCCGGTCCGGCAGGTCCCGGGCCCGCACCGGCTCCACGGCGGGAGTGGCGGCCGGCAGGGCGATCGGCGGCAACGGCAGCTTGCCCAGCCGGATGGCCAGCAGCGGGATCGCCCCGACGGCGAAGACCAACGCGCTGAGCAGCACCGCCGCCGTGCCGGCCGGGGTCAGCAGCAGCCCGCCGAGCGCCGCCCCGGCGCCGACCAGGCCCACCGTTACACCGGCCACGAAGACCCGCAGCCGGCTGGCCACCCCGAGCAGCCCGAGCAGCGCGACCAGCAGGAGCGCCACCGAACCGGCCAGCAGTTCGGGCGCGCCGACCCAGCGCAGCGGCCCGAAGAGGCCGACCGGGTCGCCCGAGCCGACCGCGAGGGCGCCGGCCACGAACGCGTACGGCAGGGCGTAGCCACCGAGGGTCGCCCCTGCGGCGCCGTCGCCGTTGGCACGGCTGGCGACCGTGCCGGCCACCGTGAGCAGAACCGCCACCACCGCCGCCGCGAGCCAGCCGCCGCGGTACGCCGGGCCACCGGCGAGCAGGGCGAGCAGCCCGACGGCGAGCGGCACCGCGGCGCCCGCCAGGCCGGCCGCGCGGGTGGCGGTGGGCGACCAGGCGCCGCCGCGGCGACGGGCGCCGTCGGCGATCGCCTCCACCACGTCGTCGTACTCCAGCTCGGGCCAGTGGGCGCGGGCCGGCACCAGGTGCAGCACCTCACCGTCGCGGACCCCCTGTGGCAGCAGCGCCTGAGCGGTCGCCAACAGGGCGCCGTCGGTGCGGCGCAGCACCCAGCCGCCGTGCCGTTCGCCGTCGTCGGCCAGCCCCTCACCGGCGTGCCGGAGCACGTCGGGCAGCAGCTCGGCCAGGGGCACCTGCTCCGGCAGGGCGACGTCCACCCGCCGTTGCGGCGCGCTGATGGTGACGCGGGCCAGCCCGGTTGTCATCGACTGGTCTCCATATCGAGGGGGATCGGAGGCTGCGCGGACGACAGGACTTTACCTACCATGAGCCAGGCTCGGGTTACCCAGCGCAGTCAGGAGGCCGAGTGTCCACCGTTGTCATCAAGCGTCCGCCCCGCCGGCCGGCGCCGGAGATCCCGGCCGGTGAGCTACCGGTCGAGGCGCCGCCGGAGATCCCCGCGGTGACCGGTGGACGGTGGCAGCAGATGCTCATGCTGCTGCCCATGCTCGGCGGCACGGTGGCGATGGCGATGATGTTCGGCCGGGGCGGTGGCGCCTACTCGTACGTGGTGGGCGGGATGTTCGGGCTCTCCTCGTTGGCGATGCTGGTGACCTCCTGGGGCAGCGCCTCGGGCACCCCCAAGAAGTCCGAGATGATGGCTGCCCGCCGCGAGTGCCTGCGCCACCTGGCCACGCTGCGCCGCCGGGTCCGGCAGACCGTCGGGCAGCAGCGGGCCGGGCTCTACTACCGACACCCGGACCCGGGCCGGCTGTGGTCGACGGTGGACAGCCACCGGGTCTGGGAGCGGCGTCCCGCCGACCCGGACTTCGCGGTGGTCCGGGTCGCCGTCGGGCCGCAGACGCTGGCCACACCGCTCGTCCCACCGGTCACCCGACCACTGGAGGAGCTGGAGCCGATGACCGCCGGCGCGCTGCGCCGCTTCCTGGACGCGTACTCCGTGGTGCCGGACCTGCCGGTGGCGCTGTCGCTGCGCAGCTTCGCCCGGGTGTACGTGCGGACCGGCGGTCGCTCCGGCGGCGGACCGGCCACCGGCGGGCCGCCCACCGGCGACCCGGCAGCACAGGCGCTGGTCCGGGCCGTGCTGACGCAGCTGGCCGTCTTCCACGCGCCCGACGAGCTGCTGGTCGCGATCTGCGCCGGGCCGGAACGCCGGGCCGTCTGGGAGTGGGTGAAGTGGCTGCCGCACGTCCACCATCCCGGCCGCACCGACGCGCTCGGTCCGGTCCGGCTGGTCACCAGCTCCGCCGCCGAGCTGGAACGGCTGCTCGGAGACGTGCTGACCAGCCGGTCCCGGTTCAGCCCGGCCGGCCCGGCCACCGACGGCCCGCACGTGGTGGTGGTCCTCGACGGCGGCGACCTGACCGGTGCCACCGACCTGACCGGCGACGGCGGCATCGACGCGGTCACCGTCCTGGACCTGGACACTCCGCCGCCGCGCCTGCTCGACCGGTACGCGCTGCTGCTGGAGCTGCGCGGCCGACGGCTGCACTCCTGGTCGATAGAGGGGAACGCCGAGGTGGGCACCGCCGACCAGCTCGACCCCGCCGACGCCGAGGCGGTCGCCCGACGGCTCGCGCCACTGCGCCTGGCCGGGAAGGCACGTGGCCCGGACGCCCCGCTCCAGGCCGAGCCGGGCCTGCCCGAGCTGCTCGGCCTCGGCGACCCGGAGAGCTTCACCGCCGAGCAGGGCTGGGCGCCGCGCTCGTCCCGGGACCGGTTGCGGGTGCCGATCGGGGTCGGCGTCGACGGCGGCGCCATCGAGCTGGACCTCAAGGAGTCCGCCCAGGACGGGATGGGCCCGCACGGCCTGCTCATCGGAGCCACCGGCTCCGGCAAGTCCGAGCTGCTGCGCACGCTGGTGCTGGGGTTGGCCGTCACGCACAGCTCCGAACAGCTCAACTTCGTGCTGGTCGACTTCAAGGGCGGCGCCACCTTCGCCTCGTTCGACCGGCTGCCGCACACCGCCGCCGTGATCACCAACCTGGCCGACGCGCTGCCCCTGGTCGACCGGATGGTGGACGCGATCAACGGGGAGCTGATCCGCCGCCAGGATCTGCTGCGGCGGGCCGGGAACTTCGCCGGCGTGCGCGACTACGAGCGGGCCCGCGCTGCCGGCAGCCCGCTGGCGCCGCTGCCATCCCTGCTGCTGATCTGCGACGAGTTCTCCGAGCTGCTCTCCGCGAAACCCGACTTCATCGACCTGTTCGTGCAGATCGGCCGGCTGGGCCGGTCACTCGGCGTGCACCTGCTGCTCGCCAGCCAGCGCCTGGAGGAGGGCCGCCTACGGGGGCTCGACACCCACCTGTCGTACCGGATCGGGCTGCGGACCTTCTCCGCTTTGGAATCCCGGACCGTGCTGGGGGTGCCGGACGCGCACGAGTTGCCCCGCTCACCGGGCCACGGCTACCTCCGTGCCGGCACGGACCCGCTCGCCCGGTTCAGGGCCGCGTACGTCTCCGGCCCGGTCCGCCGCCGGGCTGCGCCGGCCGGGGCCACCGGCGGAGGCGGCGCCCGCCTGCTCACGTTCACCACCCACGCCGTGCCCGTGCCCGAGCCGGTCAGCCCGGCCGAGCCCGTCGTGGCCGAGGAGGAGAGCGGGCGGGAGACCCTGCTCGACCTGCTGGTCGACCGACTCGTCGGGCAAGGGCCGCCCGCGCACCAGGTCTGGCTCCCGCCGCTCGGCCAGCCACCGGCCCTGGACGACCTGCTCGGCCCGGTCGAGGTGGACCCGGCGCGCGGGCTCACCGTGGGCAACCCGGAGCTGCACGGCGCGCTCGGGGTGCCGGTGGCCGTGGTGGACAGGCCGCTGGAGCAGCGCCGGGACCTGCTTTGGCTGGCGCTGGACGGCGCGGCCGGGCACGTCGCGGTGGTCGGCGCGCCGCAGAGCGGCAAGTCCACCGCGCTGCGCACGCTGATCTGCGCGCTGGCACTCACCCACACCCCGGCCGAGGTGCAGGTCTACTGCCTCGACTTCGGCGGCGGAGGGCTGGCCGCGCTGCGCGACCTGCCGCACGTGGGCGGGGTGACCGGCCGCGCCGACCCGACGGCGGTGCGGCGCACCGTCGGCGAGATGACCACCCTGCTGGCCGAGCGGAAACGCCGCTTCGCCGAGCTGGGTGTGGAGTCGATGGCCACGTACCGCCAGCGCCGGGCCGCGGCGGGAACGGCCAGCCAGCCGGGCGCCGACCCGTTCGGCGACGTGTTCCTGGTGGTCGACGGCTGGAGCACGGTGCGCGGCGAGTACGACGACCTGGAGCCACTGGTCACCGAGCTGGCCACCCGGGGTCTGTCGTACGGGCTGCACGTGGTGGCCACGGCGCTGCGCTGGCTGGACTTCCGGCCGGCGATCCGGGACCTGTTCGGCTCCCGGCTGGAGCTGCGCCTCGGCGACCCGGCCGACTCGCTGGTGGCCCGGCGGGCGGCCGCGAACGTGCCGGAGCGGCCCGGACGGGGAGTCACCGCGGAGAGCCTGCACTTCCTCACCGCGCTACCGCAGCTCGCCACCGCGGGCGGGGACACCGCCGACCTCGTCAAGCGGGTCGCCGGCAGTTGGGCGGGCCCTCCGGCGCCCCGGGTGCGGCTGCTGCCGCCGGTGCTGCCGTACGCCGAGCTGGATCTCGCCGCGACGACCGGGTTGCGGCTGCCGATCGGCATCGCCGAGGCGGACCTGCGCCCGGTGGTGCTCGACTTCGCCACCGAGCCGCACTTCGTGGTCTTCGGCGACGCGGAGTGCGGCAAGTCGTCGTTCCTGCGCGCGCTGGCCACCTCGATCATCACCCGGTTCACCCCGGAGCAGGCCCGGGTGATCCTGGTCGACTACCGGCGCAGCCTGCTCGGTGCCATCGAGACGCCGCACCTGATCGGCTACGGCACTGCGGCGGCGCACACCGCCGACCTGGTCGAGTCGGCGGCCGGCTACCTGGAGCGGCGGGCCCCGGGGCCGGAGGTCACCCCGCAGCAGTTGCGCGACCGGTCGTGGTGGTCCGGGCCGGAACTCTTCGTGCTGGTCGACGACTACGACCTGGTGGCGGCCGGGCCGGCGAACCCGTTGCGGGCGCTGGAGGAGCACCTGCCGCACGCCCGCGATGTCGGCCTGCACCTGGTGCTGGCCCGCCGCTCCGGCGGCGCGAGCCGGGCACAGTACGAGTCGATCGTGCAGCGACTGCGGGAGCTGTCCACGGCCGGCCTGGTGATGGCGGGCAGCCCGGAGGAGGGCGCACTGGTCGGGCCGGTCCGGCCCGGGCCGGTCCGGCCCGGGCCGCTGCCACCGGGCCGTGGTCGGTTGGTCACCCGGCGGGAGGGCGTACGCCTCGTCCAGCTCGCTCAGCTGCCACCGCCGTGACGTGTCTCCGCGGTTCCTCCCGTGACAGGTGGGGAAACCGGTAATCTCCGATCGTCATGGTTCCGTCGGGATGAATGGCAGAGGATGTGACTGGGGTTCGGCACAGCTGTCCGGCAGCGGCCCGACGGGCAACCGGCCGGGTGCTGCTCGGTGTGGTGGCGGTGCTCGCCGTCGTGGCCCCGGCCGCGGCCGCCGCGCCCATCGCCGCGCCCGCCACCGGCGGACAGCTCGCCGGCGCACCGGTGGTGTTCGCCCCCGGTGACAGCGTGAGCCACACCGACCAGGTCCGCGACGAGCAGTGGCAGCTCGACGAGCTGCGCGCCGAGACGGCCTGGCGCAGCTCGACCGGGCGGGGGGTGACCGTCGCGGTGATCGACTCCGGGGTGGACGCCAGCCATCCCGACCTGGTCGGCCAGGTGCTGTCCGGTGTCGATCTGGTCGGCCCGGACGGCGGCGCCGGACCGGATCCGGTGGGGCACGGCACCACCGTCGCGGGCCTGATCGCCGGTCGGAAGGACGACAAGCGGGGCGTTGTCGGCCTGGCGCCGGATGCCCGGATCCTGCCGGTGCGCGTGCTCGACGACGAGAACCGCTACGACGACGCGCTGATCGTCGCCCAGGGTGTGCGTTGGGCGGTCGACCATGGCGCCAGCGTGATCAACCTGTCGCTGGGCGGCAGCGGCGACAGCCCCGCACTGGCCGCGGCGTTGGACTACGCCTTCGCCCGGGACGTGGTCGTGGTCGCCTGCACCGGCAACCTGGCCACCTCCAGCAACTCCAAGGTCTGGTATCCGGCACGTGAGCCGGGCGTGATCGCGGTCGCCGGCCTGGAACGCAGCAGCGACAATCTCTGGTCCGGTTCGATCACCGGCCGGGCGACGGTGCTGAGCGCACCCGCCACCGGGCTGGTCGGCGCCAAATCCCCGGACGGGTACTGGCGGGTGCAGGGCACCAGCTTCGCCGCGCCGCTGGTGACCGCCACGGCCGCGCTGGTGCGGTCCCGTTACCCTGGGATGCCCGCTGGCGAGGTGGTCAACCGGCTGCTGGCCACCGCGCGCGACCTCGGCCCGACCGGGCGGGACGACCGATTCGGGTACGGGGCGGTGGACCCGGTGGCCGCGCTGACCGCACAGGTCCCCCCGGTGACCGCCAACCCGTTGGACGATCAGACGTCGCCGGGCGTGGTCGGCTTCGGCCCGGCCCCCGGTTCCGCCGACAACGACCCGGTGACCGGCGCCGGCAGCGACCCGCTCGGTCTCACCGCCCCCCGGCAGCAGACCCGGTGGACGGCCCGGGCGGCGGGCGGGCCGTCCGATTCGGCGCCGGAGCAGCTGTGGACCGCGGCCGTGCTCCTCGTCGCCCTGATCACCGGCGCGGCGTTGATGGTGCGGCGGTTCCGCCAGCGGGCCCGCCGATCGCTTCCGCCGCCGCAGGGCTGAGCGCACCGCCGGTGGGGTAGAACCGTGCCCATGAGCACGCCCGGCCCGCGCACCCTGGCCCACGCCTCCCACCCGTCCTGGTGGCGCCGCCGCCTCGACCCGGATCATTCGCTGGGCCTGCGGCTGACGCTGGCCGCGACGGCGACGTTCCTGGTGCTGGTGCCGTTCACGCTGCTCGCCCTGCTGGTGCTCGGGGGCTGGGCGCCGCTGCACCGGCTGGACGCGACGGTCACCGACGCGCTGCACGGCTACGCGCTCGACCATCCGGCCTGGGTCGCGCTGATGCGGGTCTGGACCGAGGTGTTCGCGCCGATGCCGCTGCGGGCCGGCGCACTGCTCCTAGTGATCTGGCTGCTACGCCGGGGTGCCCGCCGGCTGGCCCTGTGGGTGACCACCACCATGGTGGTGGGCGGGTTGATCGGCCCGCTGCTCAAGCTGCTCGTCGGCCGGGACCGGCCGGACCTGCTCGACCCGGTCGCCCGAGCCGTCGGCTACGCGTTCCCCTCCGGGCACGCGCTGAACGCCACCCTGGCGGCCGGTGTGCTGCTGCTGGTGCTCCTGCCGTACGCGGGGCGAGGGGCGTGGCGGGTCACGCTCTGGGTCGCCGCGGTGCTGGTCGCCGTGCTGACCGGCCTGAGCCGGGTGGCACTCGGCGTGCACTGGGCCAGCGACGTGCTGGGCGGGTGGCTGCTGGGTGCGGCGGTGGTCGCGGCGACCACGGCCGCGTTCACCAGTTGGCGGGCGCACACCGGCCTGCGGCCCGTCCGGGCGACCCGGGACGGCCTCGCGCCGGAGGTGAAGCGGGACCCCGGAGCCGCCTGAGGCGTGCCGACGACCACGACAGGGTACTGGCCGGCCCATGTCCGACACCGCGGTCCAGATCGTCCGGCGGGTGCTGCTGCCGGTGTCCCTGCTGCTCGGCGTCATGGTGCTGCTCGGGGTGCTGATCACCCGGGTGTTCGCCCGGACCTGGCCGTTCACCGTTGAGGACGCGGTGAACCGCGAGCTCGCCGCTGATCGCACCGCCGGCTGGAACGACGTGTCGCTGGTGTTCAGCACGCTGGCCAGCACCCAGATGATCGTGGTGGTCACCGTGCTGGTGGCGCTGACGCTGCGGCTCTGGCTGAACCGCTGGCGGGAGCCGGTGTTCCTGTGCGCGGCGGTGACCGCCCAGGCGCTGGTGTTCCTGCTGACCACGCTCGCAATCGACCGGCGGCGGCCGGCGGTGGAGCACATGGACGTCTCGCCGCCCACCTCCAGCTTCCCGTCCGGGCACACCTCGGCGGCGATGGCGCTCTACGTCGGCATCGCGGTCCTGCTGGCGCTGCGAACCCGTAGCACGGGGGCGAAGGTGGCCTGGTGGACGCTGCTGCTGGTGGTGCCGTTGAGCGTGGCGCTGACCCGGATGTACCGGGGGATGCACCACCCGAGCGACGTGGTGGCTTCCTTCCTCAACGGCGGCACCTGCGTGGCGATCATGGCGCGCAGCGTGCTCGATCGAGGGGTGCGGTGGGGACGGGCGAAGCTGCCCAGCGGCCGCAGGCCCGCCGCGCCAGCCCGGAGTTGACCAGGGTGCCGCTCAGGTGCACTCGCCGGTGCCGACGCGCCGGTTGCGTTCCGCGCCGGCCAGCGCCACCGGACGCGCCTCGGCGGCGGTCACCGCGAAGCCGGTGTTCGGGTCGTCGGCCGCCGCCGCGAAGATGACGCCGAGCACCAGGCCGTTGGCGGAGACCAGTGGGCCGCCGGAATTTCCGCTGCGGACCAACGCTCGGATCGTGTAGATCTCCCGGGTGACGTCCCCGGAGGCGTAGATGTCCGGCCCCGTGATCCGGTCGACGTCGCGCACACGTGCCGACTGCGCGTTGTACGGGCCGTCGAGCGGGAAGCCGAGCACGATGGCGTCCGTACCGCTGCCCGCGTTGCCGGCCGCGAACCGCAGCGACGGGCCGGGCAGCCCGGGTACGAGCAGCACGGCCAGGTCCCGGTCCGGGTCGTAGACCACCACCTCGCCGTCGTACCGGTCGCCACCCAGCTCCACGGACACCGAGCGGGTGCCGGCAACCACATGCGCGTTGGTCATGACCCGGTCGTCGGCGTACACGAAGCCGGAACCCTCGATCCGGCGCGAGCAGCCGGGCGCGGAGCCGAGCACCTTGACCACCGACCGCTGGCCGTTGACCACCACCTGGGAGCCGGCCAACGCCGGGTCGGGAGGTTCGACCTGTCGGGCACGGGTTGGTGCGAGGTCACCGAAGACGTCCGGGAAACCGTCGGTGTCGACGGTGTCCCGCAGCGCGGTGGAGAGCTCGTGGGCCTGCTCCGGCAGGACTTGGTTCACCACAGTGATCAGCGCGCTGTTGCGCACCGAGGCGGCGAGCCAGGGCACCGAGGACGAGCCGAGCGGCACGGCGACCAGCCAGGCGAGCAGAAGCACCGCGAAGAGCGAGACGAACGCCCCGCCGACGTCGTCGACCTGCTTGCCGACCTCACTGGTGATCGTCTTGCGCAGGTGCGAGCCGAGCCAGCCGGCGAGCGCCTGCCCGACCACGGCCAGCCCGAAGACCGCCACGAGCGAGATCAGCACCCGGATGCCGGGGTCCACGAACTGCCGGGCGAACAGCGGCCCGAGCTGGAGGCCCAGCAGCAGCCCGAGGAAGAAGCCGGAGAGCGACAGGATTCCGATGACGAAGCCCTGGCGGTATCCGCTGATCGCGAACACGAGCATGAGCAGCAGCAGGACGAGATCCACGACGGACACGGGTCCAGCGTACGGGCAGGGCGCCCGGCAGATGACCATCGCTTGCGGAAGGTGACCGCGGGGTCAGCGCAGGGCGGTCTCGTCGGCGTCGTCGGTGCCGGCCGAGGGTGCCGGCGTCGCCCCGGTGGGCGGCAGCTCAACCACCCGGCCATGCGGCCACGGGCGGGCCCAGCCGCCCATCTCCAGCAGGGTGGCCAGCACCCCGGCGGTGAACCCCCAGACCAGCATGCCGCGCGCCGAGAACGCCGGCCCGATCCAGCCGCTGGGGTGGCGGACCCGCAGCCGGTTGGCCGGGTCGACCAGCTCGCTGACCGGCAGCCGGGCCACGTGCGCCACCTCGGCGGGCTCCCGGGGGTGCACCGGGTGCGGGTCGTGCCACCAGGCCAGCACCGGGGTGACCACGAAGTCGCTGACCGGGATCCACAGCTTCGGCAGCTCGGCCAGCACGGTCACGCTCGCCGGGTCGAGGCCGACCTCCTCGTTCGCCTCGCGCAGCGCGGTGGCGCGGACGTCGATGTCCTCGGGGTCGGCCGCGCCGCCGGGAAAGGCCGGCTGACCAGCGTGGTTGCGCAGGTTGGCGGCGCGCTGCAGCACGAGCACGTCGGGGCCGGCGCCGGGCTGCTCGCCGAGCAGCACCAGCACGGCGCTCTCCCTGCCGCCCTGGGCCGGGGTGATCAGTCGGGTGAAGTCCTCCGCGCGGGCGGTGCCCAGCCGGCTCAGCAACGGCTCGATCCACTCGGGTGGTCGACGGGTCACGCCGGCACCGCCAGGCCGAGGTGCTGGCGGACCAGCTTGTCGAGCTGGGCGTCGTCGAGCGCGCCGGTGGCGTCGATGTGCCGGATCCGACCCTGGCCGTCGACGAAGAGGGTCAGCGGGATGGCGTTGCGGTTCAGCGCCCGTTGCAGCGCCTCGCCCTGGTCCACCAGGATCGGGAACCGGACGCCGAAATCGTCGCCGATGGACTGGGCGCCGTTGCGGCTGTCCCGACTGTTCACCCCGACCACCTGGAGCCGGCCGGCGGCCCGCTCGCTGAGCCGCTGGAAGGCGGGCAGTTCCTTGCGGCACGGCGGGCACCAGGACGCCCACACGTTGATCACCGCCGGCCCCGCCACATCCCGCAACGTGACCGGGGCTCCGCCGGTGAAGCAGGCCAGGGTCAGCTCCGGCAGTTCCTCCCCGCCGGTGGTGGGTGCCGCCGTGCCCGCGCCGGCCGTCGGTGCCGCCGTGCCCGCGCCGGCCGTCGGTGCCGTGCTCAGCGCGGCGCAGTCCCGGAACGGCGACGGGCGCTGGGCGGCGGTCGCCCGGGGCGCGGGGGCGTCGTCCGCGCCGGCGGTGCAGCCGGTGACGACGAGCAGCAGCAGCGGCAGGACCAGCAGGGCGAGGCGCCGGTTCACGGCACCTCCGCGGCAACCGCCTGGGCGGGCACCAACTCCGGGTCGACGCCAGCGGCCGCCGCGAGGTCGCGCGCCCGGGGCCCCTTGAGCAGCTTGGCGGCGGCGGCCGGCTCAGTCGGGCCGGTGCCGTACGAGGGGCAGAGCTTGGCCAGCGTGCAGGCGCCGCAGGCCGGCTTGCGGGCGTGGCAGACCCGTCGCCCGTGGAAGATGATCCGGTGCGACAGCATCGTCCAGTCGCGCTTGTCGTACAGCGCGCCGACCGCGTGCTCGATCTTGACCGGGTCGGTCTCGGTGGTCAGCCGCCACCGGTGGACCAGCCGCTGGAAGTGCGTGTCGACGGTGATGCCGGGGACGTCGAAGGCGTTACCCAGGATGACGTTGGCGGTCTTGCGGCCGATCCCGGGCAGCGTCACCAGGTCGACGAGCCGGCCGGGGACCTGGCCGTCGTACCGGTCGAGGAGGGCCTGTCCGAGCTTGAGCAGCGAGTCGGTCTTGTTGCGGTAGAAGCCGGTGGGCCGGATCAGCTCCTCCATCTCGCCCCGGTCGGCGCCGGCGTACGCCGCGGCGGTCGGGTAGCGGGCGAAGAGCTTCGGGGTGACCTCGTTGACCTTCTTGTCCGTGCACTGCGCGGAGAGGATGGTGGCGACGGCCAGCTCCAGCGGAGTCGAATGATCCAGCTCACAGTGCGCGTCAGGGTGTGTCTCGGCCAGCACCCGGCCGATCTTGCGGGCACGGCGTTTGCGCCCGAGGTCGGTCTCGCTGGCACCGGGAGGGCTACTGGTCACGACGGTCAGCCTACGTCGCGCCCCGGACGTTCCCGCCGGGTCAACCGCCCGTCGGTGCGGAGATCTTGCCCTGCCCGTCCAACCGGGCGCCACCCTTCGGGAAGTCGCTGCGGCTCAACTCGGTGACCAGGCCCAGGCCCCGGTCGTCCGGGTCCATCGTCGGCTTGCCGGCGGAGTTCATGTACGTCGAGGTGAACGAGCCACCGGCCCACGTGCCGTCCGGCTTCAGCGACACCTTCAGCACACCGCCCCAGCCGAGCCGGCCGTCGTTGCTCAGCGAGTTGCCCCCACCGGCGAAGTTGCCCAGGCTGTACGCGATCAGCCGACCCCGATAGAACTCCATGCCGCGCAGCACGTGCGGTCCGTGTCCGACGATCATATCCGCGCCGGCGTCGATCATGGCGTGCGAGAACTTGACCGGGTCGCCCCGGTTCTCGCCCAGGAACATCTCGGTGCCCGGCTTCACCCGGGTCTTCTCCACGCCCTCGCCACCCATGTGCACCTGCACCACGACCAGGTCCGCCATCGTGGCGGCCTTGGCGACCACCGCCTTCGCCTTGGTGATGTCGACGAGGCTGTTGGACCAGACGTACGACGAGAAGCCCGCCACGGCGACCTTGACGCCCTTGACGTCGACCACGGTGATCTGGTCGGGGGCCCCGGTGTGCTCCAGGTCGTGCTTCTCCAGCGCCTGCTGGGTGTTCCGGTAGCCCTTCGGCCCGTAGTCGTAGCCGTGGTTGTTGGCCTGGTTGAGCACGTCGAAGCCGGCGTCCCGCAGGTGCGCGGCGTACTCCGGTGGGGCCCGGAACTGGAAGCAGCGGGTGGAGTTGGCCCCGCACTTGCCGGTGCCGGTGTCCACCGTCAACGGCTCCTCCAGGTTGCCCATCACCAGGTCGGCCTTGAGCGCCTCGGTGACCGAGTTGAAGAAGCCCTTTCCGCCGGCGGCGGGCAGCCGGTTCGGCGCGTTGCCCATGATGATGTCGCCGGTGGCGGAGAGCGAGATGGCGCGGCCGGACGTCGTCGGGCCGTCGCTGCCCTTCGGCCCGGCCGTCGCCACCGGCGCGCCGGTGCCACCGCCGCCGGCACCCGGCTGCCAGACGGGCGCCTCCGCGGAGTCCGCACAGCCGGCGACGAGCAGGGCGGCCAGCAGCGCGGCGAGCCCGAGGGCGACGCGGCGGCGCGGGCGGGGGGTGAGGGGCGCGGGAGCATACATCGCTGGCGACCCTACCGGTCGTCAAACGCGCCGACGAGGGCCGATCGGCCGGAAGTTCAGCCAGTCAGGCGTTCTGACCAGGGCACGACCGGCCGGTCACCGCCGGCGAACACCGCGGCGTGCACCGCTCGGGCCAGCGGGGCGCCCCAGGCGGAGCGCGGCCCGCCGTACGCGGCCTCCGGCCCGTCCACCGGGCAGAGCACGGTGACCGAGTCGGTCGGCGTGCCGGTTCCCGGCAACCCCAGCTCCCTGATCGCCTGGGTCTTGGCCTCGGTCGCGGTGGCCACCGCGTTGACCAGAGCTGAATCGGCGAGCCGCGCCGGCACGTACACCACGATGTTGACCGTGCCGACCCGTTGGGTGAGCGCGGCCGGGGCCGGCGCGGCGGCCGGCACCGGAATGCCGAGCCCGACCGTCGCCCAGGCCCGAACGCCGGTGTCGGTCCGGGTCACCACCTCGCCCACATCGACGCCGGTCAGCAGGCCCACCCCGGGCCCGTCGAGGGCCATGTCGGTGGCGAGCGAGGCCAGATGCGCGCCCGGGTCGTCCCGGTCGTACGACATGGGCACGGTGGCGTTGAGCACCCAGCGCCGGACGCCGATCCCACCGCCCAGCGGGCCGCTGCTGACGGCACGCAGGGGCCCGTCAGCGCGCCAGACGAGCAGCGGGATGTCCCGCCCGTCCTCGGTGCGGCTGGTCAGAGTCGGCTCGCTCAGCACGTCGGGCAGGTTACGCCCACCGATCAAGATTCCAGGGGCGACCTCTGATTCGTGCTCACGTGCGCCTAGACTTGGCGGCGCGCGAGGGGATCAGCGGACGGCGGACCCGGCCGACGGACGGCACGCGCAACCGGAGGTGGGCGATGGACGAGGTACTGGCCCGCAGCGGGATCTTCCAGGGTGTAGACCCGGAGGCTGCCGAGGCGCTCGCCAAGGAGATGGAGACGATCGAGGTCCGCAAGGGCGAGGTCGTCTTCAATGAGGGCGAGCCCGGTGACAGCCTCTATATCCTGCTGTCTGGGAAGATCAAGGTTGGCCGCCGCGCGGCGGACGGCCGGCAGAACCTGATCGCGGTGATGGGCCCGTCGGACATGGTCGGTGAGCTGTCGCTCTTCGACCCCGGTCCGCGTACGGCGACCGCCACCGCGGTGACCGACACCCGGCTGGTGCGGCTGCGCAAGCAGGCGCTGCGACCGTGGCTGAACAACCGTCCGGAGATCGCCGAGCAGCTGCTCCGGGTGCTCGCCCGGCGGCTGCGCCGGACCAACGACTCACTCGCCGACCTGATCTTCACGGACGTGCCGGGTCGGGTCGCCAAGAACCTGCTCCAGATGGCCGGCCGGTTCGGCACCCGCGACGGTGGCGTGCTGCGGGTGACCCACGACCTCACCCAGGAGGAGATCGCCCAGCTCGTCGGCGCCTCCCGGGAGACGGTCAACAAGGCGCTGGCCGACTTCGCCTCCCGCGGCTGGCTGCGGCTGGACGGCAAGAGCATCATCATCCTGGACCCGGAGCGTCTGGCCCGCCGCGCCCGCGTCTGAGCAGCACGTCCGTCCCCGCCCGCCGTCGATGACGGCAGGCGGGGACTTTCGTTGCGCCTGATGCTCACCGCTTCCTCGTCTGCCCGGCGCAGAATCGCTGGACGGGACGCCGGTCCGGCCGGAGGGTGGAGCGATGCTGAGCCGAGTCGCTGTCCTGTCCGACATCCACGGGGTGCTGCCCGCACTGGAGGCGGTGCTGGCCGAGCCGGACGTCGCCGCCGCCGACCTGATCGTGCTCACCGGCGACATCGCCGCCGGCCCGCAACCGGTCGAGGTGCTCGACCTGCTCGCCGGCCTCGGCGACCGGATCTGCTGGGTCGGGGGCAACGCCGACCGCGAGCTGGTCGAGGCCCGCGCCGGCCGGCCCGCCTCGATCGAGGTGTCGAACTGGGCCGCCGGGGAGTTGCGTGAGGACCAGGTCGCTCGGCTCGCCGCGTTGCCGACGACGGTGACCCTGGAGATCGACGGCCTCGGCCCGACGCTGTTCTGTCACGCGACGCCCCGCGACGACGAGGAGGTCGTGCTCGTCGACTCCCGGATGGCACGCTGGTCGGAGGTGTTCGCCGGCCTCCCGCCGGAGATCGGAACGGTGGTCTGCGGCCACACCCACATGCCTTTCACCCGCCTGGTCGACCGCCGCCTGGTGGTCAACGCGGGCAGCGTCGGCATGCCGTACGGCGGAGCGGGCGCGTGGTGGGCACTGCTCGGGCCGGGGGCGCAACTGCGCCGCACCGCGTTCGACGTGGACGCGGCCTGCGCTCGGGTGGCCGCTGAATCCACTTTCCCCGATGCCGTCGCCTGGGTCGACGAGTACCTGCGCTCCCAGTACAGCGATGCGGAGGCGCTGGCGGTCTTCGCTCCCCGCGACGGTCGCTGACACCGGTCCCGCCTACCGCGCCCGGGGCGAACCCGCAGCCGGCTCGGGCTTGGAGGTTTCCTCTGCGCCTGTAGAGCTGCCCCAGATCTGGGACGGCCGCGCGTGTCCCCCGGCCAGCCCGGCACACCGACCTGGCAGGCGCCCCGACCTGCCGCGGGTGACCTGGAGGGCGTCCCATTCCTGGGGCAGCTCTACAGGCTCACGGAGCGCCGTCACCGACCGGCCTCCTCCAGAGGCAGCATCCGTCGTCGCGGAAGCCTAGAAAAAGTCAGTCTTGACTGTTTGTTTCGGAGGCCGCAGGCTATGCCCGTGTCCACCGCATCGACGCGTGTCCCTCAGCAGGAGCGCAGTCGGGCCACCCAGGCCCGGCTGCTGGAGGCGACCGTCGACTGTCTGGTCGAGCACGGCTGGTCCGGCACCACCACGACCGTCGTCGCAGCCCGGGCCGGTGTCTCGCGAGGCGCTCAGCTGCACCACTACCCCACCAAGGCCGCGCTGGTCACGGCCGCCGTCGCCCACCTGGCCGAGCGTCGAGCCGACGAGCTGCGCACCGAGGCGGAGGCGTTGCCGGCCGGGCCGCAGCGGCTGGACCGGGTCATCGACCTGCTCGGCGTGGCCTTCACCGGGCCGCTCTTCGTGGCCGCGCTCGAACTCTGGGTCGCCGCCCGCACCGACCGGGAGCTTCGGGACGCCCTCGTCCCCCTGGAGGCGACGGTCGGCCGGGAGATGCACCGACTCACCGTCGCCCTGCTCGGCGTCGACGAGCGCCGCCCCGGCGTCCGGGAAGCGGTGCAGGCCACCCTCGACCTGCTTCGTGGGCTGGGCGTGGCGAACCTGCTCAACGACGACTCGGCTCGGCGCACCGCCCTGTTGACCACCTGGAAGCGCCAGCTCGCCACTCTGCTCACGCCCTGACCGCCGGCCGCACCGGCCCGCACCAACCGGAGGCACCATGGTCGACCTCAGCGACCTGCTCACGGACCTGGCCGACGAGTCCGCCCAGCTGGACGCCCTGGTGGCTCCGCTGCCGGCGGCCGACTGGGCTCGGCCGACCCTCGCGCCGGGCTGGAGCATCGGGCACCAGGTCGCCCACCTCGCCTGGACCGACCACGTGGCGCTGCTGGCCGCCACCGATGCGGCGGCCTTCTTCGCGACGGTGAGCGCCGCACCCGACCCGGCCCGCATGGTCGACCACGGCGCCGAGCAGTTCCGCGCCCCGCCGGCGGAGCTGCTGACCCGCTGGCGCGCCGGCCGGACGGCGCTCGCCGCCGCGCTGGCCGCCGTCCCGGCCGGCGAGAAACTGCCCTGGTACGGCACCCGGATGTCGGCCACCTCCATGGCGACCGCCCGGATCATGGAAACCTGGGCGCACGGCGAGGACGTGGCCGACGCGCTCGGCGTCGCCCGCCCCGCCAGCGACCGGCTCCGACACGTGGCGCACCTCGGCGTGCGTACCCTCGGGCACGGCTTCGCCGCGCACGGCCGACCGGCACCGACGGCGCCGGTCCGGGTCGAGTTGACCGGGCCCGGCGGCGACACCTGGAGTTGGGGTCCGGCGGACGCCGCCGACCGGCTGACCGGCCCGGCCCGGGACTTCTGCCTGCTGGTCACCCAGCGCCGGCACCGCGCGGACCTCGCCCTGCTGGCCACCGGGCCGGTCGCCGACGAATGGCTCGACGTGGCGCAGGCCTTCGCCGGCTCGCCGGGCGCCGGCCGGGAGCCGTCCGCGACGCCGGCCGGTGGGCACGGAGTACGCGCGTGATCCGCATCGGCAACGCCTCCGGCTTCTACGGTGACCGGTTCACCGCCTGGCGGGAGATGCTCGACGGCGGCGAGCTGGACGTGCTGACCGGCGACTACCTGGCCGAGCTGACCATGCTGATCCTCGGCCGGGACCGGCTGCGCGACCCCGATCTGGGCTACGCGAAGACGTTCCTGCGCCAGCTGGAAACCTGCCTCGGCACCGCCCTCGACCGGGGGACGCGGATCGTGACGAACGCCGGTGGGTTGAACCCGGCCGGCCTGGCCGCCGCCATCGATCGGCTCGCCGGTCGGCTGGACCTGCCGGTGCGGGTCGGGTACGTCGAGGGCGACGCCATCCAACGGCCCGACGCGCTGACGGCGAACGCCTACCTGGGCGCGTTCGGGATCGCCGCCTGCCTCGACGGCGGGGCGGACGTGGTGGTCACCGGGCGGGTGACCGACGCGTCGCTGGTGGTCGGCCCGGCCATCGCCCACTACGGGTGGGGTCGAGACGACCTGGACGAGCTCGCCGGGGCGACCGTGGCGGGGCACCTCGTCGAGTGCGGCGCGCAGGTCACCGGCGGCAACTTCAGCTTCTTCACCGAGCTGCCCGACAGCGGGCACCGGCCTGGCTTCCCGATCGCCGAGGTGCACCCGGACGGCTCCACGGTGGTCACCAAGCATCCGGGCACCGGCGGTGCGGTGACGGTGGAGACGGTCACCGCCCAGTTGCTCTACGAGGTCGGTGGGCCGGCGTACCTGGGGCCGGACGTGGTGACCCGGTTGGACAGCGTGAACCTGCGCCCGGACGGGCCGGACCGGGTCCGGGTCGCCGGCGTCCGGGGCACGCCGCCGCCGGCCACCCTCAAGGTGGGCGTCAACAACCTCGGTGGCTTCCGTAACTCGATGACGTTCGTGCTCTGCGGGCTGGACATCGAGGCGAAGGCGGCACTGGTCCGGGGGCAGGTCGAGGAGGCGGTGGGCAAGGACGGGCTGGAGTTCGTGCTGGCCCGGACCGACCATCCGGACGCCGTCGACACCGAGGCGGCCAGCGCGCTGCTCCACGTCCACCTGCGCGACAGCGACCGGATGCGAGCGGGCCGGGCGTTCTCGGCCGCCGCGGTGGAGTTGGCGCTCGCCTCGTACCCGGGTTGCACGCTGACCACCCTGCCGGGCGACGCCACCCCGTACGGCGTCTTCACCGCCGACACGGTGCCGCAGGACGCGGTTGCGCACGTCGCGGTGCTGCCCTCCGGCGAGCGGGTGCCGATCGCGCCACCGCCGAACACGTGTTTGCAGGGGCCCCCTGTACAACAAAATCCGATAAGAAGGGGCCCTTCCTTATCGCGGACCCGACGCGGGGCGCTCGGCGAGCTGGTCGGTGCGCGCTCCGGCGACAAGGGCGGCGACGCCAACCTCGGTGTCTGGGCGCGCTCCGACGCCGGGTACGCCTGGTTGCGCCACTGGTTGACCGTCGAACGGCTGGCCGAGCTGCTGCCGGAGACGGCGCCGCTGGCGGTGCAGCGGTACGAGCTGCCGAACCTGCGTGCGGTCAACTTCGTGATCGAGGGCCTGCTCGGGGCCGGGGTGGCCGCGTCCACCCGGTTCGACCCGCAGGCCAAGGCGCTCGGCGAGCTGCTGCGCTCGCGGACCGTCGACCTGCCGGTCGACGTGCCGATCGGGCCCACGGCATCGGGCGGGGAGGCAGCGTGAGCATCGTGGACACCCCGGAGCGGCGACAGCTGCGCGAGCTGACCCGGGCCTTCGTGACGCGGGAGGTGCTGCCGCACCTGGACGAGTGGGAGCGGGCCGGCGAGGTCCCCCGGGCGCTGCACGCCACCGCCGCGAAGCTCGGCCTGCTCGGCATCGGCTTCCCCGAGTCCGTGGGCGGCAGCGGCGGCGACCTGCTCGACTCGATCCTCGTGACCGAGGAGCTGATCCGCTCCGGCGGCTCGTCCGGCCTGGTCGCGGCCCTGTTCACGCACGGCATCGCGCTGCCGCACATGGTTGCGGCGTCCGGTGCGCGTACCGGCGGGTCGCTGGGCGGCCGGCTCGGCGGCGTGTCGAAGCCGGGGGACGACGACCTGATCGAGCGGTACGTCCGGCCCACCCTGGCCGGCACGATGATCGGAGCGCTGGCGATCACCGAGCCGGACGGCGGTTCGGACGTGGCCGGCATCCGTACCACCGCCCGTCGGGACGGCGACCACTACGTGGTCAACGGGTCGAAGACCTACATCACCAGCGGGCACCGGGCGGACTTCGTGACCACCGCGGTCTGCACCGACTTCCCGGGCAGCGGCGAGCTCAGCCTGCTGGTCATCGACAAGGGCAGCCCCGGGTTCACCGTGGGGCGCCGGCTCGAGAAGCTGGGCTGGCACTGCTCGGACACGGCCGAGCTCTCCTTCGTCGACGTACGGGTGCCGGTGGCCAACAGGATCGGCGCGGAGAACACCGGCTTCCTGGCGATCATGCAGCACTTCGCCGCGGAGCGGCTCTCGCTGGCCACCCAGGCGTACGCCACGGCGCAGCGCTGCGTCGAGCTGGCGGTGCGCTGGTGCCGGGATCGGGAGACCTTCGGCCGTCCGCTGGCCAGCCGGCAGCTGGTCCGGCACCGGCTGGCCGAGATGCACACCCGGGCCGAGGCGGCCCGGTCGTACGTGCACGAGGTGGCCGGCCGGGTGGCGGCCGGCGAGCCGGTGGTGACCGAGGTGGCGATGGCGAAGAACGTCGCCGTGGCGGCCTGCGACCACGTCGTCGACCAGGCGTTGCAGCTGCACGGCGGCTTCGGCTACCTGCGCGACGCCGAGGTGGAACGGCACTACCGGGACGCCCGGATCCTCGGCATCGGCGGCGGCACCACCGAGATCATGAACGAGATCATCGCGAAGGGCATGGGCCTGTGAGCGCGAGGAGTGAGCCGGGTTTGCGAGCCCCGCAGTCGCGAGCGAAGGAGATGCATTGAGCACCCTGGACAGCGCGATCGACCCGTCAGCACCCGGGTACGCGGCGAACCGGGCGGCGTTGCTGGACCGGCTGGCCGAGCTGGACGCCGCGCTGGACCAGGCCCGGGCCGGCGGCGGCGAGAAGTACGTGACCCGGCACCACGCCCGCGGCAAGCTGCTCCCCCGGGAGCGGATCGAGCTGCTGGTGGACGCCGACAGCCCGTTCCTGGAGCTGTCGCCGGTCGCCGCCTACGGCACGGACTTCCCGGTCGGGGCCAGCGTGGTCACCGGCATCGGCGTGGTCGAGGGCGTCGAGTGCCTGATCATCGCCAACGACCCGACGGTCCGCGGCGGCGCGGTCAACCCGTGGTCCCTCGCCAAGACCCGGCGGGCCGGGGAGATCGCGCTGGCCAACCGGCTGCCGATGGTCAATCTGGTCGAGTCAGCCGGGGCGGACCTGCCCACCCAGGCGGAGATCTTCATTCCGGGCGGCCGGGTGTTCCGCGACCTCACCCGGCTCTCCGCGGCGGGCATCCCCACGGTCAGCGTGGTCTTCGGCAACGCCACGGCCGGTGGGGCGTACGTGCCGGGGATGTCCGACCACGTGATCATGATCCGGGACCGGTCGCAGGTCTACCTGGCCGGGCCACCGCTGGTGAAGATGGCGACCGGCGAGGTCACCGACGACGAGTCACTGGGCGGCGCGGCGATGCACGCGGGCACGTCCGGGCTCGCCGACTACCTGGCCGAGGACGAGCGGGACGGCGTCCGACTGGCCCGGCAGTGCGTCCGCCGGCTGAACTGGCGCAAGCAGGGCCCGCCACCGCGCACGGCTGTCCCGCAGCCGCCGAAGTACGACCCGGAGGAGCTGCTCGGCATCGCCAGCGCAGACCTCAAGGTGCCGTTCGACCCGCGCGAGGTGCTGGCCCGGATCCTGGACGGCAGCGACTTCGACGAGTTGAAGCCGGCGTACGGTGACGCGCTGGTCACCGGCTGGGGCGAGCTGCACGGGTATCCGGTGGGCGTCCTGGCCAACGCCCGGGGGGTGTTGTTCAGCGAGGAGGCGCAGAAGGCGGCGCAGTTCATCCAGCTCGCCAACGCCGCAGACACCCCGCTGGTCTTCCTTCAGAACACCACCGGCTACATGGTCGGCACCGAGTACGAGCAGCGCGGAATCATCAAGCACGGCGCCCTGATGATCAACGCGGTGTCCAACTCCACGGTGCCGCACCTGACGGTGAACCTGGGCGCCTCCTACGGGGCCGGCAACTACGGCATGTGCGGCCGGGCGTACGAGCCGAGGTTCCTGTTCACCTGGCCGAACGCGAAGTCTGCGGTGATGGGCCCGGCGCAGCTCGCCGGCGTGCTGTCCATCGTGGCCCGGCAGGCCGCCGCCGCAGGCGGGCGCGACTACGACGAGGAGTCCGACGCGGCGATGCGGATGATGGTCGAGCAGCAGATCGAGTCGCAGTCCGGGGCGCTGTTCCTCTCCGGCCGGCTCTACGACGACGGGGTGATCGATCCCCGGGACACCCGGACCGTCCTCGGGCTCTGCCTCTCGGCGATCCACAACGGACCGGTGAAGGGCGCCGACGGCTTCGGTGTCTTCCGGATGTGAGGGGCTCGCTCATGATTCGCAGACTGCTCGTGGCCAACCGGGGTGAGATCGCCCGCCGTGTCTTCGCGACCTGCCGGGCGCTCGGCGTGGAGACGGTCGCCGTGCACTCGGACGCGGACGCCGCCGCGCCGTTCGTCGCCGAGGCCGACCAAGCGGTGAGGCTGCCGGGAAACACGCCGGCCGAGACGTACCTGCGGGTCGAGAAGATCCTGGATGCGGCCCGCCGCAGCGGCGCGGACGCCGTCCATCCGGGCTACGGCTTCCTGGCCGAGAACGCCGAGTTCGCGGCGGCGGTGACCGACGCCGGGCTGACCTGGGTGGGGCCGCCGGCCAAGGTGATCGCCGCGATGGGCGACAAGCTGGCGGCGAAGGCGCTGCTCGCCGAGGCGGGCGTGCCGATGCTGCCCAGCTGGACCGACACCGACGAGATCAGCGACTTCCCGGTGCTGGTCAAGGCGGCCGCCGGCGGCGGCGGGCGCGGGATGCGGATCGTCCGGGACGCCGGGGAGCTTGCCGAGGCCGTCGCCTCGGCGCGGCGCGAGGCGGCCGCGGCGTTCGGCGACGGCACGGTCTTCATCGAGCGGTACGTCGAGCGCGGCCGGCACGTCGAGGTGCAGATCCTCGGTGACGCCCGCGGTCGGGTGGTGTCCATCGGCGACCGGGACTGCTCGATCCAGCGCCGGCACCAGAAGATCGTCGAGGAGGCGCCGGCGGTCGTCCCGGAGCGGGTGCGGACGGCGTTGCACGAGGCGGCGGTCGCCGCCGGTCGCGCGGTCGACTACCTGGGCGCCGGCACGGTGGAGTTCCTGCTCGCCCCGAACGGGGAGTTCTTCTTCCTGGAGATGAACACCCGACTCCAGGTGGAGCATCCGGTCACCGAGCTGTGCACCGGGCTGGACCTGGTCGGGCTGCAACTGCTCGTCGCGGAGGGGGAGCCGCTGCCGGCGACGCTGCCGGGCAGCACCGGGCACGCGATCGAGGTACGCCTCTGCGCCGAGGACGCGGCCGCGAACTGGCGGCCGGCCACCGGCACCCTGCACCGGTTCACGGTCCCCGGGGTGGCCTCCGAGTTCGGCGCGCTGGCCGCCCCCGGGCTGCGGCTCGACTCGGGCGTGGTGGCCAATTCGACCGTCGGCGTGCACTACGACTCGATGCTGGCGAAGCTGGTCGCCTGGGGCCGGACCCGGGCCGAGGCGACCCGGCTGCTGGCCACCGCGCTGTCCCGCGCTGAGCTGCACGGGGTGACCACCAACCGGGACCTGCTGGTCCGGGTGCTGCGCAGCCCCGCATTCGCCGCCGTGGAGATCGACACCGGGTTCCTGGACCGGCATTCCGAGGTCTTCACCCCGCTGCTCCCCGCCGACCGGCTCCCGCTGGCCACGCTCGCGGCGGCTCTCGCCTCCGCCGCCGGTCGTCGCGCCGATGCTCGGGTGCTGGCCGGGCTGCCGTCGGGCTGGCGCAACGTGCCGGCCGTCCCGCAGGTCACCCGGTTCACCGGCCCCGACGGCGAGATCGAGGTCCGCTACCGGCTGGACCGTACGGGCGGGCTGGCGGAATGGTCCGCCGAGCCCAGCGCCGCCGACCCCGCTGTGGCGCTGGTCGAGGCCACCCCGGGCCGGGTGGTGCTCGACGTCGACGGGGTGCGGTGCGCGTACCGCGTACACCGGGTGGGGTCGGCGGTCTTCGTGGACGGCCCGGACGGGCCGGCGAGCCTTGCCGAACTGCCGCGTTTCCCGCTGCCCACCGCGGAGCTGGCCGCCGGGTCGCTGCTCGCGCCGCTGCCCGGCGCGGTGACCCGGGTGCACGTGCAGGTCGGCCAGCGGGTCACGGCCGGCGATCCGCTGCTCACGCTGGAAGCGATGAAGCTGGAACATCCCGTGCTCGCCCCGACCGACGGCGTCGTCGCCGAGCTGCCGGTGCCGGCCGGCGGTCAGGTCCGCACCGGCGCCGTGCTGGCCGTGGTCAATCCTGAGGAGGACCCCCGATGACCTTCGACCTCACCCCCGAGCAGGACCAGCTGCGCGACGCCGTGCGGGCACTTGGCCGCCGCTATGGTCATTCCTATTTCGTAGCGAAAGCGAAATCGGGGGAACACACCACCGAGCTGTGGGCCGAGGCCGGCCAGCTCGGCTACCTGGGGGTCAACATCCCCACCGAGTACGGCGGCGGGGGCGGCGGCATCACCGAGCTGGCCATCGTCTGCGAGGAGCTGGCGGCGGCCGGCTGCCCGCTGCTGCTGCTGGTCGTCTCCCCCGCCATCGCGGCCACCGTCATCAACCGGCACGGCACCGAGGAGCAGCGCAAGCGGCACCTGCCGGGCCTCGCCGACGGCTCCCAGAAGATCGTTTTCGCGATCACCGAGCCGGAGGCCGGCTCCAACTTCCACCGGCTGGGCACGGTGGCCCGCCGCGACGGTGACGGCTGGCTGATCTCCGGCCGCAAGTGCTACATCTCCGGGGTCGACGAGGCCGGCCATGTGCTGGTCGTGGCCCGCACCGAGGATTCGTCCACCGGAAAGCTCAAGCCGGCGCTGTTCCTCGTGCCGACCGACGCGGCCGGTCTGACCCGGTCCAAGCTGGACATGGAGATCCTGTCCCCGGAGAACCAGTTCCTGCTCTACCTGGACGACGTGCGGGTGCCCGCCGACGCGCTGGTCGGCGAGTCGCTGGACGCCGGGCTGCCGGCCCTCTTCGCCGGGCTCAACCCGGAGCGGATCACCGTCGCCGCGATGGGCGCCGGCACCGGCCGGTACGCCATCGAGCGGGCCAGTGACTACACCGCCACCCGCAAGGTCTGGGGCGGCCGCAGCATCGGCTCACACCAGGGAGTGTCGCACCCGCTCGCGCACGCGGCGGTGCAGGTCGAGCTGGCCCGCTTGATGATCCAGAAGGCGGCCACCCTGTACGACGCCGGCCGCGACCTGGAGGCCGGGGTGGCCGGCAACATGGCCAAGTACGCAGCCGGGGAGGCCGCCGCGCTCGCCGTGGACACCGCCGTCCAGGTGCTCGGCGGCGCCGGCATGACCACCGAGTACGGGGTGGCCACCCTGCTCGGAGCGGTCCGGGCCGGCCGGATCGCCCCGGTCAGCCGGGAAATGATCCTCAACTTCGTGGCCCAGCACGTCCTCGGTCAGGAGAAGTCGTACTGACCGGCCCACTTCGCGGTTACGCGCCTTGGGAGCCCGGCCGTTCCCGGTAGTGGAGTACGGCCACGGCCACTGCGAAGAGCAGCGCGGGCACCAGCACCAATGTCAGCCCCTGCGCAGGGGTGAGCGCATCGAGGACGCCATCGTGGGTTCCACGCTCGAGGAACGTCCCCGTGGTCCCAAGCCCCAGTCGGGTGAGCAGCAGCGTGACGCCCACCGGGACAACCAGCGCGAGGAGGCGCCGTCGCAGCACCGCCGGCGTGGACAGGATGACGAGGGCGAAGAGCAGGTATCCCACACTCAGCAGAATCGCTTCGATCTGGCCGACGCCGACGGTGAATATCCAGGAGGTTCGAACGGGTTCCGTCCAGCGGTCGGCAAATGCAACGGTGGCGATGCTCGGGGCACCGACGCTGACCAGCGTCGCCGCAGCCAGCAGGCCAAGCCGCCAGCGTGCGATGCCAGCTGTGCCGGAGCCGGGAGCGCGGACGACAAGCGCCACGGGGACCATCCCGGCCAGCACCGCCGGCCAGAGATTGAACACCGTGGAATATTGCCCATACTCCCCGGCGACCCGCACCACCTCGAACGCCGCAGCGCATACGGCGGTCGCGGCTGCTGTCCGGCTCCACCGCAATGCTGCCAACATCGCCACGACGAGCCACACCCCGGAGCCGAGCCACGACGGCCAGGAGACGACCTCCTGACCGAGCCCAAACGGATGGCCGTCCGCGAGCAGGGCGAGGTGCAACACCGGAAGGCGCGCGGCGCGCGCGAACAGCACCAGCGAGGCGATCAGACCCAGTACCGCTGCGGCTTCCCGCCAGGCATCGACCGAGAGTCGGGCATCCAGTTGGCGGACGTGCGCACGGAACGCCCCGCCGACCAGGGCGAGCACGTCGCGCGCCGCGGGCCTTCGCTGGTCGGGCGCCGCGTCGTCCAGCAGCACCCCGAGCATCTCGTCCTCGTACTGTTGGCGGTACTCACGGGGATAGCAGGCCAACAGCCACCGGTAGACCTGGTCCAATCTCACGCCGCGCCGCCTTCGAAGATGAGGCCGGCACGGCGAAGTCGCACGTTCGCCGCCTCGGCGTTGCTCCGCAGGCGCGCCGACTCCTCGGCCAAGCGTCGCGCGCCGGGCGCGGTGAGTCGGTAGTACCGGCGCAACCTGGACTGCACCTGCTCCTCGCGATCAATGTCGATGAGGCCCTCGGTTCGCAGCCGATCCAGGGCCGCATAGAGGGTGCCGGCGCGCAGGTCAACGCGCCCGTCGGAGATCCGGCGGACCTCATCGAGGACTGCGTACCCGTGCCGTGGGGCCTCGACGAGCGCGGTAAGGATCAGATAGGTCGACTCTTGCATGGAAGCACTCGCCATGATCACAGCATATACCGATCGACTGTATATACGACAGCTTCTCCTGCACGGACGGCAGGTCCGGCTGCTGCCGGCTGTCGCAGCCGGCGGCGGCGGCCAGGGTGAGGGTCAGGGCGACCGCCAGTGTCGTCGCGACCGAGCGGAGCCGGGACTGGGCAGTGCGTGTGTTCATGGGCGACCTCGCTGACGGAACCGGCCTGCGGGACACCGAGAGTAGCGATTTCGGTCCACTCCGTGTGCGCGCCGATCGGTCCGGTCGGTGGGGCCGGCTGGTGGCGTCGACCGGCACGTCGGACGGCTCTGTGGTTGACAGCAGGCCCTGTGACGACATGCTGGAGGGGTGAGTCGATTGTCCAGGTCCGACGCGCGGACGGTAGCGGTGGTCGCGGCGCTGGGAGCCCTTGCGCTGCTGGTCACGCTGGTCGTCTGGCGCCGCCAGGATCTTCTCGGCGTGGCCCTCGCGTTGCTCTGCGTCCTGCTGACCATGGTGGCCGGGGTGTCCGTGTCCGCCGCCCGGCAGGGCGACGACCCGGAGCCGGTGGACCGTCCGTTCGCCGCCGGGCCGCCGGAGTTGAGGCCGTACGGGATCGACGCTGACACGCTCGAAGCTCTGGACAGCCGGGACGCGTTGCGTGCGGTGCGTGACCGGCGGCGCGGGTTGGGCGGGCTCAGCGACCGGTGAGTGTGGGCGCGGTGAGCGCGTCGACGCCCCGCCCGGCCAGGCACCGGTAGGTCCGGTCGACGCTGCCGTCCACCGGCGGCAGCACCTCCAGGTGCCAGCCGACCGGGTCGCTGATCGCCGTGGTCAGTCGGAAGGTGGTCGTGCTGCACACCTGGCGCACCGGCTCGGCCGCGACCACGTCGTCGTATTCGGCGCCGACCAGGGACACCGGCAGGACGCCCTCGGCGTACGTCTCCCAGGTGTGCCGTCCGGTGCAGGGGACGCGGGCCGCCTCGGCGCGGGTGCCGCGGATCCGCACCGGGCCGAAGCACTCCAGCTCGGGCAGGCAGTGGGCGCCCTCGGGCAGAGCGGTCGGCGCGCCGGTGCCGGTCGTGCAGCCGGGCAGCGGCCCGGTCGCTGGCGCGGCGACCCGGCTGACCGAGGGGGACGGCTCGGGCGGTGGGCCGCTGCCGGCCATCCAGGCGCCGGCGCTGGCCGAGGCGGCGAGCGCGAGCGCCCCGGCACCGCCGAGGAACCAGCGCCGCCAGCGCCGACCGGCGGGGACCGTCGGGTGGACGTCCTCAACCGGGGGGCGCGGCGCCGGCTGGCCGGCGGCGTAGCCCGTTCCGCCGCTGACCGGGGCACCGCTGACCGGCGTCGACGGCGGGCCGAGCGGCAGGCTGGCGAGCAGCTCGTGCAGTTCGAGAGCGGAGGGCCGATCGGCGGGGTCGTTGGCCATGCCGGCGCGGAGTACGTCGATCAGCTCGTCCGGCACGCCGGGCAGGCGGGGAAGCGGTTGGTTGAACATCTCCAGCACGGTGACGAGGCTGGGGTTTCGCTCGGACTGCCAGCGTGGCGGCCGACCGTGCATCACCGCGTAGAGGGTGGCGCAGAGCGCGTACACGTCGACGGCCGGCGACGGTGGGCTGTGGTTGAACATCTCCGGCGGCGCGTACGCCGGGGTGAGCACCTCCAGGGTGACCGAGGCGTCGCGGTGCTCCGCGAGCACGGCCAGCCCGAAGTCGGCGAGCACCGCCGAGTTGAAGCCCGAGTAGAGGATGTTGGCCGGCTTGACGTCGCGGTGCAGCACCCCGGCCGCGTGCGAGTGGGCCAGCGCGTCAGCGATCTTCAGGCCGAGGTCGCGGGCCTCGACCGGGCCGAGCGGCGAGGTGCGCATCCGTTCGGCGTAGGAGCCGTCGCAGAGTTCCATGATCAGGTAGGGGTGCTGATCGACGGTGACCCCGACGTCGAAGAGGTCGACCACGTGCGGGTGTGACGACATCCGCCCCGCCGCCCGCGCCTCGCGCAGGAAGCGGGCCTGGTCACGCTCGCTGTCCAGCGTGCGGTTCTCCACCTTGACGGCGACCTCGCGGCCCACCGAGATCTGGGTGGCCTGGTAGACGGTCGCGTAACCACCCCGGGCAAAGACCCGCAAGTCGGTCAGACCGGGCACATTCGGCACCGGCAAGCCGCCGGTCGGGGTGTCGGTCACTGCTCGAAAATACCCAACCCTGCCGGTGGCTCAGCGCACCGCGTCCGCCGGAGCGGCACCGGCCGCGCCGGGCCCCTCTCCGACATCGCCGGCCACGTCTGTGCCATCAGCCGTCGCAGCGGTGTGTTCCTCCGTCGCGCCAGCGCCGGCCGGCGCACTCCTACGGGCGTCCAGGCGCAGGCCGACGGCGGTGGCCAGCGCGCCAAGGCCCTCCCAGGCAGCCACCCCGAAGAACCGGTCCGGAGCGATCTCGGCCAGCACCGCGATGCTGAACACGGTGAACGTGACCAGCCGGAAGACCACTGTGAACCGGTAGAACGCCCGCCACTCGGTCACCGTGGCGAGCAGGTAGTAGACGCCCATGTTGAACGACGCCATCGAGGACGCCAGCAGGAAGGTGCCGGTGTGGTCACCGACGGCACGGCTGGCCGGCACGTCGAACCCGAGCATGCGCAGCAGCTCCTCCGGCCAGAGCAGCCCGAGCGCACCCATCAGCAGCGCCAGCACACCGAAGACCGCGATGGTCCAGCCCGCGACGGAACGCGGCAGCTTCATGGAGAGCCTCCCCAGGCACGGCGACGGTCACCACTGTGGACCCCGCACGGTGTTGACACGCTAGCCGCTCACCCCGACCACCACATCCCCGAAACCGTCAATAACCCACCCCCACCACGCCAGCCCCCCGATCGGCGCGGGCCGCGGGGAGAGCGCCGGGTCAGGGGGTGGCGGTGAGGCGGGCGCGCAGGGCATCCGCCTCGGCGCGTTCGCTGCGCTGCTCGGTGGCGTACGCCAGGCGCACCGCCTCGTCCGCACAGGACAGGGCCTCCGCCGGGCGACCGCAGGCGGCCAGCGCCTCGGCCAGCACGCTGGCCGCGATCACCTGGCTGCGTACGTCCTCGGCCGGTGCGGTGACCGCCCGCCGTGCCCAGTCCAGCGCCTGGTCCCGCTGACCGTGGGCGAGCAGCGCCGACGCGTACCGGGCCATCGTCTGGCGGCGGGAGAAGAGCAGCGATGGCGCGTTCGCGGCGGCGGTGGCCACCGGGGCGAGCAGCCCGACCGCGGTCGCCGAGTCGCCAGCCGCCAGCCGGGCGGTCGCCAGCAGCACCCGGGGCGCGACCTGCGCCGGGGCCTGCGGGTTGTGCGGCTCCACAGCGGTCAGCACCGCGCGGGCGGCCTGCTCGGCGGTCTCGCAGTCACCCATGTCCAGCGCCACGAAGCCCCGCAGCGTGCCGGCCATCCCGGTGAGCAGCGGGTGCGAGGTCCGGTCGGCGTACGCCAGGGCGTCGGTGAGCAGGTCGGCCGCGTGTTCCGGCTCCCCCAGCCCGCGCGCCACCACGGCCCGGACCACCAGCGCGAACCCGCGCCCCCAGTCGTCGGAGGCAGCGACGAACTCCCGGTAGGCGCGCCGGGCCTCCCGGTCCGCCTCGGCCAGGTCGCCCAGCTCGGCGGTGGCGAACGCCGCCACCGCCCGCAGGGTGCCCACCGCCCACGCCTCGCCGACCCGCTCGCCGAAGGGCAGGAAGACCCGCGCCAGCCGGCCCGCCTCGCGCAGCCGGCCCGCCAGCAGCCGGGCGAACGCCGCCGTGCCCCGCAGCCAGGCCCGCCCGTACGGATCCTTCAACTCGGCGAAGAGCCGTGCGGCCCGGCCGAGCACCGCGTCGGTGCCGGCGAAGTCGCCCCGGGTGGTGGTCACCCAGGCCAGGTTCTGCAACGACCAGGCCTGCCCGCGCCGGTCCTGTGCGCCGAGGCTCACCTGGTACGCGGCGGCCAACCGGCTGCTCGCCTGGCTCAGCCGCCCGGTCACGAAGTCGGCCATGCCGAGCCGCCGCATCGCCGAGGCGCGCAGGGTGGGCAGGCCGCCGTCCGTGGCCACCTGCAACGCCTCCTGCCAGGCGGCCACCGCCCGGCCCTGGTCGCCGAGGGTCTGCTGGGCCTGCCCGGCGAGCAGCAGGGCGCTGGCCCGAACGGCTTCGTCCCCCGCGTTCGCGGCGATCTTCTCGGCGTAGGCGAGCGCGTCGACGACCCGGCCGATCTGAAGCAGCGCCCGAGCGTGCACCACCCGGTCCGCCGCCGGCACCCCGTCGCGGGCCAGTTCGGTGGCGCGCTCGGCGTACTCCACGGCCAGCGCCGGCTCGCCGGCCGACAACGACCGGCGGGCGGCCCGGCCCAGCGCGGCGACCCCGAGCGGGGCCACGGCGCGGGCCGGCGCGTCCGGGCGCAGCTTCACCGCGTCCGCGAGCCTGGCGGCCCGCTCCACATGGGTGGCCACGAAGTCGTCCCGGGCCTCGTCGGTGAACCCGCCCGGCGTGCCGACGGCGACCTCGTCCCGCGGCGCCGCCCAGCGGGCCAGCGCGGCGTGCCGCTCGGCCAGCTCCGCCTTGCTCACCCCGGCGTACGCGGCTTCCCGCATCAGCGGAGTGGCGAACGCGTAGCCGAGGCGGGTGCGGTGCAGCATCCGGCGTTGCAGCAGCTCATCGACGGCCCGGTCGAGTTCCACCGCGGCCACGGCCGAGGGCCGGCCATCGCGGCCGCCGTGCTGCTCACGCAGCGCCTCCAACGCACCGGTGGGCACCGCGTCACCGATGACCGCGGCGTCGCGCAGCACCGAGCGGGCGTCCGGTGGCAGCGCGTCGATCCGGGCGGCGAGCACCGCGGCGAGGTCCCGGGAGAGCAGCCGGCTGCCCAGCGAGCCGGGCACCAGCCGCCAGCCGGCCGTCGAGCCCTGGTCCCGCTCGCCGGACCCGGCGCGGACACCGCGGGCCGGCTCCACCGTGGTCAGCGCCCCGCGCTCGATCAGCAGGGTGACCAGCTCGGCCAGGTAGAACGGGTTGCCCTGGGCGGTGGCGAGCAGCCGGTCCGTGTCGGCCGGCGGCAGCTTGCCACCACCGAGGTAGCTGGTGAGCAGCCGGGCCGCGTCGGCACCGCGCAGCGGCGGCAGGGAGTGCACCTCGGCATCCGCGACCCGGGTCAGCGCGCCGGCGGTACGGACCAGCTCGGGGCGGCCGAGCAGCAGCACCAGCACCGGGCCGGTGAGCCGGGACAGGGTCAGCCCGAGGGCGCGGATCGTCTCGGCGGTGGCGTCGTGCAGGTCGTCCACCACGATCACCAGCGGCGCCTCGGCGGCGAGCCCGCTGAGCAGGTCGGCGACCGCGTTCGGCACCGCCTCGGCGTCGGCCGCTGGCGCGCCCGCGCCCCACTCGCCGTTGTCGGTGCCGCCGTGCGCGGGAAGTTCGGCGTAGCCAAGCAACGCGAGCAGCTGGTCGGTGGCGATCGGTGCGGTCTCTCCACCGGCGCGGGCGAGCCGCTGGCTGAGCCGGCGAAACCGTTCCTCGACCGCCGGCCGGGTCAGCGCGGTGGCCGCGTCACTGGGCAAACCGACCGCGGCGCGGACCAGATCGGCCAGCGGCGCGAGCCGGCGCCGCTCACCGAAGGCGGCGCAGCGCACCGAGAGCACCCGGGCGCCGGTGTGCGCAGCGTACCGGCCGGCGCCGACGTCGTATCCGGCGGCGAGCCGTTCCACCTCGGCGGCGAAGCGGGACTTGCCGATGCCCGCCTCGGCGGTCATCAGCAGCACCCGCGGGTCACCCTGGTCGATCACCTCGGCGAGCCGGCCGGCGAGCCGGCCGATCTCGGTCTCCCGGCCCACGTAGGGCGCCTCGTCGCCGAGCCCCGACCGGGTGCCCGGCGCGTCCAGCAGACCCAGCAGCTCGTACGCCTCGACCGGTTCGCGCTTGCCCTTGAGCCGCAGCGGGCGCAGGGCACGCCATGAGGCCACGTGCCGGGTGGCGGCGGAGGTCCTTCCACCGGCGTAGACCGCGCCGACCGCCGCGGCGTCAGCCAGCCGGGCGGCGGTGTTCACCGTGTCCCCGATGACCGTGTACTCGATGGCGGCCTGGATGCCCGCGATGACGTCGCCGGTGTTCAGCCCGACCCGCAGCCCGAGCGGCGCGCCGCCGCCCCGCTCGTCGTCGAGCACCCGGCGGACAGCCCGCTGCATCGAAAGGGCGGCCCGGACGGCACGTTCCGCGTCGTCCTCGTGCGCCACCGGAGCACCGAAGACTGCCATGATCCCGTCACCGGTCAGCTTGTCGACGTGCCCGCCGAAGGTCTTCACCGCGCCGGCGAGGGCGGCGAGCACCCGGTCGGTGACCGCCCCGACGCGTTCCGGGTCGAGGTCCTCCGACCAGGAGGTGAATTCGGAGAGGTCGCCGAAGAGCACGGTGACCACCCGGCGCTCGGCCGCCGGCAACGTCGCGGCGGCCGGCAGCGCCGCCCCGCAGTTGTGGCAGAACCGCGCGCCGGGGACGGCGACGGTTCCGCACACGGGGCAGGTCACGTCTGCTCCAACCCACTGACCCGGGGCTCGGATTCCCCGGTGCCGACCCCCAGGTACTCAAGCTGGGCGCGGACCGACCACTCGGCGGCCCACCAGAGGGAGCGGTCCACGTCCGCGTAGACCGCGGCGACCACCTCACCGGGGGTGTGGGCGCCCGCGGCGACGGCCGCCCGGACCTGGTCGAGACGGGCCCGGCGGTGGGCGAGGTAGAACTCAGCGGCGGCGGCGCAGTCAGCCAGCGCCGGGCCGTGCCCGGGCAGCGCCGGGACCCCGCGGTACGCGGAGAGCAACTCCAGGCTGGTCAGGTAGTCGCCGAGGTGCCCGTCGGGGTGCGCCACCACGGTGGTGCCCCGGCCGAGGATGGTGTCACCGGTGAGCACCACCCGCTCGTCGCCGCACTCGACCAGGAAGCAGACCGAGTCGCCGGTGTGCCCCGGGGTGCCCAGCAGGCGAATCTCCAGGCCGAAGCCGCCCAAGTGCTCGCCCGAATCGGTCAACGGCTCACCGCCGATGGTGTGCGCCGCGTCGACGGCGAGGACGTGCACGCCGCCGAGGAGCTCACTCAGGCGGGCGGAACCCTCGGTGTGGTCGGGATGGCCGTGGGTGATCAGGATCAGCCCGATCGGGCCGTGTTCGGCGATCCGGGCCAGGTGCCCCTCGTCCGCCGGCCCCGGGTCGACCACGACGCCGTACTCCGCCGTCGGGGCGCGCAGCACCCAGGTGTTGGTGCCGTCGAGGGTCATCGGACCCGGGTTCGGCGCACGCAGCAGCGTCACCCAGCTCGGCAGCTCGTCGGCGAGCGCCGCCGCCGGCGCCGTCACGTGCCCGCTCATGGCTGCGATCGTACGGCCCCGCGCGCCACACCCCGCGATCTTGCACTTGCGGTCCCTGATTCGTCCCCGTTCGGGGCTTTCATCGGCCAGGAAGCGCACGACCGCGGGGCCGGCGACGCGTCAGGCGACCTCGAGGATCAGCTCGACCTCCACCGGCGCGTCCAGGGGAAGCTCGGCCACCCCGACGGCGCTGCGGGCGTGGCGGCCGGCCTCACCGAAGACGGTGCCCAGCAGATCGGAGGCGCCGTTGATCACCGCGGGCTGGCCGGTGAAGCCGGGCGCGGAGGCCACGAACCCGGTCAGCTTGACCACCTTGACCACGTTCTCCAGACCGACCAGCGAGTCGACCGCCGCCAGCGCGTTGAGCGCGCACCGCTGGGCCAGATCCTTCGCCTGCTCGCCGGAGATACCGGCGCCGACCTTGCCGGTGGCCAGCAGCTTGCCCTCGGCCATCGGCAGCTGCCCGGAGACGTACACGTGCTGGCCGGACTGCACGGCCGGTACGTAGCTGGCCACCGGCGGCACCACCTCGGGCAGTTCGAGACCCAGCTCGGCGAGCTTCGCGTGTGGACCGTTGCTCATGCCTTGGGCCGCTTCAGGTACGCGACCAGCTGGTCCGGGTTCGGCCCGGGGACCACGGCGACGAGTTCCCACCCGTCCTCGCCCCAGTTGTCGAGGATCTGCTTGGTCGCATGGACCAGCAGCGGGACCGTGGAGTATTCCCACTTCTGCATCGCTGGAGGGCTCCCTCTCGGTGCGGACGTATTCGAGGCACAGCCTACGGTCCGCTGGCGGGGCGAGGTGCGGGACGCTGCTCCGGCGCGGCCGGCAGCTCACCGCAGGGCCCCTCGTGCTCGTACCCCTGGGGGCAGCGGGAGCGGTCGGGCAGCAGCAGGTCGCAGAAGACCCGATGCCGGTTGTTCCGGTCGTCGGCGTTGGAAACGGTGGTCTCACCGGCGTCCAGCTCCGGCAGGAAACCCAGGGACACCGCGACCCGACAGGCCAGCGCGGTCGCCGCCGCCAGGTCGGGCACCCGGATCGGCAGGTGGATGACGAAGCCCGGCTCCTCGTCGCCCCGGCCCCGCTCGGCGGGGCGACCCGACGCGAGGACCACCTCCGTCGGCTCCGGCACCCGGCGGTACGACCGCTCGTTGACCGGCAGGCTGCCGATCGGCCCGTCAGCCTCGCCCCGGGACCCGGACCGGCGCAGCCGGTCGTTGGTCGGGAACTGGGTGCGAGGGATGTTGTCCACGTCGCGCATGCACTGCCTCCGGTCGTACCTGTCGGATCACGCCTCCGGTCGGACCATCCATCCGTCCCGGCCCCCGCACCCGGGATCGAAGGTAGGTCCGTGGTCGCAGTCCCGCCAACAGGACGCGCACGGCCGGTAACCCCTAGTCACATATGCGACACATCGCAGGTGGGAGGCCGGAGGGGGCACCGCGTCGGAGATCCCGTCGGCCGGATCCGTCGCCCGCCCGGCCCGGCAGGGGCGACACCGGTTCGATGATTGACCGCTACCCTTCCGGTCGGACGGTCGCGCAGCGCCGGCCACCCGCTCGATCACGCTCGGCGCCAGGGGTGGCGGCGGGCGCCCGCACCCCCCGGGGGAAAGACATGACCCAACCGCCCAGCGGCGACCAGGCCGGGCCGCCCGCACTCCCGCCGGCCCACCGGGATCGCGCCGGTCCGGCTGTTCCCGACCAGCCGGCCCCCGCGGCGCAGCCCGGGCCGCTCGCCCTGCCCGCCCCGCCCGAGGGTCCCGGCGGCTCGGCACCGGCATCGGGTGCCCAGGACCCGTCGGCGATCCCGTCACCCCCGCCCGGCTACCCCCCGTACCAGGGCGCCGCCGAACCCAAGAAGAAGCGCGGCCTGCTGATCGCGGCGATCGCGCTCGTCGTGATCATGGTGCTCTGCGTGGGCGGCGGCGTGGTGGCGTTCCTGACCCTGCGCAACGCCGAGACCGGCGAGGGCGCCAAGGAACCCGCGGTCGCCGTCGACGAGTTTCTCACCGCGGTCTACAAGGACCGCGACGCGACCAAGGCGGCCAGCCGCGTCTGCGCGGCCGCCCGGGACGACGAGAAGATCGCCGCGAAGGTCGCAGAGGTGCAAAAGTACGCCGCCGAGTACAAGAACCCCCGCTTCCGGTGGACCAGCCCGAAGGTGGACAACCAGACCGGGGCACGGGCGACCGTCTCCACCCGGGTCACCATGACCACCTCCGACGAGAAGGTGGCCGACCAGGACCTGCGCTTCACGGTGGTGCAGAAGTCGGGTTGGTGGGTCTGCGAGGTCGCGTGACCGGCAGGCCTGGATAGGCTCGACGGGTGCGTGCAGCTGAGCGGCCGACCGACCCGGCCGGTACCGGATGGTCGGCCCGTCTCCACGTGGTGACCGGCAAGGGCGGCACCGGCAAGACCAGCGTGGCGGCGGCGCTGGCCCTGGCGCTGGCCGCCGGCGGCCGGCGCACCCTGCTGGTGGAGGTCGAGGGGCGGCAGGGCATCGCCCAGCTCTTCGGCATCGACCCGCTGCCGTACGAGGAGCGGCACCTCGCTGACGCCCCGGGCGGCGGTGAGGTGCGCGCGCTGGCCGTGGACGCCGAGGAGGCGTTGCTCGAATACCTCGACATGTTCTACAAGTTGGGTGCCGCCGGCCGGGCGCTGCGCAAGCTCGGCGCCATCGACTTCGCCACCACCATCGCCCCGGGCCTGCGTGACGTGCTGCTCACCGGTAAGGCGAAGGAGGCCACCACCCGCACGTCCGGGCAGCGGCGCGTGTACGACGCGGTGGTGCTGGACGGCCCGCCGACCGGGCGGATCGGCCGGTTCCTCAACGTCACGGCCGAGACGGCCCGGCTGGCCAAGGTGGGCCCGATCAAGACTCAGAGCGAGGGGGTCGCGGCACTGCTGCGGTCCCCGATAACCGCGGTGCACGTGGTCACGCTGCTGGAGGAGATGCCGGTGCAGGAGACGGTGGACGCCATCGCCGACCTGACCTCGCTCGGCTTCGGGATCGGGCGGGTGATCGTCAACGGCACGCGGCCACCGGTGCCCTCCGGTCGGGCGGTCACCGCGGCCGAGCTGAAGCGTGGGCTGGTCGCCGCCGGGCTGCCGGCCGACCGGGAAACCGTCGCCGGCCTGCACGACGAGGCGCGTGACCAGCTCATCCGGCGCGAGTTGGAGGATTCACTGCGGGCCGAGCTGGTGGAGCTGGGGCTGCCGATGACCGAGCTGCCGTTGCTGGCCGACGGGGTGGACCGGGCGGGGCTCGCGACGCTGGCTCAGGCCCTCCTCCGGGCGGATTGACTCACACCTGAGGTCGGCACGGGCGCACGGACCCACCCGGCCCGATACGCTCGATTGGTGCCTTCCGAAGACGCGGCGCCGCAGCTGGACGTCGACAAGATCCTCGCCGACCCGGGCGTGCGGATCGTCGTGTGTTGCGGTGCCGGCGGGGTGGGAAAGACGACCACGGCCGCCGCGCTGGCGCTGCGGGCCGCCGAGCACCACGGCCGCCGCACGGTGGTGCTCACCATCGACCCGGCCCGCCGGTTGGCCCAGTCGCTGGGCCTGACCGAGCTGGACAACACGCCCCGGCAGGTCAAGGGGATCGACGTCGAGGCCAGCGGCGGCGAGCTGCACGCCATGATGCTGGACATGAAACGCACCTTCGACGACGTGGTGCTGCAGCACACCGATCCGGCGAAGGCGGCGGAGATCTTCGCCAACCCCTTCTACCAGGCGATGAGCTCGACCTTCGCCGGCACGCAGGAATACATGGCGATGGAGAAGCTCGGCCAGTTGCACGCCCGGGGCGAGTGGGACCTGATCGTCGTGGACACCCCGCCGTCCCGCTCGGCGCTCGACTTCCTGGACGCGCCGGCCCGGCTCTCCCGCTTCCTCGACGGCCGCATGCTGCGACTGCTGCTGGCACCGGCCCGCAGCGGTGGGCGGAGCATGTTCAGCCTGGTCACCGCCTCGTTCGGGATGTTCTCGAAGGTGGTGCAGAAGGTGCTCGGCGCGCAGCTGCTCACCGACCTGTCCGGCTTCGTGGCCGGGCTGGATTCGATGTTCGGCGGTTTCCGGCAGCGGGCCGAGCAGACGTACCGCATCCTCCAGGCACGGGAGACGGCCTTCGTGCTGGTCGCGGCGCCGGAGCCGGACGCTGTCCGGGAGGCCGCCTACTTCGCCGGCCGACTGCGGGAGGAGAACATGCCGCTGGCCGGTCTGGTGCTCAACCGGGTGCACCGGCCTGCGGTTCCGGAGCTGGACGCCGAGCGGAGCCGGGCCGCCGCGGAGCGGCTGGCCGAGCTGGGTGGGCACGAGGCCACCGCCGACGTGCTGCGGGCGCACGCCGCGCTGGCCCGCCAAGCGGTACGCGAGCAGCAGGTGGCCGCGCGGTTCACCGAGGCGTTCCCGGCGGTGCCCGCGGTGTCGGTGACGGCGCAACCCGCCGACGTGCACGACGTCGACGGGCTGCGGACGATCGGCGCGGCGATCAGCCGGCCGTGACCGGCGTCAGGTGGCCGCGCTGACGAGAATCTTGTCCTTGCCGGCCTTGTCCTTGCTGTTCTTCTTCATCGCGGCCTCGAACATCTTGCGCCAGCTCGTCACCTGCGGGTGACGACGCAGCAGCGCTCGGCGTTCGCGTTCGGTCATGCCACCCCACACACCGAACTCGATCCGGTTGTCCAGCGCGTCGGCCAGGCACTCGTACCGAACTGGGCAGCTCCGGCAGATCCGCTTCGCCACGTTCTGTTCGGCGCCCTGTACGAACAACGCGTCCGGGTCCCCGTTCTGACACGCCGCCAGCGACGGCCAGTCAGTGATCATGCCCATGTGTACACGTCCCCCCTTGCAGTACCTACCGACCTCGTTGCACGTCAGCCGGCAATTCCCCCCGATCGCCCGGCTCGCCTTCCCCAAGGCGGCGCGAACGACATGTGGCGCTGTCGCCGCCCCCCATCATGCTCTGTAGTCGACTGATTACGCAACGTTGTCGGCGAAATCCATCATTCCGGACACTCCCGGCTTCCCGGGCGCTCGACCGCCGGTTACCCCGTCGAGGTCGGCGAAAACGCTGCGCCGCTTCCTTCGATCGGAGGAGACTCACGCCAGGTCAGACGCAACCACGCACCGGGGGTCGTGCGTTTAGCACAACGAGGGCAGCGCGCGCAGGAAATGGGGAAGAACGCCCCAGCGCCCCCTCGTTCCCTACTCGCGTACCCTGCTGAGGTGACCTGGATGCGGAAACGTGACCACAATGTGCTGACCAACGCCGCATCGCTGCTCGTATGTGGCCTGCTGGCCGGCGTGGTGGTCGCCGCGGCGGCCTTCCCCGCAGTGGCGATGTCCGGCTTGGCCGCAAAGGCCGGCGCCGAGACATTCGGCGCCCTGCCCACGGAGCTGACGGTGGCCCGCGCGCCACAGCTCGGCTACCTGTACGCCTCGGACGGCAAGACACCGCTGGCGATCATGTACGACGAGAACCGGCGGGACGTGAAGCTCGCCGACATCTCGCCGGACATGCAGAAGGCCATCATCGCGGCCGAAGACCACGACTTCTACAAGCACAACGGCGTCGACATCAACGGTGTCGCCCGCGCGTTCGTCAACAACCAGAACGAGAGCGCCGGCCGGCAGGGCGCCTCGACGCTGACCATGCAGTACGTCCGGCTGGCCATCGCGTACTCGGCCACCCACCCGGCCGACGTGGTCGCGGCGACCGAGGACACCAGCGCCCGCAAGCTCCGCGAGATGCGGCTGGCCCTGCAGGTCGACAAGGAGTTCTCCAAGGACGAGATCCTCACCCGCTACCTCAACCTCGCCTCGTTCGGCAACGGCGCGTACGGCGTGTACGCCGCCAGCCAGGTCTACTTCGGCAAGCCGCCGAGCAAGCTCAAGATCGAGGAAGCGGCGCTGCTGGCCGGCATGGTGAAGGCGCCGACCACCAACGACCCGACCACCAAGGCCGGCTTCCCGCTCGCACTGGACCGACGCAACTACGTCATCCAGAACATGGTCGACATCAAGGCCATCACCCAGCAGGAGGCCGACGCCGCCAAGGCGACCAAGCTGGTGGTGAAGGACAAGCGCACCCCCAACGGCTGCGTCGCCGCCAACGTCAACAGCTGGGGCTTCTTCTGCGACTACTTCTACCGCTGGTGGATGCAGCAGGAGACGTTCGGCTCGACGTCGTACGACCGTGAGCGGCGGCTGAAGAGCGGCGGCTACACCATCATCACCTCGCTCGACGTGCAGGCCCAGAAGGGCGCCGACGCCGCGGTTCGCAGGGCCAAGAAGGAGACCTCCAAGGAGGCCGCCATGGTCGCCGTGGTGGAACCGGGCAGCGGGCGGGTTCGGGCGCTCGCGGTCAACCGCCAGTTCAAGCTGGACGACCCGAAGAACCCGAAGAACAGGATCTCCAGCGATCCCGCGAAGAAGAGGAAGGGCATCCGGGGCAACTACCCGGCGACGGTCAACCCGCTGCTCACCGGCGGCGACGGCATCACCGGCTACCAGGCCGGCTCGACGTTCAAGATGTTCACCGTCGTGGCGGCGCTGGAGAAGGGCATCCCCCTCAGCTACACCATCAACGCGCCGAAGCAGTTCAAGTCGGAGTACATCATCCGACCAGGCCCAGCAGCCTGCGCCGGGACCCACTTCTACTGCCCCACCAACTCGACCGACAGCATGGCCGGCGTGCACACCATGTGGGGCGCGTTCGGCCGGTCGGTGAACACCTACTTCGTGCCACTCCAGCAGCAGGTCGGCGCGGAGAACGTGGTCAAGGCCGCGAAGAGGCTGGGCATCAACTTCCGAGCCCAGGAGGACCTGGACCTGGAACGGGGGGCGCACCAGTGGGGCGCGTTCACCCTGGGCGTCTCGCAGACCACCCCGCTGGACCTTGCCAATGCCTACGCCACCCTGGCCGCGGACGGCAAATTCTGCGAGCCGATCCCGGTGCAGGAGATTCGGGACCCGGAGGGCAAAAAGCTGGACATCGCCAACCCGCGCTGCGAGAAGCGGTTCAGCACCGAGGTGGCCCGCGCCGCTGTGGACGCGGCCCGTTGCCCGGTCGGTGACCGGTCGACGACCTCCAGGTGCACGGGAGCCACCGCCGGCAACGTGCGGAGGGACGTCGGTGCGCCGGTGGCCGGCAAGTCCGGCACCACCGACTCGGAGAAGACCGCAGCCCTGGTCGCGATGACCAAGCAGTACGCGGTGGCCGGCATCATGGCCGACCCGGACTGGCCGCAGACCAACGTCAAGATGAAGCACGGCGAGAAGGACGGCATCAACCCGCCGGTGTGGGAGACGCTGCGGGACGCGATGAAGGGCAAACCGGATATCCCGTTCGAGCCGCCGGGCCAGAAGATCTCCCAGGGTGACCAGCGCAGCATCCCCAATGTGAAGTGCGCGTCGTTGGACAGCGCGAAGTCCCGGCTCAAGGACGCCGACTTCGACCCGGTCGTCTCCGACACGAAGGTGACTTCGACGTGCCCGGCTGGCACCGCCGCCGGCACCAGCCCGGACGGGCGCACCATCAAGGGCGGCGTGGTCACCATCCAGGTCAGCAGCGGCGGCGGCGCTCCCCCGCCGGGCAACACCACGCCGAACAAGCCGAACCAGCCCGGCACCCCGGGTCGACCCGGCACGGGCCGCCCGGGCGGCTGAGCCGACGAGCAGGACGCACGAAACGGGCGGGCACCTTCGAGTGCCCGCCCGTTTCGTCTGCCCGGACTGCGTCGGCGGGTTTCAGGGCCGTGCAGTGTCCGGACCGCCTGTCCGGACCGCGCGGTGTCCGGACCGCGCGGTGTCCGGACCGCGCGGTGTCGGAACCCCGTTGGTCTGGGTGCCGCCGGTCAGAGGCCGAGCTGGCGGCGTACCTCAGCGGCCACCCGACCACCCTCGGCCTGGCCGGCCACCGCGGCCTGGGCCGCCTTCATCGCCGGGCCCATCTGGGCCTTCCCGGTGATGCCGCCCGCGGCGAGCGCCCCAGACACCAGCTCGGTCAACTCGGCGTCCGAGAGCTGCTTGGGCAGGTAACGGTCCAGCACCTCACCCTCGGCGGTCTCCTTCGCCGCCTGCTCGGCGCGGCCCGCGTCGGCGAAGGCGGTGGCCGCCTCCCGGCGCTTCTTCGCCTCCTTGGTCAGCACCACGAGCACCTCGTCGTCGGTGAGCTCGCGCTTGGCCTTGCCGGCGACCTCGGCGGTGCCGACGGCGGCCAGGGCCATCCGTAGCGTGGAGGTGGTCAGCTCGTCGCGCGCCTTGAGCGCGGAACGCATGTCGGCGGTGAGGCGGTCCTTCAGCGTGCTCATGGACGGTCAAACTACCCTGAACGGCATGCGAAAGCGCACACTATTCCGGCTCGCCGCCGGAACCGCCGCGGTTGGAGCGGCCACCCTCGCGTACGCGTCACTCGTCGAGCGCAACATGTTCACCCTGCGGCGGTACGACGTACCGATGCTGCCGGCCGACGCGGAGCCGCTGCGCGTGCTGCACCTGTCGGACCTGCACATGATGCCCGACCAGGCGCGCAAGCAGCGCTGGGTGGCGTCGCTGGCCGCCCTCGACCCGGACCTGGTCGTGGTGACCGGCGACAACATGGCGCACCCGGGCGCGGTGCCCGGGGTGCTGCGGGCGCTGCAACCGCTGCTGGACTACCCGGGCGCCTTCGTGTTCGGCTCCAACGACTACACCGGGCCGGTGTGGAAGAACCCGTTCACCTACTTCCTGCCCGACCGGGAGTACACCGACGGCGTCGACCTGCCCTACGAGGAGCTGCGCCAGGTGTTCACCGGCGCCGGCTGGTTGGACCTGAACAACGCCCGCACCATGCTCAAGGCCGGCGGCCGGCAGATCGACCTGGTGGGCGTGGACGACCCGCACATCGAGCGGGACGACTACGGCGCCGTGGACGGCCGGGTCTCATCCTCGGCGGACCTGTCCATCGCGCTGGCGCACTCCCCCGAACCACGGGTGCTGGACCGGATGGCCGCGGACGGCTTCGGGCTGCTGCTGGCCGGGCACACCCACGGCGGGCAGGTCTGCGTACCGGGCGTCGGGGCGTTGGTGACCAACTGCGGGCTGCCCCGCTCGATGGCGCGCGGGCTGCACCGGTGGCCGGGCTCGGACTCCTGGCTGCACGTCTCCGCGGGCCTGGGCACCCACCCGACCGCTCCGGTCCGCTTCGCCTGCCCCCCAGAGGCGACCATCCTCACCCTGATCCCCCGCTGACCCGCGCGCCCGCGCCGTCCCGGCGTCCCGGCGTCAAGATCCGCGCAACTTCAGGGAAACTGCTGCCTCATTGCGCCGCGAGGCCGCAACATCCCTGAAGTTGCGCGGATCTTGGGTGCTCCGGGCGGGGTCCGACCCCCGGGGGTACCGAGTTTGACCATCGGGGCGGGTGGGCTACTATTTGTCGGCACGCCTCGGGGTGTGGCGCAGCTTGGTAGCGCGCTTCGTTCGGGACGAAGAGGTCGTCGGTTCGAATCCGGCCACCCCGACCAGAGGTAAAGGTCAAGGCCCCTCCACCGAGGGGCCTTGATTCGTTTCCGGCGCTCACTGTCCTGCCGGAAGCAGCCAGAAGGCAGCAAGCGACGCGGGCAAGCGGATACGGTCCGGTCCTGTAACCCCCGGCCGCCGACCGACACAAGTAGGGGTATGAGGGAAGTCGACGCCCGGGGAGCCGACTGGTTCCGCGGGATCTACGCACGGCACTATCCGGACGTCGTGCGCTACGGACTGCGGCGACTCGGCGGTCTGACGGCGGCGGAGGAACTTGCCCAGGAGGTGTTCCTGGTGGCCTGGCGGCGCCGGTCGGAACTGCCGTCGCGGACGTTGCCCTGGCTGTATGGGGTCGCTCGTCGGCTGTTGGCCAACCATTGGCGTGCCCACCGGGCCGTACCGCCGCCCGTGGAGCTGACCGAAGCTGCCGCGTTGGACCGTCATGACGGCGTCCTGCGGCTGGTCGATGTGCGCGCGGCGCTCAGCCGGCTGTCGGACGACGACCAGGAGATCCTGCGGCTGGTCGGCTGGGAGCAGTCGTCGTTGAGCGAGGCGGCGCTGGTCCTGGGCTGCGGTGCGGCCACGGCCAAAGTGCGGCTGCACCGGGCTCGACGGCGACTGACCGAGATGCTCCGGGAGCAGCCCGAACAGACCCCCTTACTCGACGGCCAGCTGGGAGGAGCGCGATGAACAAGCGAGTGCGGGAGCTGCTGGAGGCCGCTGACCCGGCACGTGGAATCGAGGTGGGGGCCGGTGACGTCGAGGAAGTGTTGCGGCTCGCCAGCAATGACGTCACGTCCTACGACCAGGTGGTACCTGCTCGGCGGGCGCGGCGACTCGTTGCCGTCGGGGCGGCCTTCGCCGTGGTCGCCGTTGCGGCAATGACGGTCACGGTCCTCCGCCCCACCGCCGGACCCTTCGGATCATCCCAGCCTTCGACTGTTCCGGGTGCCGCTGGCGTCCCGGCCCACTGCCTGAGCACGATCGCGGACCGGATGCGGGCCACGTCGTACGACGGAAAGGCCGGACGGTATGAATACCTGCACCGGAGGGGGCAGAGCGGCAGCTCGGGACTGCGACCGGGTAGCCGCACTCAGTCGGTGAGTGTGCTGTTCAGCGAGGAGACGTCGCGGTGGCTCGCGGCCGACGGCTCGGGACGCCTGCGCACCGTGCGAGGAGCACCGACCTATCCGGACGACGCATCGCGGAACTTCTACGCTGAGCACCCAGAAATGATCCCGAAGGAGGGTTCCGAAACGGACGACCTGCGCCCGGGAGACTTCAGCGTCCTGCCACTGCCGGCGGCGGAACCCGCGGCAATGGGTCAGGCGCTGTACCAGGCGCGGGAGAACGGGCCATCGCACGTGCTTGTCAGCGTCGCGGAGCTGAACAACGAGCGGGTCGTGGACTTTGCCCATCGGGTTGCGCTGCTGCGGTTCCTTGCCGGAACGGAGGGGGTGACCTGTCGCGATGAGCAGACTGACCCGGCAGGACGGACCGGGATCGTGGTGTCAGCCGACCTCGGCCGAGGCCCCCAGCCGAGCCCCGGCGATTGGGGCAGGGAATATCTGCTTTTCGACCCGCAGACCGGGGAGTTGCTGGCCAGGGGCTACGGTGCCAACTCCGCAGCGGGCGGTATGTCATGGTCGACCGTGTACCTGGAACGGGGTTACACGGACGTGCTCGGCTGACGACGTCACGGCGACATGCGGTTGGCCGACTGAGCGGGGACAGCCGTTGTGACCCGTGTTGAACGCCCACGGCCCGTCCGGGTGCATCAGGTCGCGGATCATCAGTCCGCTGGTGGCGCTGGTCATCATCGCCGCCGTCCCCGTCTACTACATCTTCGAACGCGCCCCAGGCGCTCGGCTCCCCCGCAGGCGCGCGGCAGCAGTGAGCCGCTGCCGGACGAGGGGTTCAGCCCCCGTCCGGAGCCAACCGTCGTCGAGCAGGCCTGCGCCGAGGTGTCGGTTGAGCACGTCGAGCGTCTCCGCCGCACACCGGCCGGGCGCCCTGCTGACTAGCATCGACCCTGATGGAGCTGCTGGAGCGCGCGAACGCGCTCGCCACCCTGGACAGGCTGCTGGCCTCCCCCGGCGGCGCGATCGCGCTCGTCGCCGGCGAGGCGGGTGCCGGCAAGTCCGCCCTGGTCAACGCGTTCGCGGCGACGGCCGAGCCACGTGCCCGGGTGCTCTGGGGCAGCTGCGACCCGCTGCTGACGCCCCGGGCACTCGGCCCACTGCACGACATCGCCCGTCAGGTCGGCGGCGTACTCGCGGAGCGACTGACCGCGCTGCACGCGGCGGCGGAGGCCGAACGCCGCGGCACGGTGTTCGACGCGCTCCTCGACGAGCTGACCGGTCCCCGGCCCGGGCGCCGGGCGGTGATGGTGGTGGAGGACGCGCACTGGGCGGACGGGGCCACTCTGGACCTGATCGCGTACCTGGGGCGACGGTTGGCACGCCACCCGGCGCTACTCGTACTCACCCTGCGCGACGACGAGGTCGGAGCGGAGCATCCGCTGCACGGCGTGCTCGCCGGCCTGCCCCGGCCGCTGGTCCACCGGCTGCCGCTGCCCGCCCTGTCCACGGACGCCGTCGCGGCGTTGGCCCGCCGCGCCGGCCGCGCCCCGGCCGGGTTGTACCAGGCCACCGGGGGCAACCCGCTGCTGGTCACCGAGGTGCTGGCCGCGACCGGTCCGGGTGTGCCGCCGACCGTACGCGATCTGGTGCTGGCCCGGCTGGCCGCGCTGTCGCCGCCAGCGCGGGAGGTCGCCGCCCTGGTCTCGGTGGTCCCGTCCCGGGCCGAGCCGTACCTGCTGGTCGATCATCCGCCGGCTGCCGTGCAGGAGAGCCTGGACCGGGGCGTGCTGGTGCCGGCGGGCAACGGGGTGGCGTTCCGGCACGAGCTGCTGGGCCGGGCGGTGCGCGAGTCACTGTCCCCGGTGCGCCGGGCCGCGCTGCACGCGGCCGTGCTGGCCCGGCTCACGCCACGGGCCGACGTCGACGCCGCCCGGCTGGTGCACCACGCGCACCACGCTGACGATCCCACGGCGGTTCTGCGCTGGGCGCCCGTGGCGGCGCAGCGGGCGAGCCGGGCGGGGGCGCACCGGCAGGCGGCGGACCACTACACCGTCGCGCTCCCGCACGCCGCGGGTCTGCCGCCGCCACGTCGTGCCGCGTTGCTGGAGGCGTACGGGACCGCGGCATATCTGGCCGGGCTGGGCGCGCAGGCGCTCGCCGCACGGCGGGACGCGCTGGCCCTGCGGGAGGCCGAGGGCGAGCCGCTGCGGATCGGTGAGAACCTGCGCTGGGTGTCCCGGCTCTCCTGGTGGACCGGGGACAGCACGGCAGCCCGGGCGGCGGGCACCCGCGCCGTCCAGGTGCTGGAGTCCACGCCCCCCGGCGTGCAGTTGGCCATGGCGTACAGCAACATGTCGCAGCTGCTCATGCTCGGTGACGACATCGACCGGGCCATCGACTGGGGTGGCCGGGCCCGGGAGCTGGCCCGGCGGCTCGGCGACGTGGAGACCGAGGCCCACGCGCTGGTCAACGTCGGCTCGGCGCGCCTTCAACGCGGCGACGTCGCCGGGGTCATCGAGCTGGAACGCGGGCACACGCTGGCCGCCGCCCACCACCTCGACGACCACGCGGCCCGCGCGCTGGTCAATCTCGCGACCGTGTCGGTGGACTGGCACCGGCTGACGCCGGCTGCCGAGGCGCTCGATCGCGCGCTGCGCTTCACCACCACCCGGGACCTCGACGGGTATTCCCGCCATCTGCTCGGCTACCGCGCCCGGCTGCGGCTGGCCACCGGAGACTGGTCCGGCGCCCGCGCCGACGCCGAGCAGGCGTTGAGCGGCACCGAGCAGCCCGGCGCGAGTCTGGCCCCGGCACTGGTCACGCTGAGCCGGCTGGACGCCCGGTGCGGCGGCCGGGCCGGGCCACACCACTTGGACGGCGCGACCCGCTGGGCCGCGCAGAGCCGCGAACTCCAGTTCGTCGTGCCGGTGGCCGCGGCGCTGGCGGAACGGCACTGGCTGGCCGGCGAGCCGACACGGGCAGCCGCCGAGCTGCTCCGGGTCCACGGGCTGGCGGTCGAGGCCGGGCAACCGTGGTTCGCCGGGGAGCTGGCGTACTGGCTGTGGCGGGCCGGGGAGCCGGTCGGGGACACCGGGGCGCTGGCGTCCCCGTACCGGCGGCTGATCGAGGGCGACTGGGCCGGTGCGGCCGAGGAGTGGCACCAGCTCGGCTGCCCGTACTCCAGGGCCGAGGCGCTGGCCTGTGGCGACGACCTGGCGGCCGGCGAGGCGCTGCGGATCCTGGACGGGCTTGGTGCGGTCGCCGTGGCCCGGCGGTTCCGGGCCGAGCTGCGCGGACGCGGGATGGCTCGGGTGCCACGGGGGCCGCGCCCGGCGACGGCCGCACACCCGACGGGCCTGACCGCCCGGCAGCGGGAGGTGCTCGCGCTGCTCGCCGAGGGGCTGAGCAACGCCGAGATCGCGGCCCGGCTGTCGCTCTCCACCCGGACCGTCGGTCACCACGTGTCGGCGGTGTTGGACAAGCTCGCCGTGCTCAGCCGCGGTCAGGCGGCCGCGGCGGCCCGCCGGCAGGGCCTGGTGCCGCCAAAATAGGTGTTTCTGCCGATCCCCCAGGGCAGCGCCCCACCTAGCGTCGGTGGCACAACGATCCGTCCGAGGGGGGACCACATGACCACCGCACTCGATCTCAGCGCTGTGAAGGCACGCCAGCAGGTGACCTGGGCCAGCGGCGACTACGGCGCGGTCGCCGCGCTCATCCACCCGATCGCCGAGTGGCTGGTGGCGGCAGCCGACCTGCCGGCCGGCGCCCGGGTGCTGGACGTGGCGACCGGCACCGGCAACGCCGCCATCGCCGCCGCCCGCTGCGGCTGCGTGGTGACCGGCGTCGACTACGTACCCGAACTGCTGGAGCGTGGCCACGCCCGGGCGGCGGCGGAGCGGCTGCCGGTCACCTTCGTGACCGGCGACGCGGAGCGGCTGGCGTACCCCGACGGTTCCTTCGACGCGGTGCTCTCCGTCGTCGGCGTGATGTTCGCGCCGGACCAGGAGCGGGCAGCGGCGGAGCTGCTCCGGGTCTGCCGACCCGGCGGCACGGTGGCGTTGGCGTCGTGGACGCCCCAGGGATTCATCGGCGAACTGTTCCGCACGGTCGGGCGGCACGTGCCGCCGCCGGCCGGGCTACGCCCGCCGGTCCAGTGGGGCGACGAGGGCCGGGTCCGCGAGCTGCTGGGCGGGTCCGTGGGCGAACTGCGGGCGGTACGCCATGAGTTCGTCTTCCGCTTCGGCACCCCGGAGGAGTTCGCGGACTTCTTCCGGGCCAACTACGGGCCGACGCTGAAGGCGTTCGAGGCGCTGCCCGAGGAGCGGCGCCCGCAACTGCACGCCGACCTGGTGGAACTTGCCCGGACGCACAACCGCGCCAGCGACGGCACGGTACGGATCCCGGCGGAGTACCTGGAGGTGGTGGCGCAGCGGGCACCCGAGCCGGCATGACCCGGGGGTAGCCGGATCGGGCGTGGCGTCAGTCCTGCCGCTCGGTGCGCTCGATCTCGGCGAACGCGGTGGCCAGGTAGCCGTCGAGCGGCCGGCCGGCGGTCGACAGCAGGTCGGCGACGAGCAGCGGGGCGTGCCGGGCGACCGCCATCGGGCCCGGCGGGTTGTCGTCGTCGCCCGGGTCGTACACGCCGAGCGCCCCGGCGAGCAGCACCAGCACCACGTGCGGGTCGACCTCCGGTAGCCAGCCGGCGGCCGAGCGAACGCAGGCCTCCAGCACCTGGCGGACGTCGTCGCCGTCCAGCCCGTCCGGATGTGTCTCCTCCAACAGCAGCCGGACCGCCGCGCCGAGCACCAGGCCGGACCGGTCGGCACCGGTGAGCCGCTGCACGGCCGCCTCGTACGCCGTGGGGTCGCGCTGTTGTGCGGCGGCGACGGCCTCGCCGGCGGCGACGGCGATCTCACGGGCCGGTGCGGGCAGATGTCGCCAGGTCACACTCACGGCGCCAGCATGGCAGAGCACACCGACGGCTGGCATCCGCACCGACCGTGCGTGCCGCCGGGCTGGACGGACCGGGGCGTGGGCTCCGTCACGGACCCACCGCCTCGTGCGCGGGAAGCGCCGTAATCGGTTCGCCAACCGTCACACCCGGCGAACAGAATGCCGGACATGCTGCGTCGCTCCCTGCCCCGCCGTTCGGAAGCTCGCCGGATCCTCCTCGGCACCCTGCTGTCGGCGATCGGGCGCGGGCTGACCCTGCCGTTCCTGTTCATCTACCTGACCGACGTGCGCGGGCTCACCGACACCCGCGCCGGCCTGGTGATCGGCTGGTACGGCGCGGTCACCCTGGCCCTGTCGCCGCTGGGCGGGACACTGATCGACCGGTTCGGCGCCCGCCGGGTGGTGGTGCCGTGCCTGCTGGTCGAGGCGGTGGGCACCGGCTCACTGGCGCTGGTCCACTCGACCGGCTCGGCCCTGCTGGTGATGACGGTGATCGCGATCGGCAGCTCGGCGATCTGGTCCGGGCAGAACACGATCCTCGCCTCGCTGACCGACGACGGCGAGCGGCAGCGGGTCTTCGGTCTGAACTTCGCCCTGCTCAACCTCGGCATCGGTATCGGCGGCATGACCTCCGGCGCGATCATCGACACCGCCCGGCCGGGCACCTTCCAGGTGATCTACCTGCTGGACGCGGTGAGCTACCTGATGCCGGCGCTGATCCTGCTCACCCTGCCGGGCGTCGGCCACCGCCTCGGCAAACGTCGGACGGGCGGCGAGCCGTCGGCCGGCGGCTACCTGACCGTGCTCCGCGACCGCCCGTTCCGCCGGCTGGTGATCTTCGGACTGGTCCTCACCACATGCGGGTACGCCCAGATCGAGGTGGGCTTCGCCGCGTACGCCGTGCGGGTCGCCGAGGTCAGCCCCCGGGTGGTGGCCTGGGCGCTCGCGGCCAACACCGTGATGATCGTGCTCGCCCAGCTGCTGGTGATCCGCCGGATCGAGGGGCGCAGCCGCACCGCCGCGCTCGCGGTGGTCGGCGCGGTGTTCGCCACCGCCTGGTTGGTTCTCGGCGCGGCCGGCCTGGTCAGCACCGGAAACGCCCTGGTGGCCGCCCTGTGCGTGGTGGCCTGCTCGGCGATCTTCGGCTTCGGCGAGACGATGCTGTCGCCGGTGATGCCGGCGCTGACCAACGCGCTGGCCACCGATGAGCTGCGCGGCCGGTACAACGCCATGAGCTCGATGATCTTCGGAGTCAGCGGCGTGATCGGTCCAGTGACCGCCGGCCCGCTCATCGGTGCCGCGAACGGCATGGTCTGGGTGGCGGTGGTGGTCGGCGGCTGCCTGGTGGCCTCCCTGGTGGCGCTCTCGCTGCGCCGGCTGCTCACCCCCGAGCAGGACGGCCGCGTCACGACCGGCGCAACCTCCCCCGAGCCGACACCCGCCACCGCCTGACCACGCCCGCGACCGTGGCGTCGTACTCCGGAACGGGTCGGGCCCCGGAGCGGATGCTCCGGGGCCCGATCGTCGCGGGGTCGCCCGTCAGGCGGCGGGAACCTCGGCGGTGGTGCGGATCCGGTCCAGCGTCGGAGCGGAGACCGGCGACCGCGCGGTCAGGTACGCCACGAACGCGTCCAGGTCGATCTGCCCGGTGACCAGATTCGTGCCGCCGGTGAGGGCGCTGAACCCGTCGCCACCGCCGGCCAGGAAGTTGTTCACCGTCACCCGGTAGGTGGCGGCGGCGTCGACCGCGGTGCCACCGAAGGTGAGGCTGCCCCGGACGACGCGGGTGCCGACGCACGGGTCGGCGGCGGTGCCGGTGGTGCCGTTCGGGTCGACCACGTAGCCGACCGTCGCGGACGGGTACAGCGTGCGGCCGGTGACGAACTGCTGCTCGAGTACGCAGTAGAGCTGTGCGCCGGTCAGGTCGAGCGTCACCAGGTTGTTGGCGAACGGCTGCACCGTGAACGCCTCCTCATAGGTGACCGGTCCGGCGTCGAGGTCGGCTCGCACCCCGCCCGGGTTCATGAACGCGGCGACCGCGCTCTGCTCGTCGTCGGTGGCGGCGAGCTGCGCGTCGGCGATCACGTTGCCCAGCGCGGACTCGCCCATGGTCGTACCGAAGAGGGTCTCCTGGGCGCGGGTGATCGCCTGGGTGGTCTCGCCGACCTGACGGTCGGCGACCGGGCCGAGCACCGTCTTGTACCGGTCGATCAGAGCGGTCTGCTTCGGGTCCTTGGCGACGTCCCGGCTGACCACGACGTTGTTCGCCGCGGCGGAGATCACGTCCCCGCTTCGACGGTCGATCTTGAGGTCGATGTCGGTGACCAGGCGGCCGAACGAGCTGGCACTGGTGACCAGCTTGCCGTTGATGTCGCAGTTGTACGCCTGGTGGGTGTGCCCGCTGACCACCACGTCGATCGACGGGTCCATCCGGTTGGCGATGTCCACGATGGGGCCGGTCATGCCGACGCAGTCGTTGATACCGCCGGTCGCGGCCTGGGTGCCACCCTCGTGCAGCAGGACGACGATCGTCTCCACGCCCTTGCGGCGCAGCTCGCGGGCGTACCGGTTGGCGGTGACCGCCTCGTCGGCGAACGTGAGGCCGGCGACGCCCTGCTGGCTGACGATCTCCGGGGTGCCCTCCAGGGTCATCCCGATGAAGCCGACCTTGACGCCCTGCACCTTGTGGATCGCGTACGGCGCCATCAGCGGCTTGCCGGTCGCGGTCTTGAAGGCGTTCGCGGACAGGTACTTGAAGCTGGCGCCCCGGTACGGGGTGCCGTCGGCGCAGCCGTCCACCGGGTGGCAGCCGCCGTTCTGGATCCGCAGCAGCTCGGCCGCGCCCTCGTCGAACTCGTGGTTGCCGACGCTGGCGTAGTCCAGGCCGGCCATGCTCAGCGCCTCGATGGTCGGCTCGTCGTGGAACGCCGCGGAGAGCAGCGGGGACGCGCCGATCAGGTCACCGGCGGCGACCGTGATGGTGTTCTTCTTCTCGGCGGCGGCGCGCAGCTCGGCCAGGTGGGTGGCCAGGAACTCGACGCCGCCCGCGGCCTGCCCGGCGATGGTGCCGCTGGAGCCGCTCGGCGGTTCGAGGTTGCCGTGGAAGTCGTTGAGGGCCAGCAGGGTGACGTCGACCGGCTTCGGCCTCGCGTCCGCCTGCTCGGGGGTTGTGGCGACCGCGCCGAACGCGGCCAGCGCGAGCGCGGTCAGGCCGACGGCGGCCCGACGCATCCCGGGGATGGACATGGAACTCCTCGTGAGAATCGGCGCGTACGGTGCCCGGACTGTGGGTCGACCGGGCCGCCGACCGACGCCGTCGGAAGGGTCGATCGCGGATGCCGGCGGTGGGGATCGCCGCCCGCCCGGACAGCCTCTCATCCAGAAGCCCACCGGTCGACCCGGCGAGCACATCGGAGCTGCGAATACACCGGACGGCCCGGAGGGGCGGCCGACGGGATCGACCTGAGCGTCCGTTGACGACGCCGCAATCCAGAAAGGACGCGGTCCACGACGCGCGGCGGTCACCCGACGGCGAGTGCCTCGGTTACCAGCGCCGCCACGGCGTCGGGCGGCCAGCCGTCCGCGACCCCGGGGCGCCGTGCCAGGTAGCCGACGATCCGCTCGGCCGGCCAGCCGTGCGACTCGTGCAGCCCACGGGCGATCATGCCGAGGTAGACCGGCGCCGGTGGACGGCAGCGCACGGCGGACGCCGGCTCCGGCGCGGTGAAGGTGAGCATCGGGGCCCCAGCGCGGTGGCCCGGGCAGACCAGCGTCTCGTAGCGCCCCGGGCCGAGCGTGGCTCGCCCGTCGGCGACGGCCGCGTCGATCGCCGCACCGGTCGCCGGGGTCAGGTCGGCGGTGTCACCTGCTGGCCGGTACATCTCCTGCGCCGCGATGTCGGTGAACTGATTGAGGGTGACCAGGTAGGCGCGGGCGGCGGCCACGCCCGGCAGCTGCGGGTCGTAGAACGCCATCCCGCCGGTCCAGGCGCCGGACTCCCCGGCGAAGTAGATCCCGCCGGGCAGCGACACCGGCACCGACCGGCTCGGTGGACGGCGGTCCCGGCAGCCCGGGTAGGTCCGGCGCCCACCGGGTGGGCAGCCACCGTCGATGTACCACGCCAGCCGGGCGGCGCGCATGTTCGAGCCGTAGGCGACGTACCAGACCAGCCGCTCTTCGGCGTCGACCACGACGGGCGCGCTCAGAAGCCGCACGTCTGGCCGGCGGAGTGGCTCACCTGCACAGTGTGCGTCACGCAGCCGCCCGGCTCTACCGCGTGCAGCAGGAAGGCGGTCGGCTCGCGACCCAGCCGATCAGCTCGTCGGCGCTCATGGTGAGCGTGCTCTGCCGCCAGGTGCTGGGCGCCACGGTGAGCACGGTGCCGGCGTACCCCGTGGTGACCGGGCGGTGCAGGTGCCCGGCGGCGACCCGCACGACGTGCCGGTGCCGGCCGATCACCTCGGCCAACGCGTCCCCGTCGGCGAGCCGGACGGCGTCGGCCGCCGGAATGCCGACCGCGACCGGCGGGTGGTGCAGGCAGACCACCGCGGGCACCTCGGGCCGGCCGGCCAGCACGCCGTCGAGCCAGCCGAGCTGCTCCTCGCCGAGCTGGCCGCCGTCGCTGCCGGGGATGAGCGAGTCGAGCACCACGACGGTCGCCGCCGCATGGTCGACGTGGTAGTAGGCGGAGAATCCGCCGCCGAGCCAGGGCGTGCCGCCGAAGGCGTCGAGCAGGGACTCCCGATCGTCGTGATTGCCGGCGACCAGGTGCACCGGCAGCGGGAACCGGCCGATCAGCTCGCGGAGCACCGCGTACTCGTCGGGTCGGCCGTGGTCGACCAGGTCGCCGGTGATCACCACGCAGTCCGGTCGAGGCCGCAGCGCGAGCACCCGCCCGAGCGCGCTGTGCAGCCCGGCGGCCCGCTCGGCGGCGAGCACGCCGGTGGTCAGATGGGGGTCACTGAGCTGGGCGATGAGCATGGCCCGCCTCCTGGGTGCCGGAGGCTCCACGCTATCGCCGCCCGGCGCCGTCCGGGGGCCCGCGCCGCCCACAGGCTGCGTCCACAGCCTGTGGATGGCACATGTGTACGAAGCTCGGCCGGCTCCGGGCGACCGTGGGTACGCTTGATCGTGTGGCTTGGCGCCGGCCGGCCCCTCCCCGACCTGGAACGACGTGCGAGTGGATCATCAGCGAGTCATCCGTGACGTCACCGTCCGCCTGCCGATGGCGTCGAGCGCGCAAGAGGCCTGCCGGTGGACGGTCACCGCGCTGTCCCGCTACACCCCGGCGACCATCTCCGTGCTGCTCCAGGTCCACGACCGGCTGCGCTGCGTCGCGGCGACCGGCGCCTGGCAGGTCTTCGCCACCGTGCCGCCGGGGACCGGGATCGTCGGCCGGGTGTACGCGACCGGCGTCGCGGCCGTCGTCCCGGACGTCACCGCCGACCCGGACTACCTGCCGGTACGCCCGGACGTGACCGCGGAGCTGTGCGTGCCGTTGCTTGATCCGTCCGGCCGGGCGATCGGCGTGCTCGACCTGCAGTGGAGCGGGCCGGTCGACCTGGAGCCGTGGCGGGAGACCGCGCAGCGGCTGGCCGCCCGGCTCGGTGCGCGCATCGTCGCGCTCGGCGGCCCGCCAGCGGAGAGCCGCAGCGAGAAGCTGCTCCGGCACGCCGCCGCGCTCTCGTCCGCGCCGACCGAACGGGAGCTGATGGGCGCGGCGAGCTGCGCCGCCCGGGAGGTCTCCACCCTCTCCACCGCGGTGCTGCTGATCGCCGGGCCGGAGGGTGCCCTCCTGCGGCCGTCGCCGCTGGTCCCGGGCGAGTTGGAGACCCGGATCCGGGCCGAGCTGACCGAGGCGGGTCCGGCCGCGCTCGGTCGGATGGTCGACCGGGCGCACCGGTACGGCGCCGGGTACACGCTGGGCGAGGCGGGTCAGCCACCGACCGAGGACTACCGGCCGTTGACCCGGGCCGGGGTGCGCACGCTGGTCGCCGTTCCCGTCGGGCCGACGGACGCGGGCGGGCTACTGCTGGTCGCCGACGAGCGGTTGCTGCGCCCCGACCCGACCACGGTCAGTCTGATGGAGCTGCTCGCCCGGCAGGCCTGGACCAGCCTGGACCGGCTGCGCACGCTGGCCCGGCTACTGGAACAGGCCAGCTCCGACCCGCTGACCGGGCTGCGGCACACCGGCCCGTTCGGGCAGCGGATCGCGGCCGCCACCCCTGGCCGTACGGCCCTGCTCGCGATCGACGTGGACGGTTTCAAGACGGTCAACGACACGTACGGCCACCAGGCCGGCGACCGGGTGCTGGTCGGCCTGGCCCGGGCGCTGGAGGGGGCGCTGCGGCACGGCGACGAGCTGTACCGGATCGGCGGTGACGAGTTCGTCGCGGTGATCGAGGTGAGCCGCCCGGAGGAGGCAGTCCGGATCGCCGAGCGGCTGACCGAGGCGGCTCGGCGGACCGGCCGCACGATCAGCGTGGGCGTGGCACTACCCCGCCCCGGCGAGTCGCCCGATCTCACCCTCCGCCGCGCCGACCAGGCCCTCTACGCCGTCAAGCGCCAGGGAAGAGACGGCGTCCACCTGGCCGCCGCCTGACCCGGCTCCCGGCTCGTCCGGGCGGGAGGGCCGGACGGGCCGGCTCAGGCGGTCAGTTCCTTGGCCAGGAGTTCGGCGATCTGGGCGGTGTTCAGGGCCGAACCCTTGCGCAGGTTGTCGCCGGTGATGAAGAGGTCGAGGGCGCGCGGGTCGTCGAGGGCGCGGCGGATCCGGCCGACCCAGGACGGGTCGGTGCCGACGGCGTCGATCGGCATCGGGAACTCACCGGCGGCGGGGTCGTCGACCAGGATCACCCCGGGGGCGTTGCGCAGCGCCTCGCGGGCACCTTCGGCGTCCACCTCGGTGGCGAAGACCGCGTGCACGGCCACCGAGTGGCCGGTCACCACCGGCACCCGGACGCAGGTGGCGGAGACCTTCAGGTCGGGCAGCCCGAGGATCTTGCGCGACTCGTTGCGCATCTTCATCTCCTCGGACGACCAGCCGCCGTCGGCCGGTGAGCCGGCCCAGGGCACCACGTTGAGCGCCAGTGGCGCCGGGAACGGACCCACGTCGTCGCCGACCGCCTGCCGTACGTCGCCGGTGCGGGATCCGAGCGAGCGATCCCCGGCGACCTTGACGAGCTGGTCGTGGAGGATGTCCACGCCGGCCTGACCGGACCCGGACACCGCCTGGTAGGAGGCGAGCACCAACTCCCGCAGGCCGTACTCGCGGTGCAGCGGGGCGACCGCGACGATCATCGCGAGGGTGGTGCAGTTGGCGTTCGCGATGATGCCCCGGGGCCGGTTGCGGACCTGCTCCGGGTTGATCTCCGGAACCACCAGCGGAACGTCCCGGTCCATCCGGAAGGCACCGGAGTTGTCGACCACGACCGCGCCACGGGCGACGGCGACCGGCGCCCATTCGGTGGAGACCTCGTCGGGTACGTCGAACATCGCCACGTCGACGCCGTCGAACGCCTCCGGGGTCAGCGCCTGGACGACGAGCTCCTCGCCCCGGCAGCGCACCCGCCGCCCGACCGAACGCTCCGAGGCGAGCAGCCGGATCTCGCCCCAGACGTTGCGACGCCCGGTGAGCAGCTCACACATCACGGTGCCGACGGCACCGGTCGCTCCGACCACGGCGAGGGTGGGCAGCGCCGTCATCGGCGCTACCTACCCGTCCCCGCGTAGACCACGGCTTCGGTGTCGCCGCCCAGCTCGAACGCGTCGTGAATGGCGCGGACGGCGGCGTCGAGGTCGGTGTCCCGGCAGACCACGGAGACCCGGATCTCGGAAGTGGAGATCATCTCGATGTTGACCCCGGCCGCGCCGAGGGCCGCGAAGAAGCCGGCGGCCACACCGGGGTGCGAGCGCATGCCGGCGCCGATCAGCGAGACCTTGCCGACGTGGTCGTCGTAGAGCAGGCCCTTGAACTTGACCGGCTCCTGGATCTTGCTGAGCGCGGCCATCGCGGTCGGACCGTCGGTCTTGGGCAGGGTGAACGAGATGTCCGTCCGGCCGGTGCCCTCGGTGGAGACGTTCTGCACGATCATGTCGATGTTGATCTCGGCGCCGGCGACGGTGTCGAAGATCCGCGCGGCGGCACCCGGCTCGTCGGGCACCCCGACGATTGTGATCTTGGCCTCGCTGCGGTCGTGCGCGACCCCTGTGATCAGTGCCTGCTCCACGGAAAGGTCCTCCATCGATCCGGTGACCATCGTGCCGGTGTTGGTCGAGTATGACGAACGGACGTGGATCGGCAACCCCGCCCGCCGGGCGTACTCCACGCTACGCAGGTGCAGAACCTTCGCGCCGCACGCGGCCAGTTCCAGCATTTCCTCGTACGTGATGTGGCGGATGTGCCGGGCGTTGGGCACGATCCGCGGGTCGGCGGTGAAGATGCCGTCGACGTCGGTGTAGATCTCGCAGACATCGGCGCGCAGCGCGGCGGCGAGCGCGACGGCCGTGGTGTCGGAACCGCCTCGGCCCAGCGTCGTGACGTCCTTGGTGTCCTGCGAGACGCCCTGGAAGCCGGCCACGATGACCACCGCGCCCTCGTCGAGCGCGCCCTTGAGCCGCCCGGGGGTGACGTCGATGATCCGCGCGCGGCCGTGCACCGAAGTGGTGATCACGCCAGCCTGCGAGCCGGTGAACGAGCGTGCCTCGTACCCCAGGTTGTGGATGGCCATGGCCAGCAGCGCCATGGAGATCCGTTCCCCGGCGGTGAGCAGCATGTCCAGCTCGCGGCCCGGTGGCAGCGGGCTGACCTGGTTGGCCAGATCGAGGAGCTCGTCGGTGGTGTCACCCATCGCGGAGACCACCACCACCACGTCGTCGCCGGCCTTGCGGGCGGCGACGATGCGCTCGGCCACCCGCTTGATCCGCTCGGCGTTGCCGACGGAGGACCCGCCGTACTTCTGCACCACGAGTGCCACGACGGTGCACTCCCTCCCAGTGACCCTGAGCGTGCCGACGCCGCCGGAACCGGGGCCGGCGGCGCGTGTCAGACCCCTTGAGGGTATCGGGCGGGCCGCCACGCCGGGTCGGGTGATCCCACCATCCGGCCCGACCGGGCCGGGGGCGGCGCGGGCGGCCCGGTCCGCGGGCTCGGGCGGTACGCGGGCGCGGTCCGGCCCGACACGCCGGGGCGAGCCGCGTACGCGACGGCCCCCACCGGCCGCCGGGACCCACCAGAATGGGCCGGTGCCCGTCCTCACCCGCTCGGCCGGCCGCGTGCTCGGGCCGCTCCTGTTCGCCCTGCCGGCGCTCCTGGTCGCCTGCACCAGCGAGCAGCCCTCGCCCCCGCCGCCCATCGATCCCGGGCCGGTGGAGGTGGACGCGGCCCGGGACGAATTGGCCGCGCTCGCAGCTGCCGCCCAGGACCGCCACCTGGTGGCGCGGTACGCATTCAGCCGGGCCGGTCAACCGGACCGCACCATCGTGTTCACCAGCGCGAATGACGGCAGTTGGCGGGTGGACGTGCCGGGTGGCGCGCTGGGGGGCACCGCCGACGTCTCGCTGGCGGCCACCGCCGACGGGCTGTTCCAGTGCGCCCTGCCGTCAACGGGGTGGCCGGAGCCGGCGCGCTGCGTACGCCTCGGCGAGCGTGACGACGCGCTTCCGCGTCGGCTGGACCCGCAGGTCCAGCACCCGCTCACCGACTGGCTGGACGTGCTCACCGACCGGCGCGCGCCGCTCGCGGTCGCCCCGGCCGACACGCCCGAGGGCCTCACCGGCACCTGCTACTCGGTGGACTCCACCTCCGCCTCGCTCAACGCCCCGTTGGACGTCGGCATCTACTGCTACGACCGGGACGGCACGCCGACCGGCGTCCGGACGGCGACCGGGACGCTGAAGCTCGCCGCTCCGCCCGGTCCGGCTCCGGCCACCGTGCAGCTCGCCGGTCCGGTGGCGGACGAGGAGCCGCTCGGCACCGCGGCTCCGCCAACGCCCGACCCGTCCGACAGCCCGGGCGCGGGAACGCTCTGATCTTCGTTCCGTTACGGGTGCGTTTAACCACATTTCGAGAGGCCGCCCTGAGTGGCGAATCACCCGTAAAGGACGATTTTTGACATGGCTGACCTGACCCCGCTGCTCGCTTTCCGCTGGAGCCCTCGGGCCTTCGACCCGAGTGCCGACCTGACTCCGGACGAGGCGGCCTCGCTGCTGGAGGCGGCGCGCTGGGCGCCGTCGGCGGACAACGGGCAGCCCTGGCGGTTCGCCCTCGGCCACCGGGACGACGACAACTGGAAACGGATCCTGATCAACCTCCCGGACAGCGACCAGGGCTGGGTCCGGCACGCCGCGACCCTGGTGGTCGGCGCGCACATCGGCGGCGACGCCGAGCGGGCGGCATACGACCTCGGTCAGGCGATGGCCCACCTGACTTTGCAGGCAACCGCCCTCGGCCTGCACGTGCGCCAGCTCACCCGCTTCGACAAGACCGGCCTCGCCACCGAACTCGACCTGCCCGGCGGCGTCCGCCCGCTGGTGGTCGCCGCTGTCGGCCGGCTCGGGGACCCGTTCGCTCTCCCGGCCGACCTGCGCGCGCGGGAGACCGGCCTGCGTCACCGCCGCCCGGTCGTCGACCTGTTACTCGCCTGATCGGGTCACCCGCCGCGGCTGGCCCGGAGCAGGACCTTCGCGGCATCAGTGTGGCGATAGAGGACGTGCCGACCCTGTCGGGACCGGGAGACCAGGCCGGCGGCGTGCAGGGCGGCCAGGTGCTGGGAGACGTTTCCGGCGGACATCCCGGTGAGTCGGGCCAGGTCGGTGGTGGTCGTCGCCATGTCGAGCAGGTGCAGCAGCGCGGCCCGGCCGGGGCCGACCACGCGTGCCAGCGGGTCACCGGGCGGCGTCGCGGTCGCCTCCCAGAGCGTCCCGACCGCCCGGACCGGGTACGCCCCGGCCGGCACCGAGTCCTCCAGCAGGTTCCACAGCACCCTCCGGTCGGTGAACACGCCCGGATTCAGCGCCAGCCCGCGATCGCGGAGGTCGAAGTCCCGCTTGAACGGGTCGTCGGTGACCACCCGGTCGCCGAGCCAGCGCAGGCTCGGGTGGAGCTGCTCGAACAGCCGACCGGCACCGCCTTCGGCGAGCTGAGCGGCGCGGTACGCCACGTCGGCGTCGAGCAGCGCGCGCATCCGCAGCCAGTCCGGGGCGATCGCCTCGTCGTACCAGACCCGCACCGCGCCGATGAGCTGCGGCAGCAGCCCACGAGGATCGGCGAGCAGCGCCCGCCCGAACGGGCTCAACGGTCGGCTCGGGGTGGTCGCCAGCAGATCCCGGACCACCACGTCCGGCGGCGTCGCCGCGATCTGGTCGAGTTGCTCGGCCATCTCCATGTTCGGCCGGGCCGCCGGGGTGAGGAAGTCGGGCAGCCAGCAACGCGGCCGGGTCAGCTCCACCAGCGGTCGGACCCGGCGGGCCACCTCTGGACGACGCAACGTCACCCGGGCCCGGTCGATCCAGGGCAGGTGCACCGCGTAGCGGACCGGGCTGGCCAGTGCCCACATGCTCATGACCGTCTCGTTGGCCGGCGACACGGCGAGCCGCACTCCCGCGACGTCGGCCAGGCTGAACCGCAACTCGGACACACGCACCCCCGGGCTCAGGATTCGGTCCAGCCTAAAAGACTCGACCGGGCCCGTGGGGGCACGCTTCACTCACCGGTCATGGGGGCCAGAGACACCATCCGCACCGCCGTCCGAAACGTCGTACCGCCGGCTGGGCTGACCCGCGCCCTGGCGGTGCAGGCCATGGTCGGCGCCGTCGGCGGCGGCCTGTTCCAGGCCGGCAGCGCCGTCTTCTTCACCCGGGCGCTCGGGCTCAGCGCCGCCCAGGTCGGGCTGGGGCTGTCCATCGCGGCGGGGGTGTCGCTGCTGGGTACGGTGCCGCTGGGCGGACTCACCGACAGGTACGGACCGCAGCGGGTCTGGATTTTCGGGCTGGTGCTGGACGCGGCGCTCTTCGCGACCTACCCGTTCGTGGGCGGCTTCGCCGGTTTTCTCGCCGTGGTGATGGCGCTGGCCGCCGTGGACGCCGCGACCGGGGTGGCCCGGCAGGTTTACTCGATCAACGCACTCCCCCCGGCCGAACGGGTCACCGCGATGGCGTACCAGCGCTCGTCGCTGAACGTCGGATTCGGGCTGGGTGCGGTGATCAGCGGCCTGGTGCTGGCGGTGGACACGATGGCGACGTACCGGGGGATGGTCTGGTTCATCGCGGCGGTGTTCCTGGTGACAGCTCTCTTCGTACGGCGACTGCCCCGGCTGCCCCAGACGACTCGGCCGGTGGAGCCGATGGGCCGGCTCGCCGTGCTCCGGGACCGCCCGTTCATGGCGGTGTCCCTGCTCTCCGGGCTGCTCACCGCGCACCAGACGCTCTACCTGACGGTGCTGCCGCTCTGGATCCTCACCCACACCGACGCCCCGAAGACGGTGATCGCCGGGCTGGTCCTGCTCAACACGGTCCTGATCGTGCTGCTCCAGGTACGCGCCAGCCGGGACGCCGACACTGCGCCGGGCGCGGCCCGGGCCTCCCGCCGGGGTGCCCTACTGATAGCCCTGTTCTGTCTGGTCCTGCCGATCTCCGGGGTGACCCGGGGCGCGCTCACCCTGGTCGTATTGGTGTCGGCCGCGACGCTACTGATCCTGGCCGAGCTGATCGAGTCGGCGGGCACCTGGGGGCTCACCGCCACCCTGCCGCCGGCCGCACAGCGCGGCGCGTACGTGGGGGCGTTCCGGCTCGGCACGCAGGTGCAGTACCTGATCGCGCCGGCGGGGTTGACCGCGCTCGGGGTGACGACCGGCGGGTGGGGCTGGATACCGGCGGCAGCGATCTTCGCGCTGGTCGGGCTGGCGATCGTACCCGTGGTGGGCTGGGCCGAACGGACGCCGCGACTGAGTGCCGTGGCCCCCGAGCAGGTCATGACCCCGGTCCCATAATCCGGACCTACCTTCCCGCTCCTCGCCGCATCACGTACGGTTACTTGGTCATGTGGCGGGCGCTTCTCCTCCTTAGCCGCCGCGACGAGGCCTGACCGGCCGGCACCTCGTCGCGGAGTCGCATCGCGCCGTCCAGCACATCCGAACTTCTTCTCGGCACCGCCGCGCACCGTCGCCCGGCATCTCGCCGACACCTTCCGATCTGCTGACGCCACATGTTCCAGGGAGCACTCTGAGATGGCTCAACCTGTCACCGACGCTGAGACCGATCCGATCGCCCGGCAAAGCCCGAGCCGGATGCCGTACCACCGCTACCAGCCCTACCGCGAGCAGTTCCGGGTCGACCTGCCGGACCGCACCTGGCCCACCCGGCACGTCGACGCCGCGCCGCGCTGGTGCGCCGTGGACCTGCGGGACGGCAACCAGGCCCTGATCGACCCGATGTCGCCCGAGCGCAAGCGCCGGATGTTCCAGCTGCTGGTCCAGATGGGCTACAAGGAGATCGAGGTCGGCTTCCCGTCGGCCAGCCAGACCGACTTCGACTTCGTCCGGCAGCTCATCGAGCAGGACATGATCCCGGACGACGTCACCATCCAGGTGCTCACCCAGTGCCGGGAGCACCTGATCGAGCGCACGTTCGAGTCGCTGCGCGGTGCGAAGCGGGCGATCGTGCACTTCTACAACTCGACCTCCACCCTCCAGCGTCGGGTGGTCTTCGGCCTGGACCGGGACGGCATCACCGACATCGCCACCTCCGGCGCCCGGCTCTGCCAGAAGTACGCCGAAATCCACACCCCGGACACGGACATCCACTACGAGTACTCGCCGGAGTCGTACACGGGCACCGAGCTGGAGTACGCGGTGGAGGTCTGCGCCCGGGTCATCGACGTGATCGACCCGACGCCCGACCGGAAGCTGATCATCAACCTGCCGGCCACCGTCGAGATGGCGACGCCGAACGTGTACGCCGACTCGATCGAGTGGATGCACCGGCACCTGCCGCGCCGGGACAGCCTGGTGCTCAGCCTGCACCCGCACAACGACCGGGGCACCGGCGTGGCCGCCGCCGAGCTGGGCCTGCTCGCCGGCGCGGACCGGATCGAGGGCTGCCTGTTCGGCAACGGCGAGCGCACCGGCAACGTGGACCTGGTGACGCTGGGGCTCAACCTCTTCTCCCAGGGCATCGACCCGATGATCGACTTCTCGAACATCGACGAGGTCCGGCGGGCCGTGGAGTACTGCAACCAGCTGCCGGTGCACGAACGCCACCCGTACGCCGGCGACCTGGTCTACACCGCCTTCTCCGGCTCCCACCAGGACGCGATCAAGAAGGGCTTCGACGCCCTCACCGCCGACGCGGCGGCTGCCGGCGTACCGGTGGACGAGCACACCTGGGCGGTCCCCTACCTGCCGATCGACCCGAAGGACCTGGGCCGCACCTACGAGGCGGTCATCCGGGTCAACTCGCAGTCCGGCAAGGGCGGCGTCGCGTACATCATGAAGAGCGAGCACCAGCTGGACCTGCCCCGCCGGCTCCAGATCGAGTTCTCCGGCGTGGTGCAGCAGGTCACCGACCACGACGGCGGCGAGGTCGACCCGGCCGCCATGTGGGAGATCTTCGCGACGCACTACCTGCTCGACCACCAGCCCGACCCGGCCGTACGCCTGGCCGGCTACACGATCAGCACCACCGACGGCAAGGTCGAGATCGAGGCTCAGGTCGGCGTGGGCGCCGAGCAGCGTTCGCTCGCCGCGGTCGGCAACGGCCCGATCGACGCGTACGTCAACGCGCTCCAGTCGGTCGGGGTGGGCGTCCGGGTGCTCGACTACCACGAGCACGCGCTCTCCTCCGGCGGGGACGCGCAGGCCGCCGCGTACGTGGAGTGCGAGGTGGACGGCCGGGCGGTCTGGGGCGTGGGCACCGACGCCAACATCGTCACCGCCTCGATCAAGGCGGTCACCAGCGCCGTCAACCGCGCCCGCGGCTGAACGCACCCTCCGGACGTCGAAGTGTAAGGAAGGGCCCCTTATTAACGCCTGGCGTTAATAAGGGGCCCTTCCTTACTTCGGGGGTGTGGCGGCGGGCAGCGAGTGGCAGGGCTGCGACGGCGGGGCCGCGCGGGGCGGCCGGTGGACCAGGACGAGGGCCAGCACCGCGCCGGTCAGCAGCAGGCCGGCGCACCAGGTCATCGCGCCCCGGAACGCGTGCGTCAGGTCGGCCTTCTGCTCGTACCCGCCGCCGGAGAGGCCGACCAGCAGCGGCAGCGCGGCCACCGCGAGCAGGCCGCCCGCCCGGGACGCGGCGTTGTTGAAACCGCTGGCCACCCCGGAGAACCGGTCCTCCAGGGCGGCCAGCACCGACGCGGTCAACGGCGCCACCACCAGGGTCAGCCCGAGACCGAAGAGCAGCACCCCGGGCAGCACGTCCCGCCAGTACGACGCGCCCGGGCCGACGCCGCGCAGCAACAGCAGACCGACGGCCGCCACCGCCGGTCCGACGGCCAGCGGCAGCCGCGGGCCGATCCGCGCCGACAGCGCGCCGGCCCGGGCGGAGCCGATCAGCAGCAGCACCGTCATCGGCAGCAGCGCGATCCCGGTGCGGAAGGCCGACCACTCGACCACGTTCTGCAGGTAGACGGCGAAGAAAAAGGTGAAGCCGCTGAGCGCGGCGTAGACCACCACGGTGAAGATGTTCAGCACCGAGAAGAGCCGGCTGCTGAACAGCCCGGTGGGCAGCATCGCGGTGTCTGCGCGCCGCCGTTCCAGCAGCACGAAGGCCACCGCGGCTAGCACACCGACCAGTGCCGCGACCACCACCACGGCCGAGTCGAAGCCGCGCGCCGGCGCGTCGATCAGGGCGTACGTGACGCCGGCGAGCGCGAGCGCGCCGAGCAGCGCCCCGGCCACGTCGAACCGGCGTCGGGTCCGGCCCGGTCCCACGGTCCGGGATGCTTTCTCGTCCCGGCTCTCCGGCACCCAGCGCAGGGCCGCCAGCAGTACCAGCACGGCGATCGGCAGGTTGAGGAAGAAGATCCACCGCCAGGACAGCGTGTCGATCAACCAGCCGCCGATGAACGGACCCAGTGCGGTGGACACGCCGGACAGCCCGGCCCAGGCGCCGATCGCCCGACCCCGGTCGTCCGGGTGGAAGCTGGCCTGGAGCACCGACAGCGATCCGGGGGTGAGCAGGGCCCCGCCGGCGCCCTGGAGGAACCGGGCCGCGATCAGCCAGCTGGTGCCCTGGGCAAGCCCACAGAGCACCGAGGCGGCGGTGAACCAGACCACCCCGGTCAGGAAGACCCGTCGCCGGCCGAAGCGGTCCCCGAGCGCGCCGCCGAGCAGCACGAACGCCGCCAGCATCAGCAGGTAGCCGTTGACGGTCCATTGCAGATCCGCCACGTTTGCGCCGAGGTCCTGGCCGAGCTTCGGCAGCGCCACGTTGACGACCGTGCTGTCCAGGAAGACCATGCCGGAGGCGAGCACGGTGGCGAGCAGGGTCCCCCGGCCGGCGGCGGTCCCCATCCGCAGTGCCGGCGCCGGTACGGGTGCGGTCATCCCACCAATCTGCCTTGCAGCATGTGGGAGACGCCACGAAACGCCGAAACCATCCCCGGGTACTGTGCGCAATCGCCGGGAGACCGCAAGCTGGAGAGGTGTCGTCTGTGCGTACCAGATCAGGACCGCGCGCGGCGGTGGCCGCGCTCGTCGCGTCGCTGGCGCTCGGCGTGGCCGGTTGCGTCCCGCCCGATGAGCCGGACACCGCGCCACCGGGTGGCGGCAGCAACGCCGTTGAGCAGTTGGGCCAGCTGACGGTCGCCAGCGCCGGCTCGATGAAGGGCTACAGCCGTGAGCACTTCCCGCACTGGCGGAACACCGGCAAGAACTGCGACGTGCGGGACACCATCCTGCAGCGCGACGGCAAGGACGTGAAGCTCTCCGGCTGCAATGTGGTCGGCGGGCGCTGGGAGAGCGTGTACGACGGTCGCAGCGCCACCGATCCCTCCGACGTGGACATCGACCACATGGTGCCGCTGGCCAACGCGTGGCGTTCGGGTGCCGACGAGTGGAACGACGCGAAGCGCGGCGATTTCGCCAACGACACGACGCGGCCTCAGCTCCTCGCGGTTTCCGCGTCCTCCAACCGGGCAAAGGGTGACCAGGACCCGTCCCAGTGGAAACCGGCGAACCGGTCGTACTGGTGCCAGTACGCCGAGAGCTGGGTGACGGTCAAGCACCACTGGCGGCTGACGGTGACCAGCGCCGAGAAGACCGCCCTGACCGAGATGTTGGAGGGCTGCACATGGGCGAACAAGCCGTGACGGGCGCTGGGGGAACCCCCGCCCCGGAGCAGACGCCGGACGCGGGCGGCGACGACGCGGCTGCGGCCGGCAGCGCGCCGGCCGGACCGGCGACCGCGGGCATGACCGTGGACGGCAGCACCGGCACCGCCGGCACGGTGCCCGGTGCGGGGATGAACGCGGACGGCCCCAACCCGCCCGACACCGCGACGCCGGGCGCCGGCATGGATGCGGACGCGGCCAGCGGCGCCACGCGTACCGCGGACATCGTCCCCGGGCCGGGCGGAGTGATGACCGACGAGGTGGGTGTGGTGACCGGGGAGCTGACACTGCGCACCAGCTACGCCGACGGCCGGGTCACGCTGAACGTGCAGTACAAGGACGCGGACGAGTGGTACGCGGTGACCGGCGGCTCGGTGCCGCTGCCCGACCCGGCGGGTCTCGACGCGGTGCACGGCGTCGCGGTGGCCCTGCTGCACCGTCCGGAGGGCTGAGCCCCACGCCGGGGCACGCCAGGCCGCAGTGCCCAGGGGCCGTCCTGTGACAGGACGGCCCCTGGCTGCGTCACGGGGTCGGGATCAGCTCGCCCGGCGGGTCGACCGGGCCGGTGCCCTCGGTCGGGCGGACCAGCTCCACCTCGACCTCGTGCGGCCGGATCCGGCCGGCGGCGATGTCCTCGGCGAAGTGGCAGGCCACCCGGTGCCCGCCGACCACGTCGCGTAGAGCCGGCCGCTCGTCCGCGCAGCGGGTCGGCTGCGCCCACGGGCACCGGGTGTGGAACCGGCAGCCCGACGGCGGGTTGGTCGGCGAGGGCAGGTCGCCGGCGAGGAGGATCCGCTCCCGACGATCCTCGACCACCGGGTCCGGTACCGGCACCGCGGACATCAGCGCCCGCGTGTACGGGTGCATCGGCTCGCGGTACAGGTCGTCGCTGGACGCCTCCTCCACCAGCCCGCCGAGGTACATGACGCCCACCGTGTCGGCGATGTGCCGGACCACCGCCAGGTCGTGAGCGATGATCAGGTACGTCAGGCCGCGCTCGTTCTGCAGGTCCTCCAGCAGGTTGAGCACCTGGGCCTGGATCGACACGTCCAGTGCGGAGACGGGCTCGTCGGCGACGATCAGGTCCGGGTCGAGCACCAGCGCCCGGGCGATGCCGATTCGCTGGCGTTGACCGCCGGAGAACTCGTGCGGGTACTTGCTCAGCGCCGACGCGGGCAGGCCGACCGCCTCCAGCGTCTCGCGCAGCCGCCGGTTCGTCTCGGCCTTGTCACCGGCCAGGCCGTGCGCCTTGAGCCCCTCGACCAGCAGCGATTCCACCGACTGGCGGGGGTCGAGACTGGACAGCGGATCCTGGAAGATCATCTGCATCCGGCGCCGGGCCTGACGCATCGACTCGCCCTTGAGCGAACGTACGTCGGTGCCGTCGAAAACGATCTCGCCGTCGGTCGGCTCGACCAGTCGCAGCAGGCCCCGGCCCAGCGTCGACTTGCCGCAGCCCGACTCGCCGACCAGGCCGTACGTCTCACCCGCCTGAATGCTCAGCGAGACGCCGTCCACCGCGTAGACGTACCCGACGGTGCGGTCGAAGAGCAGGCCGCTCTTGATCGGGAAGTGGACCTTGACGTCGCGCAGTTCGACCAGAGGTCCGGTCTGTTCGGTCATCGGACCGCCACCTCCTCGGAGACGGGGTTGTTGCAGCGGATGTCGCCGCCGGTGGCGGTGGGTTCGAGCGGCGGAGGCCCTTCCAGGCACGCGTCCACGACGTTGTCGCAGCGCGGCGCGAAGGCGCACCCCTCGGCCCACGGGATGTTGTCGGAGACCGACCCGCGGATCGCGTGGAGCCGCTCACCACGCGGTGAGTCGAGCCGGGGCACCGAGTTGAGCAGCCCGTGCGTGTACGGGTGCCGGGCGTGCGCGAACAGCTCGTGCCGTCGTGCCCGCTCGACCACCTTGCCGCCGTAGAGCACGTTGACCGTGTCGCAGAGGCCGGCCACCACGCCCAGATCGTGCGTGATCATGACGAGCGCGGTGCCGGTCTCATCGACCAGCTGCTTGAGCAGGGTGAGGATCTGCGCCTGGATGGTCACGTCGAGCGCGGTGGTCGGCTCGTCGGCGATCAGCAGCCGAGGCTTGCAGGCCAACGCGATGGCGATCAACGCGCGCTGGCGCATCCCGCCGGAGATCTGGTGCGGGTACTCGCTGAGCCGCCGCTGCGGATCCGGAATCCCGACCGCGTCGAGCAGCTCCCGCGCCTCCCGCAACGCCTGCTTGCGGTCCCGACCCTGGTGGCGCTCCAGCACCTCGGCGACCTGGATCCCGATCGGGATGACCGGGTTCAACGACGACAGTGGGTCCTGGAAGATCATGCTGATCTCCCGGCCGCGCCGGTCGCGCATGTCGTCCGGCCGCAGCTTCAGCAGGTCGGCGCCCTCGAAGAGCACCTCCCCGGTGACCTTGTTGCCCCGCTTGGGCAGCAGGCCCATGATCGCCAGGCTGGTCACGCTCTTGCCACAGCCGGATTCGCCGACCAGGCCGACGGTCTGGCCCGGCTCCACGGTGAAGCTGACCTTGTCGACGGCGGTGAAGGGCCGCTCGCCGCGTCGCTGGAACACCACGCTCAGGTCACGGACGTCGAGCAGGCTCATCGGGTCACTTCCTCACTGCACTGGCGCGGCGCTCGCGACTGCGGGTCCCGCAAGCTCACTCCTCGCGCTCGCCACTGGCGCTCGTTGGTCGTGCTGTTCACTCGCACCGCCGTCACCGCCGGTTCTTCGGGTCGATCGCCTCGCGCATCGCCTCGCCCAGCAGGGTGAAGCCGAGCGCGACCACGATGATCGCGAGCGCCGGGTAGTACGCCAGCTCCGGGCGGACCTCGAAGTAGCGCTGACCGTCCACGCCGAGCATCAGGCCCCACTCGGCCCGGTTGATGTCCGGGTCACCGAGGCCCAGGAAGGAGAGCGCCGCGGCGTCCAGGATGGCCACCGCGAAGGTCAGGGTGGCCTGCACGATCACCGCGGTCAGCGAGTTGGGCAGCATGTGCCGCAGCACGATGTTGCGCTGCTTGACGCCGAGCGCGCGGGCGGCGAGCACGTGGTCGCTCTCCCGCTGGGCCAGCATCGCGCCGCGCAGCAGTCGGGCGAAGATCGGCACGTTCACGATGGCCACCGCGAAGATGACCGTCCACTGGCTCGACCGGCTGGCCATCGCGACCAGGGTGATCGCGAGCAGCAGGCTGGGCAGGGCCAGCATCACGTCGGTCAGCCGCATCAGGACCACGTCGACCCAACCGCCGAAGGCACCGGCCATCGCGCCGAGCAGCACGCCGAGCGCGAGACCGATGAGGGTGGCGAGGACGCCGACGAAGAGCGTCTGCCGGGCACCGTAGATCATCCGGGACAGGAAGTCCCGGCCGAGCGGGTCGGAGCCGAACGGGAACTCGCCGCTGGCGCCCGGGATGGAATCCACGGTGAGGTTCCTGGTCAGCTCGTCGAAGCGCTGCACCGGGTCGTGTGGGGCGATCAGCGGAGCGAAGATCGCCACCAGGACGAACAGACCCACGATGCTGGCTCCGACGATCGCCACCGGGTTGCGTCGCAGCCGGCGCACGGCATCGCGGACGAGGCTGATTCCGCCCCGGTCGGCCGCGCTCGCCTGGGCCAGCTCATCCAGGCGGGCCTTCTTGCGGTCGCCGAGCAGGCCGATGCTGCGCTCGCTCATGCCGGGGCGTGGCTTGTCGTCCCCACTGCGGGGAGCCGGCGTGCCGGCCTGGGTGATCGGGTCACTCATCGCACACGCACCCTCGGGTCGATGAAGGCGTAGGAGAGGTCGACCAGCAGGTTGACCACCACGAAGACCATCGCGGCGAGCAGGATGATCGCCTGGAGCACCGGATAGTCCCGGCCGCCGCTGATCGAGTCGGTGATCAGCGTGCCGAGGCCGCCCCAGTTGTAGACCTTCTCGGTGAGCACCGCGCCGGAGAGCAGCGCACCGGTCTGCAGGCCGATGGTGGTGACCACCGGCAGCAGCGCGTTGCGCAGGATGTGCCGGCCGCGGATGGTGCGGTGCCGCAGGCCCTTCGCCTCGGCGGTCCGCACGTAGTCCTCGTTGAGCACGTCCAGCACGCTGGCACGGGTGATCCGCACGATCACCGCGAGCGGGATCGTGGCGAGCGTGATCGCCGGCAGGATCAGGTGCCACAGCGCGTCGGCGCTCGCGTCGAACTCCCGGGTGAGCAGGCCGTCGAGCACGAAGAAGCCGGTGACGTTGGTGTTGTCCAGACCCGTGGTGAGCCGTCCGGACGGCGGGAACCAGTGGATGTTCTGCGTGAAGACATCCTTGAGCAGGTAACCCAGGAAGAAGATCGGGATCGAGATGCCGAGCAGGGTGCCGGCAATGGTGAGATTGTCCAGGGAACGTCCCCGCCAGCGGGCAGCGAGGTAGCCGAGCGGCACCCCGAGGCCGACCGCGATGATCATCGCGGCGAGAGCCAGCTCGATCGTGGCCGGGAACGCACGGCTGATGACCTCGGTGACCGGGTCACCGGTCCGGATCGAGTTGCCGAAGTCGCCGGTGACGACCCGCTGCATGAACTTGCCGTACTGCACCAGGACCGGCTGGTCGTAGCCGAGGGCCTTGGTCAGCAGGGCGCGGCGTTCGGGCGTGCCCCGCTCGCCGAGGAGCGCCTCCACCGGGCCGCCGGGCAGATTCCGCAGCCAGATGAAGATCAGCGCCGACAGCGCTATCAGCGTCACCACCAGCTGTAGCAGGCGGCGGACTATGACTCGCAACATCTCTCACACACCAGACTCTCGATGATCGCGGAATCGGCCCGGACCGGGGAAGGAGCCCCGGACCGGGCCGATTCGCGCCTACGGCGTCAGCCGACGTACGTCACTTGGCGACGCTGACCGTGTTGAACCGCTCGTCGGTCAGCGGGCTGGCCACCAGGCCCTTGACATCCTTGGTGACGACGATGGCCGGCGGCGCGTGCCAGACCGGCACGGCCGGCAGCCACTTGGCGGCGATGTCCTTGTTGACCTGCTCCCAAGCCGCCTTCTTGCCCGCCTCGTCGACGGTGGCGTCGGCCTTGGTGATGGCCTCGAACATCTCGGTCATCGACTGGTCGCCGAACTCGGCCTTGCCGCGGCCGAAGAACGTGCCGACGAAGTTGCCCGGGTCGTTGTAGTCACCGGTCCAGCCGAGGATGTGCAGGTCGTGCTTGCCGAACTGCTGCACGTCGTCCTTGAAGCCACCGTTCCACGGGCGAGGCACACCGTTGACCTTGATGCCCACGGCCTGCAGGTCGTTGGCCAGGACGGTGAAGATCTCCTGCGGGTTCGGCATGTACGGCCGGGAGACGTCCGGCGGGTAGTAGAAGTTCAGCGTCAGACCCTCGGCGCCGGCCTCCTTGAGCAGCTGCTTCGCCTTGTCCGGGTTGTACTCGTACTTCTGCACGTCCGGGGCGTAGCCGAGCACGGTGTCCGGCATGAACTCGTCGGCGACCTTGGCGCCACCCGGGCCCTTGGTCTGCACCAGCTGCTGGCGGTTGAGCGCGTAGGCGATGGCCTGGCGCACCCGCAGGTCCTTCAGCTTCGGGTTCTTCTGGTTGATGCCCAGGTAGAGGACGTTGAACGCCGGGCGGTTGATGACCTGGAAGCCCTCACCCTCGAGCGCCGTGCGGTCGGCCGGGGCCGGGAAGTCGATGCCCTGGACGGTGCCGGCACGGAGCTCCTGCTTGCGGGTGCTCTCGTCCTTGATGACCTTGATGATCATCTTGTCCACCTTGGCCTTCTCGCCAAAGTAGTCCGGGTTCCGGTTCAGGGTGATCTCGTTCTTGGCCTTGTCCCAGCCACCGAAGGTGAACGGGCCGGTGCCCACCGGGTTGGTGGTGGCGAAGGCGCTGTACTCGAACGAGTCGCCGTTCTGCTTCACCGTGTTGGCGTCGTACTTCCCCAGCGCCTCGGGGCTCGCGATCGAGAGCGAGGTCAGCGCGAAGGCGCCCGGGAAGGCGCCCTTGTACTTGTTCAGGGTCAGGACGGCGGTCCCGTCGTCCTTGGCCTCGCACTTGTTGTAGATCGACTCGCCGGCGCCCTCGGCCTCGTTCTTCGCGAACCCGCCGAAGGTGTCCATGTAGTAGATCATCTGGGACTGGGCGGCAGCGCCCTTCATGTTGTACCAGCGGTCGAAGTTGAAGCAGACCGCAGCGGCGTTGAACGGCGTACCGTCGTGGAACTTCACGCCCTGGTGGAGCTTGAACGTCCAGACCTTGCCGTCCGGGTCGTGCTCCCAGCTCTCAGCCAGGCCGCCCTGCAGCTCCGCGGTGCCCGGCTTGTGGCTCACCAGGGTGTCGAACATCTGCCGGACCGGCCGGAACGACTCACCGTCATCGTTGAAGATCGGATCGAAGTTCTTCGGGTCACCGGCACCCGCGAAGATGAAGGTGCCGCCAGTCTTGGCCTCGCCACTGTCGCCGTCGCGCTCGCTCTCCGCGCAGCCGGCCGCGCCGACCGCCAGAGCGGCAACGGCCGCGATGGCCACAGCCGTTTTAAGCCTTCTCGCCTGCATCTCTCACCTCTGTCATGCGCATGACCACGCCGAGTTGTGGCTCGGTCCGTGTGCGGGAGGCTATGACATGTCACACGCGAAGCGGAACTGGCGTCAGGCAATCGCTATCAAGCCGACACCTTGCGCGGGGGTCTGACAGTCGACGGCACGACGAACACATGGGGCGACACATCGATCCGCGCGGGGCGGGGCACCGCGACGGGGGTGGCATCGTCAGGGACGACACCACCCCCGGGGGTACGAATCAGACGGCCCGGCGCCCCTCGAAAGCCCGGCCGAGGGTGATCTCGTCGGCGTACTCCAGGTCACCGCCGACCGGCAGCCCGCTCGCCAGCCGGGTCACCGCGATCCCCATCGGCTTCACCATCAGCGCCAGGTAGGTGGCGGTCGCCTCGCCCTCGGTGTTCGGGTCGGTCGCCAGGATCAGCTCGCGCACCTTGCCGCCACTCAGCCGGGTCATCAGCTCCCGGATGCGCAGGTTGTCCGGACCGATCCCCTCCAGCGGATTGATCGCGCCGCCGAGCACGTGGTAGCGGCCGCGGAACTCACCGGTCCGCTCGATGGCCACCACGTCCTTGGGCTCCTCCACCACACACAGCACCTCGTCGGTACGGCGTGGGTCGCGGCAGATCCGGCACTGCTCGGACTCGGCCACGTTGTAGCAGGTCGTGCAGAACCGCACCAGCTCCTTGACCTTGCGCAGCGCGCCGGCCAGCCGGTTGACGTCGGCCGGATCCGCCGACAGGACGTGGAACGCGATCCGCTGGGCGCTCTTCGGGCCCACGCCCGGCAGCCGACCCAGCTCGTCGATCAGATCCTGGATGGCACCTTCGTACATCTGCCGGCTCAGAAACCGGGCAGGCCGAGGCCGCCCATGCCACCGGTGACCGGACCCATCTTGCGCTCGGTCAGCTCACGCGCCGCCTCGGCGGCGTTGTGCACGGCCGCGACGACCAGGTCCTCCAGCGTCTCCACGTCGTCCGGGTCGACGGCCTTCGGGTCGATCTTGATGGCCTTGAGCTCCCCGGAACCGGAGACGGTCGCGGTGACCAGCCCACCGCCGGCGGTGCCGGTCAGCTCGGCCTCGGCCAGCTCGGCCTGGGCGGCGGCGATCTGCTGCTGCATCTTCTGCGCCTGCTTCAGCATCTGCTGCATGTTCGGCTGTCCACCTGGGCGCACGGATGGCTCCTTCTCGCACTCGTCTGCTCGGCCGCCGCCCAGCCTATCCGCTGGGACCGACCCCGCCCCGCCCGGTGCGTCCGCCCACGCCGGAGCCGGAAGGAGTACACCTGTCACTACCCGGAACCGGCCACCTACGCGTAGTGCGGCAACACCCGCCGGTTTGGTCTGCTCGTCGGCATGAACCTCAACCGCACCACCCGGGTCGGCGCGCTGTGCTGGGTGGCGGCCGTACCAATCTTCCTCGCCGCCAACCTGGTCACCGGCCTTCGTTGGCGCCACCCGTCCTACAGCTGGGCCACCCACAACATCAGCGACCTCGGCAACGTCCACTGCGGGATCTGGGACAGCAGCCGACCCCGCTACGTCTGCTCGCCCTGGCACCCACTGATGAACACCGCCACGCTGGCCACCGCCGTTCTGCTCGCCGCCGGGCTCCTGCTGACCGGGCGGATCCTCGGTCGCGGCGGCGTGGTGCGGTCGGCCCAGACGCTGCTGTTGCTGGCCACCGGCGGGTACGCGCTGGCAGCCGTCTACCCAGCGGACGTCGACGAGAACCGGCACGTCCTCGGCGCTGTCCTGATCATGGGAGTGGGCAACCTCGGCCTGCTCCTCGCCGGGCTGGCACCGGGCACCACGATGCTCGGCCGGTGGCGCCGGCTCACCCTCACCGCCGGGCTGACCGCGCTGGTCGGGACGGTGCTGTTCTTCGCCCAGCAGGGTCTCGGGATCGGGGTGGGCGGCATGGAACGGGTCGCCGTGCTGCCCTTCCCGCTCTGGGCCTGCTGCCTCGGTGTCCTGCTCGCCGAGCCACCCGGCGGCGGGCGCAGCGCACCCGGTCGGCAGCGCCGACCGTCCAATGATCATCGCTGGCAGCGCCGCTAGCGGGCGTCGACCTCGTCGATCTTCTCGGCCCCGAACGTCTCGCGGAGCAGCCGTACCGCCTGCTCCTCGCTGGACTCCCGGGCGGTCTTCTCGTCGATGACCTCGTCCAGCGGCTCGTCGCCCGGGTCGAACCCCTCGTAGGTCGGGGTGGCCGCCGGTGCCGCGGCACCCGGCTTGGCACCGCGCAACGGACCGTCGAAGTCCGGGTCGTAGGGCGGTTCGCCGGCCCATTCGGCGTCCGCCGTGGGCCGGGCCGTCGCTCCGGTACGCGGACCGCGCCCCGCCGCTGCCGCGCGGGCGGCGGCGATGGCGCTGCTCACCGGTGCGCCGCCAGCGGCGGGCTGGCGGGCCGCCGGTGTGGGGTTGGCCCGCGCGTTCGGCTTACCGCCGCCGGTCGCGCCGGTGCCGCTTTCACCCGCGCGGCCCAGGTCGGTGCTGGTCGCACCGGCGGCCGTCGCGTCGGGGCCGCCCTGGTCCGTGCCGTTCGCGCCGGCGGGTGCCGAGCTGGCGCCGGCCGGCGCGGTGTCGGCGACGACGCCGCCCGGTCGGGCGGCCTCCGGCCAGTCCTCGTCATCCGTCGGCGCGGCGGCGGGGGCGCTGCCACCGGGGCGGGCCGCCTCCGGCCAGTCGTCCTCGGCTTCGGCCGGCGGAGCCGACCCGGACCGCTGCCCGCCGGGCTGCCGACCCGTGGCGCGACCGTTGGGGGCGTTTCCGTTGGCACCGGCGCCGGAGGAGACACCGGAAACGCCCGGCGCACCGGACGCGCCCCCGGGCAGACCAGCGCGGGAATCCGGACCGCCGGTCGGGCCGGGGGCGGCGGTCGCATTCGTCGGTGTGGGTGAGGCGTCCGCCTGCGTCGGCGAGGAAGCGGGTCGGGCCGGCGCGGCGGCCTGCGAACGCGGCGGGCCGGACAGCGAGACGCCGCCCCGCTCGCCGGCCACCTCGCAACGAATCTGCCAGCGCCCGCCCAACTCCTCGTAGAGCGCGTCGGTGAGCACCGCCGAGTGGTCGGCCATCATCTTGGCCAGCACGGTGGACTTGACCGTCAGCACCAGCGTGTCGCCGTCGAGGTCGCGCACCACCGCGTCGCGCATCAGGGCCGCGATCCGCTTGTTGGTCCGGTTGACCTTGCCGACCACGTCGGGCCAGACCCGGCGGACCGCGACGGCGTCCAGCGCCGCGGCCGGCGCACCGGGTCGGGGCGGCGCCGGCGTCGCCGGGTCGGGAAGCACCGCCGACGACGGCACCGCGCGGCGGGGGGCCGGCGACCCACCGGGCGAGCCGGGCCCGGCTGGCGAGACGGGTACGGCCCGATCGACGGTCGCCGACGCACCGGGGGACGCCGGGATCGGCGTGTCAGCGGCCGAGGCGGGAGTGCTCGGGGCCGATGACGGGGTGTTCGGGGCCGGGTCGACCGCCCACGGGGGTGCGGAGGTCGGGGCGGCAGCGGGTGCCGGGGACGGGGAGGCCTGCTGTGCGCGTACCGCCGGGTGGGTCGCCGGGGCGGAGCCGGCGGCGGCCGACGGCGCGTCGGCGCCGCTCAGGGTGAGCCGGCGTTCCATCCGCTCCAAGCGCTGGAGCAGGCCGCCGGTGGAGTCGTCCGCGCCGGGCAGCAGCATCCGGGCGCAGATCAGCTCCAGCAGCAGCCGGGGCGCGGTGGTGCCGCGCATCTCCACCAGGCCGTCGTGCACGATGTCGGCGCAGCGGGAGAGCGTGCCCGGACCGAGCTGGGAGGCCTGCGCGGCCATCCGCTCGATCTGGTCGGCCGGGCCGTCGATGAGGCCCTTCGCGGCGGCGTCCGGCACCTGCTGGAGCACGATCAGATCGCGCAGCCGTTCCAGCAGGTCGGAGGCGAACCGGCGCAGGTCGTGCCCGGCCTCGGCGACCCGGTCGACGGTGGCGTACGCGGCGGCGCCGTCCCCGGCGGCCAGCGCGTCGCACATCTCGTCGATCAGCGCGGCGTCGGTGACCCCGAGCAGCGCGGCGGCCCGGGCGTAGGTGACCCCCTCCGGCCCGGCACCGGCGATGAGCTGGTCGAGCACCGAGAGGCTGTCCCGCATGCTGCCCCCACCGGCGCGCACCACCAGCGGGAAGACCGCCGGCTCGACGGTCACCCCCTCCGCCTCGGTGAGCTGCTCCAGGTACGGCCGAAGCACCTTCGGCGGGAACAGCCGGAACGGGTAGTGGTGGGTCCGCGACCTGATCGTGCCGAGGACCTTCTCCGGCTCGGTGGTGGCGAAGATGAACTTGACGTACTCCGGCGGCTCCTCGACCAGCTTGAGCAGGGCGTTGAAGCCCTGCGTCGACACCATGTGCGCCTCGTCGATGATGTAGATCTTGAAGCGGCTGCGGGCCGGCGCGAAGAACGCCTTTTCGCGCAGCTCGCGGGCGTCGTCGACACCACCGTGGCTGGCCGCGTCGATCTCGATGACGTCGATCGAGCCGGCGCCGTCGGTGGTCAGCGAGCGGCAGGACTCACACTTGCCGCACGGCTCGGGAGTGGGGCCCTGCTCACAGTTGAGCGAACGGGCCAGGATCCGGGCGCTGGAGGTCTTGCCGCAGCCGCGCGGGCCGGAGAAGAGATAGGCGTGGTTGAGCCGCCCGCTGCGCAGCGCCTGTGACAGCGGCTCGGTGACCTGCTCCTGGCCGATCATCTCGGCGAAGGTACGCGGCCGGTACTTGCGGTAGAGCGCCAGCGTCACTCGTCCCGCCTCCTCTCGACCGAGCCATTCTGCGCCGCTCGGGCGCGGGTGACCACCCACCACCCCGGCCCGACGCCGGGTTGCCACGGGTTGCCCCGCTTGATCGACTCGGCTTCCTGGAAGTCGCGGTGTCCCTACGCCCGGGATGTCCCGACATCACGGATGTCGAGTGGATCAACCGGCCACAGACGAAAAGGCCTCCCGTGCACCCGGCAGAGCTCGCTTATCCTTGCTGCCTTCCGGCCCTGGGGAGGTTCACGAGATACCGCCGCACGGGAGGTGCCGCCAAGCCTACCCGACCGCTCGTCGATCTTCAGGGGGTGGTGGGGTGGCCGGGCTGGCGGGGGCCTGTATCCTGGCTCGCGGAGGATTCGCCTAGAGGCCTAGGGCGCACGCTTGGAAAGCGTGTTGGGTTTACACCCTCACGAGTTCGAATCTCGTATCCTCCGCTCGCTTGAGCAGCACAGACGCCCGGCAGACCATAATCGGTCCGCCGGGCGTTGATCTTGTGGTCTCATCGACGTCGTGGCGGACACGACGTGCCAATGGGACGAGACGTTGTACGCGGGCAGCGCGAGCCACTACAGCTCTGGACGCATGCCCTACCCGTCCCGGCTCGCCGAGGTTGTCGGGGAGGCACTCGGCCTCGACGGCACCGGCCGACTGCTGGACGTCGGCTGCGGGCCCGGATCGGTGACGCTCCTGCTCGCGCCCTTGTTCCAGGCGGCGGTGGGCGTCGACGCCGACCCGGACATGCTCACCGAGGCGCGGCGCAGAGCCAGCGAGGTCGGAGCCACAAACGTCGAGTGGCGGCACCTGCGCGCCGAGGCCCTGCCCGCAGATCTGGGCACGTTCCGGGTAGCCACGTTCGCCCAGTCGTTCCACTGGATGGACCGGCCTCTCGTCACCCGTCGGGTCCGCGACATGCTCGCGCCGGGCGGGGCGTGGGTCCACGTCAGCGCCAACACGCACCAGGGCGTGGCCGACGACGAGACGCTGCCGTACCCCCGGCCGCCGTGGCGGCAGATCGACGACCTGGTCGCCAGCTACCTGGGACCGGTCCGCCGGGCCGGTCAGGGATGGTTACCCGCCGGCACCCCCGGCGGGGAGGAAGAGATCATGCGGCAGGCCGGCTTCACCGGCCCCACCCGTCTCACGGTCGATCAAGGCATGGTCGTGGAACGCGGTGTCGACGAGATCGCCTCCGCGGTGTTCTCCCTGTCCAGCTCGGCACCGCACCTGTTCGCCGATCGACTCCCCGCCTTCGAGGCGGACCTGCGTCGCCTCCTGTCCGAAGCGGCGCGCGACGGCCGCTTCGCTGAGCGGAGACGAGGGATCGACGTCGTCATCTGGCACCCCTGACCTGGCTACCCGCCTGCGTGCCGCAGCAACCGAAGCTGGCCGACCTCGGCGACATTCTTCATCAGCTCGGCGTTCACCCAGGCGATCATGTGGGCGACGGTGTGCTCGGGGTCGTCCTGCCACGGGAACGGCGCCGTACCGTCAAGGTCGGTCTCGCTGAGCCGGTCGAACACCGCCAACCATTCGGTACGGAGATCACGCAGCCACGCCACCGTCTTGTCGCCATCACCGGGCCAGTTGACCTCGGTACGCTCCCGCGCCGGCCGCCCCTGAAGGTGATCGATAGCGACGGTCCACCACCAGCCGATATGCCAGGTGATCCACCCGATCGTCGGAACGAGGTGATATTCGAACAGCGACCAGGTCAGTTCTAACTGCCAACGCAGCAGATCACCACCGGATGCAGGCACCAGGCGACCTTCCCACACCGCATGCACCGCGTCGAACGGCTTCTGACCACCACAGCGGCCGTGTGGATTGCCAACCCCGCCGGTCACCCACGAGCGCGTGCCCAGTACAGGAAGCGCTCGGCCAGGCGAGTCGGATCCACGCTGGTGAGCTGTTCGCCGGCCTCGGCCTGGAGCGTCGCCAGGTAGACCATCAACGCCACGCGGTCGTGCCGGTACTCGGCGAGCAGCCGCAGCTTCGCCGCCGAGCAGGGCCAGGCGATGCCGCACGTCCCGCACCGCCAGGTGGGACGGGTCGGCAAATGGTTCCGGGATCGGCGGGGCATGGGCGGGCCTCCTTCACGGTGGAGGGGGGCCGCCCGGCCTCCCCGTCCGGGCGGTCCCCCGACTGACGCCGACCGCCGGGCTCCTTTGCCTCCACCGGCCGCGCCGTCTTCTGTGGACCACCCTTGCGCGCGTCACCAGACAGATACATCCCGTAGCGATATGGTCGTCAGATATTCGAGACATCCGATGGAGGGGCCGTGAACGACGCGCTGCGGGTGGCGCTCAGCGACACCGGGCACACCACCGAGTCCCTCGCCGAGACCGTCGGTGTCGACCCGAAGACCGTGGCGCGCTGGCTGACCGAGGGTCGCATCCCGCATCCTCGGCACCGGTTCGCGGCAGCGGAAGCCCTTCATCGGGACGTGTCGGACATCTGGCCGGACACTTCGAGACGTCGGGACCCCATCTGGTTCCGTCCCTGGCAGGAAATCGAGCGCGAGGCGGTGTCGCTGCGCTGGTACGAGTCAACCGTCCTGCCGGGACTGCTTCAAACCGAGGCGTACGCCCGTGCCGTGCTCAGCGGCGCGGGCCTGATCCCCACGGCCGACATCGAGCGGCACCTCACGGTCCGGCTGACCCGGCAGGGCGTACTCAAACGGGACGACCCGCCGCAGTTCACGGCGGTCATCGACGAGGCCATCCTTCGCCGGCCGGTCGGAGGCCGGTCCACCATGCGCGAGCAACTGCTGGCTGTGGTCGCGGCCTGCGCCGAGCCGCACGTCCGGGTGCACGTGGTGCCCGCCTCGGTCGGCGCCTACGCCGGTCTCAACGGGCCGTTCGTGATCGCCCACAGCCACGACCACCGGGTCGCCGGCTACCTGGACAACCAACTCCAGGGACATCTCGCTAGCGACCCGGAGGACATCGCGGCCATGATGGCGGCGTGGGAGAACGTGCGCGGCGAGGCGCTGTCCCACTGGCAGTCGGTTGAACTCATCACGGAAGTGGCGGAGACATGGAGCTGAACGGCGCCCGGTGGCGCAAGAGCAGCCGCAGCAGCGGCAACGGCGGCGCATGTGTCGAGGTCGCCGACAACCGTTCCGGCGTCGTGGCCGTGCGGGACTCCAAGGACCCGGCAGGGCCGGCCCTCACCTTCGCGCCAGCGGCCTGGCGCGCGTTCGTCACCCAGCTCGCTCGGCGGCCCTGACCGGGACCGACGCGTCCGGTCCGTCCGCCGGGGCAGGCGTGGCCCGGAGGGACCAGAGCGCAAGGGGCACGGCGGCGACCGCGGCGGTCAGCAGGATCAGGCGATGGTCGACGAGTTCGAGCAGGCTCGCGCCGGCCATCAGGGCCACAGTGGACGGGCCGAAGGTCAGCGTGTTGACCGTCGACGCCACCCGCCCGACCAGTTCGCCCGGCGTCTCCCGCTGCACCGCCGTCCAGACGGTGACCAGCACCAGCGGCACGCCGAGCCCCACCGCAACCCCGCCGGCGACCACGAGTCCGACCGAGGTCGTGGCCCGCAGGGCCAGCCCGACGGCGAAGACCGCGACCGCCCCGGCCACCACCCGCCGGTCACCGAAGCGGCGCAGCAGTGACCCGGCGGCCAGGCCGCCGAGAAGGGACCCGACGCCCTGCACGGTGGCGAGCACGCCGTTGAACTCGGGCGGCCGCCCCAGGCCGGCGTCCACCACGGCGTACGCGACGGCGCCGTTGAGCCCCATCAGCACCATGGTCAGCGCGGCGCAGCCGACCACGTGCCGTAGCGCCCGATGCCGACGCAGGTGTCCCCACCCGTCGGCGAGCTGCCGGCTCCAGCGCTCGGGGCGCCCCGGCGGCTGCTCGCGGACCCGGAGCGACCAGAAGACGAGGCCGGCCAGCATGAAGGTGGCCGCGTCCAGCAGCACCACGGGGTGCGCGCCGTACGCGGCGAACAGCCCCGCTCCGGCGAGTGGGGCGAGCAGCTTCATCCCCTCGTTGATCGTGGTCCGCAGCCCGTTGAAGTCGCCGAGCAGCGGGCCGGACACCACCGCCGGTACCAGCGCGGCCTCGGCCGCGTCGCTCAGTACGAAGCTGATCCCGTACGCGGTCATCACCACGAAGATCAACCACACCCGGGTCGCCGAGTCGACCAGCAGCAGCACCGGCAGCAGCGCCGCCATCACCGCGTGCAGGACGATCAGCAGCGGCCGGCGGCGGAACCGGTCGGCGAGCAGCCCCAGCAGTGGCCCGACCAGCGTCGGCGCCCACACCCCCAGGGTCACCAGGGCGGCGAGGCCGCTCGACCCGCTCAGCTCCTTCACCCAGATGCCGGCCACCAGCAGCATCGCCGCGGTGCCGAAGCCGGACACCAGCACCCCGCCGAGATAGCGGCCGGCGTCGCGGTTGGTCAGCACCCTGGCCGTACCCCAGCTCATCGCACCTCCCCACCACCGGCAGATTCTGCCCGAACGGCGGCCACGGCAGTTGTCCGGCCCGGCCGGCGGGTACGGTCCGGGGATCGACGGCGGCCGGCCCGGAATCCGTCGTACACATGTTCTATCCACAGGCTGTGGACGGCGGAGGGTTCGATGGGTTACCAGCTCAGCGCGGTGGTCGCGGACGCGGAACTGCTCCGCGAGCAGACCGCCGAGCTGGATCACGCGGTCCTCGGCGAGTTGCGCCAGGATTTCGCGCTGCTGCCGGTCACCCCTCAGTTGGTGGTGGAGCTGACCGGGTCGCTGCCGGATTTCGCGCTGGACGACCGGAGTGCCGAGCACCCGTTCGACCTGGTGTTGTCGCCGGCACTGGTCGAGCTGTTGGCCCGCTGGTCGCGGTCCGGGCCGGTGGCGTACCTGGAGGCGGAGTTCGGCGGCGGCGCCGGCTACCAGTCGGCGGCGGTATGGCTGGGCGGCGCGCTCTCCTGGGGGCCACGGTTCGACGACGTGCTCGACGCGCCGCGTGGACAGTGGCCGATCAACATGGCGCTCACCCGGCTCGGTGTCGAGCCGGGCAATTGGATCGACCCGTTCGCCGAGCTGGGGTTGCACCTGGAGAGCAACACCGACGGTTGGCTTGCGCACGGGCGGCGCCGCCTCAGCGCCGACTACTGGGATGAGCTGGTCGAGCAGTGGGAGAACCGGTGATCCGCCGAGCGGCATCGACCGTCGCCGACGGGGCCTGACGGCCCGGCACCCGCGCACAACGCCCGGCCGGTCCGTGACGGACCGGCCGGGCGTCGCCGTGTTCAGCTCAGAACAGCGGGCCACCACTCTGCGGCCCGGCGATCCGGAGGCCGTAGCGCTGGGGCCAGACGACCTGGGTGCGCAGGGTCAGCCCACTCCACGACCTGTTGAGCGGTTCGAGCCCGCCGGCGGCCCCGTGGAACGGGATGATGGTCCCGGACGGATATCCGGCAAGGTCACCGCTCACCTCTTCCCCGGTCGCCGCCACGACGGCGTCGAGCCCGCCGACGCCGTTGAGGTTCAGCAGGGCGACGGACGCGCCGAACACGTCTCGGCTCTCGGACCCGCCCGGGACGGTCGGGTGGTTCTGGTCGAACGCCTGGGCACCGCTCCCCGTCAGCCCGGCGGCGGAGCCCTTGAGCAGGGTGACGCCGCCCGCCTCGGTCTGCGAGCCGATGCCCTCGCCAGGGGCGCCGATCAGCACGTCCGCCCTGCCGTCGCCGGTCACGTCGCCGACCGCCAGCGCACCACCGAAGCGGTCGTCGTCCTCAGGATCTCCCGGTACGCCGGCCGTGCTCTGCGTGATGATTCTTGCCGCGCCGCTGGACAGGCCGCCGGAGCGGCCGGTGAAGACCGCGACGAGGCCGCCGTTGATGTGCGGGGTCTGCGCGCCGGGCGCCCCGGCGACCACCTCGCCCAGCCCGTCGCCGTTCACGTCGCCGATCGCGAGCGTGTCACCCAGGTACCACGCGATGGTGCCGCTCTGATCCTTCGGCCGCACCGCCGCACCTGTGACCGCGGTGGCGCCGGTGGACGACACACCACTCGCCGAGCCCCACATCAGGGTGACCATGCCGCTGCCGTCCGAGGCCACGCCGTCGTTCTCGCGAGGAGCGCCGATCACCAGGTCGTTGTAACCGTTGTTGTCGACCTTCCCGATCGCGAGTGAGAAGCCGAACTGGTCGTTGCCCTCGGCCCCGCCGGGCACCGCAGCCTGGTCCTGGTGGAGGTGCTGCGCTCCGGTGGCCGTGAGGCCCGTCGACCCGCCGAAGAGGACGGTGACCGCGCCGGCGAAACTCTTGCTCCCGATCGACTCTCCGTACGCGCCGATGGCGAGGTCCTCGCGGCCATCGCCGTTGATGTCACCGGCCGCGAGGGCAGCACCGAACTGGTCGAAGCTCTCCGGGTCGTCCGGAACGCCCGGCGAATCCTGGTTGAAGTGGATCGCCGAGTCGACCACCAGGCCCGTACGGCTGCCCGGGATGACCCAGACCCCGCCGGCGCGGGTCTTGGTCCGGGGATTCACCTCGTCACTGTTGCCGATGGCCAGGTCGTCGTAACGGTCGCCGTTGAAGTCTCCCGCCACGAGAGCCATCCCGAAACAGACGCAGCCGCCGTCCGGCGGCACGACGCCTAGGAGGTAATCGACCTGCGCGGCCGACGAGTAGCGCACGGTGACCACACCAGCCGGGGTCAGGGGCAGGTTGTAGTTGAACGGGTCGCCGGTGGCCGCGATGTCGTCGATGCCGTCGCCGTCGAAGTCGGAGCGGCCGGCGCCCTTGCCCCGTACCGGGGTGATCGTCCTTGGCACCGCGACCCTGTGGTGCTGGAGAACGATGCCCTCACGGGTGATGGTCCGGACGCCTCCCGCAGCCTGTGCCGGGACGCTGAGCGCCAGGCTGGCCAGAACGGTCGAAACTACTAAGATTGGTGCAGCTCGCTGCATAGATACCCCGCTTCCGTTGGGCGCCTGGACACCGTAGGCGGACGGTCGGATCACCGAAATGAGGCGAACGGGCAGGGTTGACGACGGCCCGCCGAGGATCAGCCCACCAGAAATCCGGTGACCGGCAGCAACTTGGACGCCTGGTTCCGTTGTGGACTGGGGGATTCCATGAAATTGCGACAATTTGCTTTTATTTCCGCGTTGCTGACGGCTGCCTCGATCGCCGGCAGCGGCGTGCCACCACCGGGGCCGGTCCCGGACGGCCGGCCCGCCAGCAGCGTGGAGATCATCGACCTGAACGGCCTGCGCAACATCGAGTTCGGCGACACCGAGGACGAGCTGACCCGCCGGGGCATCCTGCGTACCGACCTGGACGCCTGCGGGCCGATGCTCGCCGGCCACGACACGGTCAGCCCGGTCTTCGCCGGGGACAAACTGGTGCTGCTCTGGGTCGGCGACCCGATGCGGACACCGGAGGGCATCACGGCAGGCTCACCCGTCGACCAGGTCTGGTCCCGCTATCCGTCGGTCACCCGGTTGCGAGCTCCACAGGGGACGTACCGGCTCGATGGGCTGCTCGCCCGCAGCGGGGACCGCGCGTACCTCTTCCTGCACGACGGGCGCACGGTCCGCAAGACCATCGCCGGGTACGCCGACTGGGCCCGCCGCATGTTCGACGAGGGCACCGGCCCCTGCTGAGCCGCGGAACGACCGCCAGAAGTCGTACGAGTGGGCCTCCGCGAAACCCTTCGTGCCCGACCCGCCGCCGCCCAGCACCCGCACGTACGGCGAACCGCTGCGCAGTCGAGGCCAGTCCGCCCGGCCCGTCCGCGCGAAGTCGCTCCAGGCGCGGACCATCTCGTCGGACAGCCGCCGCTGGGGCGGCGTCAGCGCCTCGGCGTAGTCGACCGTGAACAGGTACGGCAGCTCGGCGCAGTGGTACGCGCCGGTCGGGTAGGTCGACTCCGGCCCGTCGGCGAAGAACGGCGCGTCGTCGTCGGCGAACTCGTAGGCGTACGTCGGCACCCGCCGGGCGAACTCCAGCGCGGCGGAGTAGACCGGCTCCGCGTAGTCGCGGTCGGTGAGCACGGCGGCCAACGTCTCGCTCGCCGATCGCGCGGCGTCGCGCGGATAGCGGGCCAGCACCTCCCCCGCCCGGTCACCGAAGGCGGCCCGCACCTGCTCGCGGTACTGCTCGTCGGTGAGCGGGCACGACTCGGGCTGCTCACCCGGCTCCGGTGGCGTCGGGCAGTTCATCCCACTGCGTTCCATCCCCCACACCAGGAGTCGGGACTCGTCCCGGTTCATCCCCGTCAACACCGGCATCGGATGCAGTCGCCCGGTGGCCAGCGCGTCCGCCGGGTCCACCGGGAGCGTGCGGCCGTCGACGACCGGACCGAGGTCGACACCCGCACCCGGGTAGCCGGCCGCCTCGATGAGACTGGAGGGGTCACGCCCGCGCAGGCAGGCGGCGACCGTACCCGGATCGACGCAGCCGACCCCGCGCGCGAACTCCTCGGCCGCCTCGGTCGCGCCGGCCCGCGTCTGCACCGGGTTGGCGCACGAGTTGCTCTGCATGACCGCCCGGTGGAACAGGCCGGCGGAGGCCGGCGCGGCCAGCTGCGCGCAGACACTGGTCGCCCCGGCGGACTGGCCGAACAGGGTGACGTTGCCGGGGTCCCCGCCGAAGGCCGCCGCGTTGCGTCGCACCCACCGCAGCGCCGCCTGCTGGTCCTGGAGGCCGTAGTTGCCGACGGACCCGCCCCCGTCGGCCAGCGCAGGATGCGCCAGGAAGCCGAGCGCACCGAGCCGGTAGTTCAGCGTGACGACGATGACGTCACCGCCGGTCGCCAGCCGCCGCCCGCCGTACACGTCCCCGCTGCCGAACCGGAAGTCGCCACCGTGCAGCCACACCAGCACCGGGCGGGGCGTCCGCGCGGCGGCACGCGGCGTGGTGACGTTGAGGTAGAGGCAGTCCTCGGACTCCGACGGATCGTCCATCGGCAGACCCTGGAGTTGGGCGCACGCGTCGCCCGGTCGGGTCGCGTCGCGTACGCCCGTCCAGGCGGCACCCGGCAGCGGCGGGGCCCAGCGCAGCGCGCCCAGCGGCGGGCGGGCGTACGGGATGCCCTGGAAAGAGCGGTGGTCCGCCGCCACGGTCCCTCGCACCGCGCCCTGGTCGGTCCGCACGACGGCCGCGCTCCGGCCGGTGGCTGCCGAGGCGCCCGGGCCGACGGCCACCATCGGCACGAGCAGCGCGACGGCACCCAGCGCGGCGACCCACCGCTTCGGAGAACCCGTTCCGAGGTACGGGATGCTGGCCATGTTTCCTCCATTCGTCGAAGCCGGTACGGCGTACGCACCGTGCTGCGGCGAGCATGCCGACCTGGCAACCACGCGACCAGGGAGCTCTAGTACGCCCGACCGCCGGGGCCGACGAACACCGACGGGCCGACTGTCGGTGCTCTAGTGCGCTACCGTCACAGCCCGACCGGCGGGAGGCCGACCGTGACGGAGATCGACGAGTCGACACCCCCGTACCTGCGCATCGTCGGGGAGCTGCGGCGGCGCATCGCCGCAGGCGAGTTGGGCCCCGGCGACCGGTTGCCGTCCACCCGGCAGATCGTCCGGGAATGGGGGGTCGCGATGGCGACCGCCAGCCGGGCGCTCACCGTGCTCCGCCAGGAGGACCTGGTCCGGGCGCTACCCGGTGTGGGCATGGTGGTGACCGGCCCGGAGCCGACCTCGGCCGCGCGGGGTGCCCGGGTCGACGCCCGGCGGGGCTCCGCCCGCGGCGTGACCCGCGATCAGGTGGTGCGGACCGCCACCGGCATCGCCGACTCCGAGGGGTTGGCGGCGCTGAGCATGCGGCGCATCGCGGCCGAACTCGACGTGCCGACCATGTCGCTGTACCGGCAGGTCCGCGGCAAGGAGCAGCTACTACTGCTGATGGCGGACGCGGCCTTCGCCGCGCATCGACTGCCCCACACCCTCCCGCCCGGGTGGCGAGCCCAACTGGAACTGCTCTGCCGGCTCCAGTGGTCGATCTATCGGCGGCATCCCTGGCTGGCCCAGGTCATCTCGCTGACCCGCCCACTCATGGCGCCGCACGCCGTCGCACACACCGAATGGGCCCTGCGCGCCCTGGCCGGGCACGGCCTGGACCAGCACACCCAGCTCCACCTGGTGGCCGCGCTGGCCAACCACGTACGCGGCACCGCCGTGAGCCTGGAGCGGGAGGCCGAGGCGGAACAGGACACCGGCCTGACCGACGACGAGTGGATGGCGGCCCAGGCCGAGGTGTTGACCGCGCTGCTCACGGCGGGCGAGTTTCCCCACCTGGCCCGGCTCACCCGGTCCGCGGTCGACCTCAACGTCGAGAGCCTCTTCGAATTCGGTCTGCAACGGCTGCTCGACGGGGTGGCGGCTCTGCTCGAACGATGAACGCCCGGCCGATCCGTGCGGATCAACCGGGCGTGTCGCCTGTTCGTGAGCGATGTAACCCTTTCGGCCGGAGGGACGCCTGACCTATCGACCGGGCCAGATGCCGGCCGGGCCGGTGACCGTCTCCAGCGCGGGTCCCGGCCCCACGTCCCATCCCGACCACGATAGGAACCCATGGTCAACCACCTGTTCCGACCAACGCTCCGCCGCGCGCTGCGGACCGGCTCGCTCGCGGCCGCCGTCGTCGCGTCGATGCTCACCACCCTCCCGGGCGCGGCGGTGGCCGCACCCAGCCCCGCCGACGTCGTCCTCGGCCTGGTCGCCGACCCCGGCGAGGTCGGCCCGGACGGCGGCCGCGTCCGCCTCCACGTCTCGGTACGCAACGCGGGGGGCGCCGAGGCCACCGACATCACCGTGAAACTGAAGTTGCCGGCCGACGCCACCCTCGGTTGGGGCGATGGACTCAATGGCTGGAGGTGCGACGCGGCCGCCGCCAAGTGCAAGTGGGGCGACCTCGCCGCGGGCGCCACCGCCGAGCTCGACGTCTGGGCGACCCTGCCTCCCGGCACCGACGGCCGGAAGGTGACGGTCTCCGCCACCGCCACCACCGAAAGCCGCGAGTCGTCCACCACCAACAACACCGGCACGGCCACGGTGGAGTACGTGGTGAAGCCGGACCTCAGCTTCTCTTTCGTTGAATGGGACGGGGGCGAGATCTCCACCCTCGGCGGCAACGGCTCGCGGGGTTCCGTGGGGGCCCGGGCGGTCAACGAGGGCACCGTCAGCGCCCCCGGTGCCCGCTTCACCTTCCAGATGCCACCGGGCGCCTTCGCCGGCGCCTGGACCCAGAGCGACCCATCGTGGACGTGCGACTTCTCCACCTCCACCTGGGTCTGTGAGAACGACCAGGAGATCCGCCCGGGCGAGGCGGCCCAGTTCAACCTCTACCCGTACTTCCCGGCCGGTACGGCGGGCGACACCCGGACGGTGACCGGCTCGGTGTCGACCCCGGCGATCGAGCGGTCGCTGGCCAACAACAGCGACACGACCACCTTCACGTACGCCGTGCCGCTTCCGGGCGATCTGAACGTCTACGGGCTCGACGTGGTCGCCACGGATGAGCTGCGGGCGAACCAGGAGTTCGAGGTGTCGGCGTACGTGTACACCGAGGGTGGCAGCCCGTCGGAGGACGTCGTGGTCCGGCTCCCGCTCCCGCCAACCGTCGAGTTCCTCTCGGTCGACGCTGGCGGCCCCGCCTGGGCCTGCCGGCTGGAGGAGACGACTGAGCGGGTCGTCGAGTGCACCCGTGACCACTGGGACATCGCCACCGACGGGCTCAAGGTGCGGGTGAAGCTGCGGGCGCAGCCCGGCACGCCGGCCGGCCAGCTGACCTTCACCGTGACCGGGTCCGCCAGCACGCCGGAGTCGTCGACGGAGAACAACACCGCCTCGGACACCGTCACCTACGTCGCCGAGGGCGCCGTCACCGGCCGCGTCTGGCTCGACCTCGACCGGGACGGCCAGCGTGACGCCGGGGAGCCGATGGCCTTCGACAAGATTGCCGGACTGACCGTCGTACCGGAGACGGGCTCGCTGCCGTGGGACTGGCAGGGCATCTACACCAACACGGTCAGCGGGACGTACTGGGGCGGACGGCTGAAGCCGGGCCGGTACACCGTCAAGGTCATCCTGCCGGACGGCAGCAGCACCCAGTTCAGCACGCCCGACCTGGGCGACGACGCCACCGACTCGGACATCGTCAGTTACGTCGGCGGCTACTACCCGTACGGGCTCAGCGCCCTCGTCGAGGTTCGTGACGGCGCGGAGACCCCGGTGGACGTCGGCATCCTGCCGCAGTCCTGACGCCTGCCCGGAATCAGAAACGAAAGCGCCCGGCCGATCCTCACGGATCGTCCGGGCGTTTCTGCATTTCAGGAGCGGTGGCGGAGGGATTTGAACCCTCGGAGGGCGTTAACCCTCACACGCTTTCGAGGCGTGCTCCTTAGGCCGCTCGGACACGCCACCGCCGACGAGGGTACAGGACCGCTGGTTCCGACGCCGAACCGGTATCACCGGCAGCGGCCTGGCAGGATCTTTGCCATGAGTACGCACATCGGCGCGAAGCCGGGAGAGATCGCCGAGCGGGTCCTGATGCCGGGCGACCCGCTGCGGGCCAAGTGGATCGCGGAGACCTACCTCGAGAGCGCCACCTGCTACTCGACGGTCCGGGGCATGCTGGGCTTCACCGGCCGCTGGAACGGCGTCGAGGTCTCCGTCCAGGGCTCCGGCATGGGCATGCCGTCCGCCTCCATCTACGCCCATGAGCTGATCAACGAGTACGGCGTGAAGACGCTGATCCGGGTCGGCTCCTGCGGTGCCCTCAGCACCGACCTCCAACTGCGCGACGTGGTCGCCGCGATCGGGTCGTCCACCGACTCGAACATGAACCGGATGCGCTTCGACGGTCTGATCGACTACGCCCCGGTGGCCGATTTCGGGCTGCTGCGTACCTCGGTCGAGGTGGCCGAGCGGCGCGGCATCAGCATGCACGTCGGGCCGATCCTGGCCGCGGACGCCTTCTACACGGACCGGCCGGACCTCTACGACACCCTCGCCGACTACGGCGTGCTGGCGGTGGAGATGGAGTCGGCGGCGCTCTACACGATCGCCGCCCGGTTCAAGGCCCGCGCGCTGACCGTGCTGACCGTCAGCGACCACATCAAGACCGGCGAGAAGACCACCTCCGAGGAGCGGGAGCAGACCTTCAGCCAGATGGTCGAGATCGCCTTGGACACCATCATCGCCTGACCCTTTGGCGCACCCGCCGCCCCGTCGTCCGTCTGGACGGCGGGGCGGTGTGCTGTCGGTCGGGTGGCGGGGTGATGACGATCACGACAGAAAACAACACGACCGGTCGTGCTTTATTAGTACGGTGTCCCCATGACCGTCGACGGACGCCTCGCTCGGGGCGAGCGCAGCCGGAACGCCGCGCTGGACGCGGCCGTGGTGCTCGCCACCCAGTCCGGCCTGGACGGTCTCAGCCTCGCCCAGCTCGCCGACACGCTCGGCGTGAGCAAGTCGGGCCTCTTCGCGCACTGGCGGTCGAAGGAGGCGCTCCAGCTCGCCGCGATCGACCGTGCGGTGACGCTCTGGCAGGACCGGATCGTCGCGCCGGCGCTGCTCGCCCCCCGGGGCGTACGGAGGCTTCGCGCCCTGCACGAGGCACGGATCGACTTCTACGCCAGCCGGGTGCTCCCCGGTGGCTGCTTCTTCGCCAACACCCAGTTCGAGTTCAACGCCCGCCCCGGCCCGGTCCGGGACCGGCTCGCCGAGACGTACAGCCAGTGGACGGCGTTCCTCGAACTCCTCGTCCAGCAGGCGGTCGACGCCGGCGAACTCCCCACCGACCTGAACGTCCCACAGCTGGCGTACGAAATCGACGCGCTCGGGATGGGTGCCGCGATGCAGTCCCGGCTGCTCGACCCGGACGCCGCCTACCGCTACGCCCGCGCCGGCCTGCTGGACCGCCTGCGGGCGCTCTGCCCCAACCCCACCCTGCTAACGGAAGGCACCTCATGACCCACGCCGTCGCCGACCAGCCCACCGCCGAGTTCGGGCACGTCGAGCACGTCACGGTGCACTTCGACGACCTCGACGCGATGGGCATCCTGCACAACGCGCGTTACGCGGTGCTGCTGGAACGGGCCCTGACGCCGTACTGGACCGAGCGGGGGCTGGCCTACCGGGGCAGCGCCACCCCGCCGGACCTGTTCCACGCGGTCCGCGAGTTCACCATCACCTACCGGGCGCCGATCGCCGCCACGGGCCCGGTGGCCGTGCACTTCTGGCTCGAACACTTCGGCACCAGCAGCGCCGAGTACGCCTTCCAGTTCCGCTCCGTCGACGGCGACACCGTGCACGCCGAGGGGCGGCGGGCGATCGTCCGCCTCGACCCGGCGACGCTGCGGCCCGCGCCGTGGACGGAGGCCGCCCGGGCGGTGGCCGCCACCCTCCTCCGTACCACCGCCACCTCCGCCTGACGCGCTGCGGGTCAGCGGAAGAAGGCGCGCAGCACGGCCGCGGTCTCGGCCTCCAGCACGCCGCCGTAGACCTCGGGGCGGTGGTTGAGTCGGCGGTCGCGCAGCACGTCCCACAGTGAGCCCGCCGCCCCGGTCTTCGGCTCCCAGGCACCGAAGACGACGGTGGAGACCCGGGCCAGCACGAGCGCTCCCGCGCACATGGTGCACGGCTCCAGGGTGACCACGAGGGTGCAGTCGTCCAGCCGCCACCGGCCGGCCCGCTCGGCGCCCCTGCGCAGCGCCAGCACCTCGGCGTGCGCGGTGGGGTCGCCGGTCAGCTCCCGCTCGTTGCGCCCGATTGCCAGCTCGGTCCCGTCGGGGCCGTAGAGCACCGCACCCACCGGCACGTCGTCCACGTCGACAGCGCCCGCGTCGTCCACGGCGGGGCCGGTGACGGCGACCTCCAGCGCACGCCGCATCCACAGCTCGTGCCGCTGGCGCCGGCCGACCTCACCCGGGTCGGCCAGCCCCTCGTGGGCGCCCGGTCCGGCGCGGCCGACCGCGCGGGGGGTCGGCTGCCCCGGCCGGATCGTCTCGAGCAGGGGATCGGTGGCGTCGGCGGGCTCCCCGCCGCCCACCGGCGGCATCCCACCGTCAGACCCGGTGGGATCAGACCTCACGCAGGTCCTCGACCTCGTCGGCGCAGCCGAGCACCTCGCAGATCTCGGCGGTGACGTCGGCCGGCATCATCCCCTCGTGCGTGCACAGGGCCAGCAGTTTCTGCGCGGGGATGCCCAGGTTGGCGAGCAGGTCGGCGTCGCCCACCGGGTCGGCCTCCGGGTCGACGACGGGCTGCTCGCTCTCCTCGTCGCCGCTGGCCGCCGGGCGCGGCTCGTCGTCGCCGTCGAGCCCGGTGACCGAGGTCTTCAGATCACCGACCAGCAGCGAACCCAGCCGCGACTCCTCGGCGTACGCGGAGTCCGATCCGAACACCCGCAGGTCCTCGCCCTCGTCGAGCCGCAGGATCACCAGGTAGGCGTCGTCCGCCTCGACGAAGAGCAGCGAGATGTCGGCCTCCTGGTCGACGTCACGCAGCCGGTCGGCGACCTCGTCGATGTCGGTGGCGCCGCGCAGGTTGACCTCTGCGGCGGTCCAGCCGCTGTCGTCGCGCACCACGGCCGCAGCGAAGTACGACACGGTCCCCCCAATAGCCCTCGGCACAGCGCCGACTCGTTACGCGTGCACGTTAGCCGGTCGGGTCGGCAGGCGACCGGTCAACGCCCCGAAGGGCCGGTCATTCCTGACAAAGTCGGATCAGCCGGCTACCCGACGGCGGGTGGCGATGAGCTGGCGCAGACGCTCGGTGCGCAGCCGCTGGGGCCGGGTGCGCTGACGCACCTGCCGGGCCCCCGCCAGTTCGGCGAGCAGCTGCAGGCGGCGGCGGCTTCGATCGGGGTCCTGCCGCTGGGTGGTCCAGGCCATAGTGCCGAGCGTGCCCAGTCTCGGCGGCCACGTCAAGACGGCGTTCGCTGTGCAGCCAACCGGGCACGCGGCGCAGTCACCGTCGACCCGAACCGAGGCCCGCCGGCCCGTTCACCAGAGCGGCCAGTCACCACCGGTCGCCCACTTGACCGCCACCACGGCGGCGGCGATGCTCCAGCCACCGGCGGTGACGATGGCCACCCCGGCGGCCACCCCACGGTCGCCGAGGCGCACGAGGACCAGGGCTGTCGTCCAGGCCAGCAGACCGGCCACCACCGTCCACCACGCGTAGCTGGCCACGCCGGTGCCGAGCAGACCGAAGAGCACCAGCCAGGCGGCTGCCGCACCGCCGCCGGCGGCGACACCGCCGCCGGTGACCGGGTGCGGTTCGCGGTAGGTGGGGCGGGTCGGTGGCCCGGCCGGAAAGAGCCCCGAGGGGGTACGCGCGGCCGGGCGCGCGACGGCGTCGGGATCCGGGCCGGGATCGGGCCGGGCGATGGTCACCGTCGCTGCCCTCCCCTACACGCGTCGCTCGTGCCCACGGTACCGGTCTGCCAGGATGACCGGATGCCCTCGCCGACGATCGGCCGCCGCACGCGTCCGGCGTACCCGATCCTGCTGCTGCTCGCCCCGGTGCTGGCCGCCGGCTGCGCGACGACCCGGCCGGGAGTGCCAGCGGATGGCGCCGCCCCGACGCCGCCGGCGGTCTGGGCGACGGCCGACCAGCCCGGGGCGCCATCCGCCACGCCGACGGCGACCGGTCCGGCCAGCACGGCGCCGTCGTCGGCCCGGCCGTCGACAGCCGCACCCCGCGCCGAGCTGCGACATGTCTTCCCGGTACGCGCCGACGACGTGGCGTACCACCCGACGCACGGCGCCTACCCGGCGACGGACATCTTCGCCGACTGTGGTGAGCGGTTCGTCGCGGTGACCGACGGGACGGTGCTCGAGGTGAGTCGCACCGACCGGTACGACAAGCGCGGGCCGCAGGGTCCGGACAACGGGGGCCTGTCGGTCGCCCTGCTCGGCGATGACGGGGTGCGCTACTACGGCTCGCACCTGAGCGTGGTGACCAGCGGCGTCGACCCCGGGGCCCGGGTGCGCGCCGGGCAGCAGCTCGGCAAGGTGGGTCGCACCGGCAACGCGAACAACGTCTGCCACGTGCACTTCGGCATCTCGCCGCCGTGTACGGGCCGGGACGGCTGGTGGATCCGGCGCGGGGTGCTCTGGCCGGCGCGCTACCTGGACTCCTGGCGGCGTGGCGGCAATCGGGAACCGGCCGCCGAGGTGACGGCGTGGCAGCGTAAACACGGCTGCCCGAAGGCTCCCTGACGGGCCCGGCAACGGCTAGGTTCGGTGGGATGAAGGCCCGGGACCCCATCGCCGACCTGCGCCGGATCGCGTTCCTGCTGGAGCGGGCGAACGAGGCCACCTATCGGGTACGGGCGTTCCGGTCGGCGGCCAAGGCACTGGCCGGTCTGCCTGCGGCCGAGGTGGCCGAGCGGGCCGGCAACGGCACGCTCACCAAGCTGGCCGGGGTCGGTGACGTCACGGCCCGCTGTGTGGCGGAGTCGCTGGCCGGTGAGGAGCCGGTCTACCTGCGCCGGCTGGTGGCGACCGAGGGCAGCGACCTGGACGCCGAGGCGACGGCGCTGCGCACCGCCCTGCGCGGCGACTGTCACACCCACTCGGACTGGTCCGACGGCGGCTCCCCGATCGAGGAGATGGCGCTGGCCGCGGTGGAGATGGGTCACGAGTACATGGTGCTGACCGACCACTCGCCACGGTTGAAGGTGGCCCGGGGGCTGACCGCCGATCGGCTGCGCCGTCAGCTCGACCATGTGGCGCAGGTCAACGCGGCGCTGCCGGAGGGTTTCCGGATCCTGACCGGGATCGAGGTGGACATCCTCGCCGACGGCTCACTGGACCAGGACGAGGAGCTGCTGGCCCGGCTGGACGTGGTGGTCGGATCGGTGCACAGCGGCCTGAACGACGAGCGGGCGAAGATGACCCGGCGAATGCTGACCGCGGTCGCCAACCCCCATCTGGACATCCTCGGTCACTGCACCGGCCGGATGGTGTCGTCGCGCCCGGCCGGGGTGACCGGGCCGGGCGACCGGGGGCACCGGGCCCGGACCCGGGCGGAGAGCGACTTCGACGCGGACGCCGTCTTCGCCGCCTGCACGGAGCACGACACCGCCGTCGAGATCAACTCGCGGCCGGAGCGGCAGGACCCGCCGAAGCGGCTGATCCGCCGCGCCCTGGAGGCCGGCTGCCGGTTCGCGATCAACACGGACGCGCACGCGCCCGGCCAGCTCGACTGGCAGCGGTTCGGCTGCGAGCGGGCGGCCCGCTGCGGCGTCCCCGCCGACCGGGTGGTCAACACCTGGTCTGCGAAACAACTCGTGAAGTGGGCCGCCGACCGGCCCTGACGGATCGGCGGCCGCCGTGGGTCAGCGCTGGGCGGCGGGCTCGGCAGCGGGGGCGGCGGGCGCGCCGACGCCAACCAGCGGCCGCGGCCGCCGCCGGCCGAAGACGCCCTGCGAGACCGCGACCCCCAGCAGCACGATCAGCGCGCCGACCGGCTGGTGCCAGTTGAGCCGCTCATCGAGCGCCACGGCCCCGATCAGCACCGCGAAGATCGGGATCAGGTAGGTGACGGTGGAGGCGGTGCTCGCCCCGGCCACCCGGATGTTGCGCATGTTGATCACGAAGGCGAGCCCGGTGCCGAGCGCGCCGAGGGCCAGCACGCTGGCCACCACCTTCGGCGACAGGTCGGTGGGCAGCGGTGGCGCGCCCGCGACGAACGGGGTGACGATGGCCAACTGGCCGGCGGCGAGCAGCAACTGCGCCGCGGAGAGCGACAGGCCGGAGTGGCTGCTGCCCGCGACGAACCGCTTCTGGTACGGGATGGCGAGGCCGTAGCAGGCGGCCGCGCCGAAGCACATCAGCTGCCCGATGAAGTGCGCCCCGCCAATGCCCTCCCAGACCCCGAGCACCACGAGCACGCCCAGGAAGCCCAGCCCGAGCCCGACCGCGCGGCGTACGGTCAGCCGCTCGGTGCGGAAGACCAACACCGCCAGCGGCAGCACGATCAGTGGCGTGGTGGCGTTCCAGATGCCGGCGAGCATCGACTCGACCCGCTGCTCGCCGTAGCCGAAGAGGGTGAACGGCACGGCCACGCCGAACGCGGCGACCACGAAGAGATGCGCCCAGACCCGGGGCTCGGAGGGCAGCCGGTCGCGCAGCACCGCGAGCACCACCAGCAGGGTCAGCGCGCCGGCGAGGACCCGGTAGAGGGTGAGCTGGACCGGGTGCAGCTCGGCCACCCCGACCTTGATGAACAGGAAGCTGGAGCCCCAGATGGCGGCGAGGGCGATGAATCCCGGCAGCCAGGCGCGCAGCGCTGCCTTGTCAGGAGTGATGTCGGTGTTCACCCCTGACACTCTGCCCGAGGCGTACGACAAAGTCGCACGACTTTCGGACACCATCTCTGACCACCACGGTGCCGCCAACTGCCAGCTGAACACGACAAACGTCGTCGACACCGGGGCGGGGTGGTCACGTAGGGTCGCACCGTGGGACGAATTGATGAACTCGCCAACCGCTACGTGGCCGAGTGGGCGCCCTTGAGCCCGACCGGCGCCACCTACGTCGGCATCGCCGGCCATGACGACCAGCTGGACGATCTCTCGCCCGAGGGTTACCGGGCGCGGGCCGACCTGACCCGCCGGACGCTCTCGGAGCTGGAGGTGACCGACCCGGACACCGAGGCGGAACGGACCGCCAAGGAGGCCATGCAGGAACGGCTCGGCCTGGACCTGGCCCGGTACGACGCCGGCGAGGCCACCAGCGAGGTCAATGTGATCGCCAGCGGGCTGCACGACATCCGTATGGTGTTCGACCTGATGCCGACCGCGACGGCCGACGCTCAGGCCAACATCGCCGCCCGACTCAACGGCTTCCCCGGCGCGCTGGAGGGCTACAAGACCACGCTGCGGGAGGCGCTCGCCGCCGGCCAGATCAGCTCGAAGGTGCAGCTGGTCGAGGTGGCCAAGCAGTGCGACGTCTGGGTCGACCCGACCGGGGACAACTTCTTCCACGGGCTGGTCGAGCGGCTGGGCGCGGACGGCACGCTCGGCGCCGAGCTGCGCCGGGGCGCGGCGGCGGCCACCGCGGCGACCGCGGAGTTCGGCCAGTTCCTGCGCGCCGAACTGGCACCGCACGGGCGGGACAAGCAGGCCGCCGGCCGGGAACGCTACGAGCTCGCCTCGCAGTACTTCCTCGGCGCCAAGGTCGACCTGGACGAGACGTACGCCTGGGGGTTCGCGGAGCTGGCCCGCCTGGAGGCGGAGATGCGGGTCGTCGCCGGGCGCATCGCGGGCCCCGGCGCCAGTGTCGACGAGGCCGTGGCCGCGCTCGACGCCGACCCGGCGCGGACCATCCAGGGCAAGGAGGCGTTCCGGGACTGGATGCAGGCGCTCGCCGACAAGGCGATCAGCGAGCTGCACGGCACCCACTTCGACATCCCGGAGCAGGTTCGCCGGATCGAGTGCTGCCTCGCCCCGACCAGTGACGGCGCCATCTACTACACCGGGCCGAGCGAGGACTTCTCCCGCCCGGGTCGCATGTGGTGGGCGGTGCCGCAGGGCATCACCGACTTCTCCACCTGGCGGGAGGTGACCACGGTCTACCACGAGGGCGTGCCGGGTCATCACCTCCAGGTGGCGCAGACCGCGGTCCGCGCCGACCTGCTCAACCGCTGGCAGCGCCTGCTCTGCTGGGTCTCCGGGCACGGCGAGGGTTGGGCGCTCTACTCGGAGCGGCTGATGGACGATCTGGGCTACCTGGAGGACCCGGGCGACAAGCTGGGCATGCTCGACGGCCAGGCGATGCGGGCGGCCCGGGTGATCGTCGACATCGGCATGCACCTGGAGCTGGAGATCCCGAAGGACAACCCGTTCGGCTTCCACCCGGGCGAGCGGTGGACGCCCGAGCTGGGCTGGGAGTTCATGCGGGCGCACTGCCGGGTGCCGGACGAGAACCTGCGCTTCGAGCTGAACCGCTACCTGGGCTGGCCGGGGCAGGCGCCCTCGTACAAGGTCGGTGAGCGGATCTGGCTCCAGGCCCGCGAGGATGCCAAGGCCCGTAAGGGCGCGGACTTCGACCTGCGGGAGTTCCACCGGCAGGCGTTGGACCTGGGTGCGCTGGGCCTCGACCCGTTGCGCAAGGCGCTGGCCCGGCTCTGAGCCGTCCCGGCACCGATCACGACGGTGACGGACGCCGGCGGTACGCCCCGTACCGCCGGCGTCCGTCGCCGTGTGGGTCCAGGGCCTAACCGAGCGTCAGCGCCAACGACGGCCGAGCGGTCAGCGTGTCGCTGGTGACGTACGCCAGGTCGATGACCGGCTCGGTGAACGTGACCGGGATGGGCAGGGTGACCGGTATGCCGTCCGGCAACGGCAGGTCCGGGGTGAGAGTGACCTTGATGCCGAGCAGCCGGCCGACGAAACGGGTGGCGTAGAAGGCCACGTCACCGCGAATGGTCAGCCGGTCGGTCGCGTACCGCTGGCTGCGTCCCTCGGGGCCGTCCGCGCGGAGCAGGAAGTCGTCGGTCACCGCCTCGCGCATGCTGAACTTCAGCACCTTGAGGTCGCCCTTCTCGGACCGCAGCTCGGTGGTGCCCTCGAACCGCAGCCCCGTCATGATGACCTTGGAGCCGGTGAGCTTGGACGGCATCTGCGCGACCTTCGGCAGGGTCGGGTCGACGGCGAGCCGCGGCAGCGGCTTACCCGGCTCCGCCTTGCCCGGCTTGGCGGGATGGGTCAGGGTCGGCGACGGGCAGTCCGTGGGCTCGGGGCGGCTGGCCGGTGGCCGGGTCGGCGTGCCGGTCGGCTTCGCTGACGGTGTCGCGGTCGGGTTCGCCGACGGCGTCGCGGTGTCGTCGCGGCGTCCACCGGTGAACAGGTCGCCGATCCCGTCCAGGATGTCGGTGATCAGGTTGCCGTCCGGGTCGCGCTCCGGCGTCGGGCTCGGGCTGGGCGTCGGCGTCGCGGTGGGCGCGCTCCGGCTGGGCGACGGGATGACCACGCTGGGCGGGGTGGGACAGGCAGTCGCGGCGGGGGCGGCCTGCACGGGTCGGGGTTGGGTGGCCAGTCCAGCGGCCGCGACACCGAGCACCACCAGGACGATGGCGAAGGTACGCGGATCAGCGGAGTGCTCGGTGTCGGACTGCTCGGTGTCGACTGGCTCGGCGGCGGGTGGGGCGGGGCGGGTCGGCGTCCAGGCGAAGGCGAGTGCGCTCCCGACCATGCCGAGCAGCAGACCGACGAAGAAGCCGCCGAGGTTGAGCCCGATGAGTGCGTAGACGGCGGTGACCGCCGCGACGATCGAGTAGAACAGCCGCTGCGCCGGGCTGAGCCATAGCAGCAGGCCACAGGTCACCAGGATGACCGGGATCAGCAGCGAGAGCAGGCCGGTGGCTCCGCTGTGGAAGCTCAAGCCGTTCAGCGTCATCCGGGTGGAGGCGAACATCTCCACTCCGGCCAGGACGATGAACAGGCCGCCCCAGAACGGTCGGCTCCGCTGCCAACGGCGGAAGATCCGCCACGCCTGAGCCGGATCGCCGGGCCGGGCGTGGGACGGGTTGTCGCTTGTCACGTACTCCTCCTGGCGGAGCGGGGACGGGGACACGGACGTGGCCCGCGGCGGTCGGCCACCGCGGGCCACGGCTCACCTCAGAAGCACTCCTTGCCCTTGGCGTCGTCGCCCACGTTGACCTTCAGCCGGAGTCCGACCAGGTTGAAGGTGGCCGCCGTGGTGTACCGGGACACCTGCTGGAGATTGGTGATGGTGACGTGGTCGGAGTTCTGACCGAACGAACCGGCCTTCGCCATCGGGTTCAGGTCGGTCGCGTCCCGGCCGATCTTGATGTTGGTGAACGTCGCGTTGCCGTCCAGCGAGTCCATCGCGATCAGCAGGTCCTTGGCCCGGGCGGGTTCCTTGCCCTCACCGGCGTTGATGGTGAGTACCACCGGCAGGCCGGGCAGGTCGGCGCGGACCGACTGGCAGAGGCTGTACAGCTCGGCGCTGCTGATCTCGGAGAGGGCGATCGGATGCACCTCGCCGGCCTTACCGTCCTTGCCCTTCTCCCGGACGATGCCGCCGTACTGCCTGAAGCCGTCGCCCTCGAGGCGCTTGGCGCCGATCTTGAACGTCTGCCCGGACACGGTGATGTCGGAGGCGATCGCGCCGGTCGACATCCCGAACAGGATGGCTCCAGCGGCGGCCGTGGCGGGCACCATCATGGCGACGAACCGCCGCCACCGGGTACGACCCTGATTGTCAAACCGATCCTGCACGGGTTCCTCCTCGGGCGGATGCGCGCGGGTGGCCGGTCCCGGACTGGCGGCCCGCACCGGGCCCGTCACCTGTTACCGGCGGGTAACGATCGAGCCTGATCGTGCACCCGTTGCGGCGCGGCTCACAACCCCCTGATTACCCGGCGGTAACAGACGGGCGACCGAACGGTGGCAGGGTGTCACGAAGTGTCGAGCCCTCCACGTGCAGAGTGGTCTGGAGTGCCGACAAAGCCGGCATATGCCCACTACAGGGCGACGGAGAGTCACAATCACATCGACCGATTACAATCAGGTAACAGATGTAAAGTGCGCAGGTCGTGGCCGCTGTGTGGACGTGCGAGGGGTACCCCCGTCACGCGACGAAGGGGTGGACCGCATCGCGGTCCACCCCTTCGTCGTACTTCCGGTCGTACGCGCGTCAGCGCTGCTCCACCTCGCCGGGAGCCGGGCGCTGGGTCGGCACCGTCGGGTCCTCGGACTTCCAGTTCGTCGATGCCGGCGGAATCTCGTCGGTCAGTGGACCGCCCTCCCGCTCGGACTCGTCGTCCCGCACCGCCGGCTGGTCCACCCGGGTCGGCGTCGGGTCCTCCACGGGCACCGGGTCGGCCCGGTGGCGCGCCTCGCCCGCCGGCACAGCCCCGCCTCGACGGGCCACCAGCAGACCGGCGACGATCAGCAGCAGAGCCAGCACGGCCACGCCGATCGGGGCCCACACGCCGAGGATGGTGAGCTGACCGCGGCTCTCGTTGGCCCGCTCCACCGAAGCCTCGATGGTGGCGTCGTTGTACGTGAAGTCGGCCTTGAGCAGCGAGATCGGGGTGCCGACGTCCGGCACCAGGGCCTTGCTCTGCACCTCCCGCACCTTGACGTACGACCCGGTGACCGGGTCGACCCAGAGCGTCCGGGTGTTGCTGTAGGTCATCGTGCCCTGGGTCGCGCCGGGGGCGAGGGCCCCCAGCAGCAGGCCGATCCGGTCGGCGGCCAGGTTCAGCTGCTGGTCGGTGATCACCTGCTCGAACCGGTACGCCTCGAGCCCGTTGACGTCCTCCGTGCCCTTGAACTCGGCCGGCAGCGCCTTCCGCAGATCACGGTCGAAGACGTCGTAGCTCCGCTTCTCGGTGTTGAACGGGAACTTGTAGACCTGGCCGGCGAACGTCACCTTCTCCCGCGTGCCGGTGTCGTCCAGGTACTGACCGTCCCAGTCCATGGCGGCACCGGAGACCCGGTCCAGCGCCAGCGTGGCGCCGTACGCGTTGACCAGTTCCTTGGTGTCCGTCCGGTCGACCGTCTGACCGACCGTCCAGACCACCGTGTCGCCTTCGAGGTCGCCACTGAGGTTGGCGGTCTGCTCGCGGTTGGGCGTGACCAGGACGGTGGACTTGAGGTCACCCTGGTTGATGGCGATGGCGCCGTTGGCGATTTGAAGGAAGGTCGCACCCTTCGCCTCGGCGACGGACGTCGACGCCTCCAAATCGTAGGGCAGCTTGGTCATCGCGGGCTTGACGACGAACACCAATCCGGCGGCCAACGCCAGGAGCAGTACGCCGCCACCGAACAGCACGGCACCTATGGCGCGGTGCTTCATGTTTCCTCCCTGGAGGACCTAATTTCGCCGCTATCGATCAGTGATGTGGCCGCGAGGTTACTACCTGGTCACATCGCAACGCGACCCCCGGTCAGCTCTGTTTTTCCGCCGCGCCGCCCGGTTCCGGACCGGTGCGCCGCAGGACGAGCACGAAGTTCCAGGCCACGATCTCCCGTACGCCGGGCACGCGGATCACCCAGCGGGCCCACCACGGGTGGTAGCGCGGTAGCGCCTCGAGCACCTCGACGTCGCGGCTGCCGCGGGCCCAGCGCAGGGCGTCCGAGATGGACACCGGGAAGAGCGTCTCGAGGTAGCGGTTCTTCGGCGGCCGGCCCATCCTTCGCTGGTAGCGCCGCCGGGCCCGGTCGCCGCCGAGGTAGTGCCAGGGGGCCGTCTCGTGCCCGCCCCACGGTGACAGCCACGGGGTGAACGACACGAAGAGCACACCACCGGGACGGGTCACCCGGGCCATCTCGTCCAGCATCCGGGCCGGCTCGGAGACGTGTTCCAGCACGTTCGAGGAGAACGTCACGTCCACGCTGGCGGACCGGACCGGCAGGGCGGTGCCGCTGCCCCGCAGCATGCCGGCGACGGACTCCCCGGCGGCGGAGAAGTCGCCGACGTCCGGGTCGAGGCCAACGTAACGGGCACCGGCGGCCCGGAAGGCGGAGGCGAAGTAGCCGGGACCGCCGCCGACGTCGAGCACGGTCCGCCCGGCGAGCGCGGTGTAGCCGGACACCTGACGTACCGAGTCCCCGGCCAGCAGGCCGTAGAAGTGGTCCGGATCGGTCTGCTCGACCAGGAACGCCCGGAACAGCGTCACCGAGCGGCCCAGCGTGGCGAACCGGCGGCGGTCCGCCGGGCCAGCGACCCCGTCTGCTGTGGTCATCGCGCCACCGTCCCGTCCTCGTCCTGATCCGTGGGGCCGGCCGCGTCCGGCCCACCGTCGTTCGTCTGCGGAGACGGGTCCGTCGCCGCCTCGCCCGCGCCCGCAGGCACGAGTCGCTCGGCGGGCGTGCCGGGAGCCGGGATCACCGCCGCGGTGACCGCGGCGACCGCGACCAGCATCGCCGCCTGCACCCACGGGCCGTACGCCCACTCCTGCCCGTGGCCCTGCAACCGGCCCGTTACCGCGGTCACCGTGGCAACAGTCAGCCCGCCGAGCACCACCACCGGCAACGCCCGGATGGCGAGCTGCCGCAGCAGCATCGCGGCCAGCACGATGGCCACCGGCAGCACCCCGCCCAGGGCGGCGAGCAGCACCACCAGCAGGACGCCGATCGCCCACGCCGGGCCCTCGGCCGGAATCGTCCGGTCCACCCCGGCGCGGCGGACCGGCCATGCGGCCAGCAGGAGCACCACCAGCGCGGCGAACGCGCCCGCCGCCAGAGCGCCCCGGTACGTCCGGTCCGGCGCGAAGACCAGCCGGACCTCCGCGGCGTCACCGGCCGGCAGCACCCATGCCTGCTGCCAGCCGTCCACCCGGGTCGTGGTCAGCTTTCGACCGTCCAGCGTGGCCGTCCAGCCGGCGTTGGCGTTCTCCGGCACCACCAGCAGCGCCGCACCGCCGGCCGCCACCCGCACCCGGCGGTCGGTCGGGTCCCAGTCGAGCGTGGTCACCGCACGGTGCCGGGGTGCCGGCACCGCTGCCTCCGGGCGCAGCGTGGCGTCCTGCACCAGGAAACCGGCCGACGGTGCGGTCGCGAGCTGGTGCCCTCCGGCCGGGAGGTCCACCACCGCCCCCGTGGAGCCGCAGATCGTCACCGGTGCCGGCCGCCCGGCCAGCACGTCGGCGAGCGTGGTGGTCACGGACGTCTCGTAGCGGTAGCCGTCCAGTTCCACGGCCGGGCCGGTGCCGCACCTCTCGGTGACCCGGGTACCGCCGGAAAGCGGACGGAGCAGGTCGTCCAGCGCCGGAATCTCCACCTCGGCGATCCCGGCGGTGGCGGTCCAGCCGTTACCGCGCCGGTCGGCGGTCCGCGCGGCGGTCTCCCGGACCACGATCTCGATCCGGTCCGTCCGGACCGCCGGGAAGCGGACCGTTCCGTCCGCGCCGACCGGCAGCACCAGGCTGCGGCCCGGGGTCCGTACCTCGACCTGGGTGGGCAGCGAGCCGACCGGCAACTCCGCGGGCCGCAGCCGCACCTCGGCGAGGCGTCGCTGCCCGGGCCACCGCAGCCGCAGCGTGGGGCGCAGGTCGCCGGTGTCCGCCAGCCAGGCCGTCCCCGGATCGCCGTCGACGGCCGCGTAGCCGGCGACGGCCGGATCGCCGGTCAGGTACGAGGAGACGGTGGCCACCACCGGCACCCCGGTCAGGGTGAGCTGACCGGCCGGCCGTGGCACGGCGGTGAGCGCCAGCCGGTAGCTGCCGGGGGTGGTGCTGCGGAACACCCGGTCGACGCCGAGCGGTTCCTCGCCGGCGCGGGCCAGGAAGCGGTCGCACCGTACGACCGCGCCGGCCGGCCGGGTCCCGGTGCCACCCGCCGACCCGTTCCCCGTCCCCGCCGCGTCCGAACCGGCGCCGGGAGCGGAGGTCGGGAAGCAGGCGGGCCGGTCGCCCGAGCCGCGGCTGAACGACCAGGCCACCGGTCCGCCGAACCCGTTGGGCAGGTCGTTCGGCGCCCTGAGCGCCCGACGGGCGGTGGTGCCGGGGATGGTGAGTTCCCGGATGCCGACCCCGCCGTCGCGTCGTTCCCCGGCGACGGCCAGCACCGTGACCCGTACCCGGCTGGTCGATCCGGGCAACGTGTAGTACGAGTGGCCACCCAGCGTGTCGGCCACCTCGTGGTCCACCGAGCCCCGGTCGGTGGTGATCCGGAACCGGGTCACCGGCCAGCCGACCCCGAGGTCGTCGACGAACGCCAACGACACGGTCTCCACCGCACGCGGGGTGTCCAGGTCCACCTGGAGCCACTGGCCGACCGGCCCGGCCAGCGGCGCCGAGTGCCACGCGGTGGCGTACTCGCCGTCCACGGCCGCGAACGGCAGGTGCGACGGGTCGGCGGCGGCGAGGTTGTCCACGAAGCTGGTCGCGGTGCTCGCGCTGACCTCCCGCACCCCCTGGTAGGTGGCGATGGTCTGGTGCCGCTTACCGGGGAACGGCAGCAGGTCGAGGGCGACCCGGCCCTGCCGGCCGGCCTCGGTGGCGGTCAGCGTCTGGCTGACGTTGTCCCGCACCCGGCCGATGTCGCGTTCCCGGCGGCGCAGCCCGTCGGTGACGATCCACCGCTCGTCACCGACCTCGGCGCGGTCCCCGGCCAGCACCACCGGCCGGTCCCGCTCCACCAGCCCCTGTTCGAGCAGGGGCAGCAGGGACTCCGGCCCGCCGCTGACCGTCGGCACGTCGTCGGTGAGCACCGCCGAGGCGACCGGCACCGGTCGCTGCACCTCGTACACCTCGATGGCCGGCACCGGGCCGGCGTCGTCGTCCACCGGGCTGCCCGGCGTGCGACCGGGAGCGGTGGTGGTCCCGAAGGTCGCCACCCGGGCGATGCCCGGCGATCCGGTCAGCGCACGGCGCAGCACCGCGACCGGTGGGGCGTCCACCTGACTCCGGTCGATGTCGTTGCGCAGCAGCACGTGCCGGAAGCCGGCACGGGCCAGGAAGTCGGCCAGCCCGGCCGACCCCCGGCCGCCGGCCAGGACGGTCTCGACGGTGTCCATCACCCGGGTGTTGCCGGCCGAGCCGAGCGGGATCTGGTTCCGCACCGCCCAGGGCGCTCCGGCGAGCGCCTGGAGCGGCTCGTCGACCGTCCGCCCCCACTCGTACTGGCCGAAGCCGGACCCGGGCACCATCAGCGTCCGGGCCAGCGCGTCCCGGTCGGCCAGCCAGGTGGCCGCGGACCGCCAGTGCGGCGGCAGGTCCGACCAGCCCGGCCCGGGCCGCAGCTGGCCCAGCCAGGCCGGCGCGGCCGCGCCCAGCACCAGCAGCAGCACCGGTACGAGCGCCAGCGGCCGCAGCCGGACACCGGGGCGGCGCCGAGCGGCGGCGTTGTGCAGCCGGGTGACCACCGCGTCCACACCGTGCGCGAACCCGAGCATCAGCGGCAGCCGCAACATCGGGTCCAACTTGTGCACGTTGCGCAACGGGGCCAGCGGACCGTCCAGCAGCTCCCGGACCGGCCCCGAGAGCGGGCTGTCCAGGCTGCCGACGTAGCCCATGGTGAGCAGGGTCAGCCCGGCCAGGAAGCCGAGCACCAGGAAACGCCGCTCGGGCAGCAGGTTGCCGGCCAGCCCGGCCAGCCCGATCAACGCGACCAGCGCGGTCAGCGCCATCAGCGCCGGGTGGTCGATCAGCAGCCAGCCGGCCGGCCACCACGGATCCCCCTGGACGATGTACGCCACCCACTGGTTGGTGCCCCGAACGGCCTGGAAGAGCGACGCCACCGCCGTGGTCGTGGTGGACGACTCGATGTAGTCCAGGAACGGCAGGCTGTACTCGCCGAGCAGCACCAGCGGCACGATCCACCACAGGCAGACCGCGGCGACGCTCACGCACCACCAGCCGACCAGGCGCAGGTGGGCTCGGTCCCAGCGTCGGGTGAGCAGCCAGATCCCGGGCAGCAGCAGGGCCAGCACGACCACCGCCGCGTTGATGCCACCCATGCCGAGCACGGCCAGCGCGGAGAGCGCCGCGGCCCGGCGTGGCGAGCCGATGCGGCGGACCAGCACGAGCGGCAGCAGCACCCACGGCAGGAGCGCCGCGGCGAGCGTCTCCGAGGAGAGCGCGCCGATCTCGGTGAGCATCCGGGGCGCCAGCGCGTAGCCGAGCGCGGCCGCGTACCGGGTCGGTTCGGTGCCGATGTTCAACGCCCGGGCGAGCCGGAGCAGCCCGTAGAACGCGACCGCCAGCAGGAGCGCGGTCCAGGCCCGCTGCGTGACCCACGACGGTACGCCCAGCAACTGCCCGCCCGCGAAGAACGGCCCCATCGGGAAGAGGTAGCCGTACGCCTGGTTCTGCAGTTCGCCGGAGGTCGCCTCCGGGTTCCACAGGTGCAGCGCGCGGGTCAGGAAGTGGATCGGGTTCGCGGCCAGGTCGAGCTTGGTGTCGAAGGTGACCTGGCCGGGCCGCTGCCCGAAGGCGATCGCGGTGAGCAGCAGCAGCGACAGCGCGGTCCAGGGCGCCGAGCGCACCGGCCGGGGGACGCGCGGCCGGATCATCGGCGGCACTCCGGAGGCAGGCAGCTCAGGTCGGCGAGCGCGGAGAAGAAGATCTGCCGGATGCCGCTGGGCTGCTCGGTACGGAACACCCGCCCGCCGGCCACCTTGACGATCGCGGTCAGCTCGTCCGGGTCGACGTCCCGGCCCAGCCCGATGAAGATGATCGGCAACGGCTTGCGGGGGTCCTGCAACCGGGTCAGCTCGACGAGGAACTTCGACCGGCCGATGCTGTCCTCGTCCTCGTTCCGCCCGTCGGTCATGACCAGCACCAGGTTGATCCGGCCGGGCGTCCAGTGCTGCCGGGCGTCCCGGTACGCGGCCAGCGTCGTGTCGTACAGCCCGGTGCCCCCACCGGTCTTGACCCGGACGGCGGCGAGCCGATCGGCCAGCCGGGCCCGCTGGGCGCGCAGCGGGGCGACGGGCAGGATCTCCCGGTAGTCCCGGTCCCCGTCCACCTTGGTGGAGAAGACCCAGATCCCCAGCTCGCTGTTGTCCAACAGCAGACCGGCGCCCTCCTGGGCGGCCTTGACGGTCGCCCCGAGCCGGGTCTCGCCGGTGCCGGGCACCGGAGCCGCCATCGAGCCGGAGACGTCGATGACGGTGAGGATCCGCGCGCTGCGCTGCACGCCGCTCCAGCCGTTCAACACCTCGGTGACCGCCTCCTCGGCGGGCAACGGCACCGGGCTGCGCTCCTCCGCCCGCAGTCGGCGGTCGTCGGGAATGGCCGGCGGGAAGCCCGCCGCCGTCCGGAAGCCGAACCCGAGCAGCGCGTCCCGGGACTCGACCGTCAGCAGGTTGGCCAGGAAGCCCGCGGCCGCCTCCCGGACCTGGCCGCGGGCGGCGGGCAGCACCACGTACGGCAGGTCCAGCGACGGGACGCCGATCTCCGGGTACGCGGCGACCAGCTTGTTGGAGCCGGCCAACGCGTTGTGGTCGAGCACGGCCTTCTCGCTGGCCGCCACCGCCTGGGCCTTACCGGCCAGCCCGCCCCCGGGTGCCAGCACGCCCCCGCCCTCGCCAGCGGGGAACGTCTCACCCGCGAGCCGGCGCAGCACCGCCGCCATCGCGGCGGCCGGTTGCCGCTCACCGGCGACCAGGGCGCGCACGCCGAGCAGCGCCGCGACCCCGGCCGGATCGGCGGCCGGGTCCGGCACTCCCACCGGGGCCGGACGGGCCTTCGGTCCGATCAGCGACGCCCAGGGCACCGCCTTCGCCGGCCATCCCAGTCGACGCGCGGCCGGCTCGGTCACCGCGAGCACCACGGGGGTGCTCGCCACCGAGGTGCCCTCGCCCGGCACCTCGAAGGCGCCCCCGGCCCGGGCCCGGCGCAGCCAGAACGTGGACTCCGGCAGCCACGCGTCGGCGACGTCCGCCGCGTTGGCCAGTTCCCCGGCCACGGCGGCGGACTCCCGGGCCTGCACGGCGATCGACACGCACGGTTGCCGACCGACGCTGGCCCGTACGATCCGGTCCAGGGCCGGGGCGATCACCGGCGCGGCGGCCACCCGCAGCTGGACCCGCTCGGCGCACTCCGGCACACCCCGGTCCGCTCGCACGTAGGCCACGGCGGCCCAACCGGTCAGCAGCAGCACCAGGGCGGCGCTGAGTAGCACCACCGGGGATCGGCGGAAGAGGGAGCGCACCGGCGCGAGCCCGTCGCGCAACACCGCCGGCCACCTCCTCGTCACGTACCGGCGCGTCCGTGCGCAGGTCGGAATCCATCGCGCCCGCCGGGCGGCGTCACCTGGACGCCGGCCGTCACGCGCGGTTGCGCTGCACACCCTGCCAAGCTTTTCCGCCGCCGGCAAACCCCCGATCGACGAGCGGTTATCCGATCTTCGCTGCCGGTGCGACCCATTGCGCCCACGGGCCGGGCCGCCCTAGGGTGGCGCGATCGTGCTCACTTACTCATCGGTAGGAGCAGCGTGGACCCCTCCGGCACCCCCACACGCCACGTCCTGTTCCTCAACTGGCGCGACACCACCAACCCGGAAGGCGGCGGCTCCGAGGTCTACCTCGAGCGGATCGCCGCCGAACTGGTCGCCATGGGCCACCGGGTGACCCTGCTCTGCGCCGCGCACGGCAACGCCGGCCCGACGGACACCACCGCCGAGGGCGTACGCGTGCTGCGGCGCGGTTCCCGGCACACCGTCTACGCCCGGGCCGCGCTGACCTGTCTCGCCGGCCGGTTCGGCGTGGGCCCGCTCGGCCGGCGCGGTCTCGGCCGGCCCGACCTGGTGATCGACGTCTGCAACGGCGTGCCGTTCTTCGCCCCCCTGTACGCCGGCCGACCGGTGATCGCGCTGGTGCACCACGTGCACCGGGAGCAGTGGCCGGTCGTCTTCGGCCCGTGGATGGCCCGGCTCGGCTGGTGGATCGAGTCGTGGCTGGCCGTCCTGCTCTACCGGCGCTGCCGGTACGTCACAGTCTCCGAGGCCAGCCGCTCCGAGTTGGCCGCGCTCGGGGTCGCCGCCGAGCGGATCGACGTGGTGCCCAACGGCACGCCGCCGGTGACCGGACCGCCGTTGCCGCGCACGCCACACCCGTCGCTGCTGGTGCTCGGCCGCCTGGTCCCGCACAAGCGGGTGGAGATCGCCCTGCGCGCCGTCGCCGAACTCGTCGGTGAGCTGCCCGACCTGGAGCTGGTGGTGGCCGGTCAGGGCTGGTGGGAGCAGCCGCTGCGGGAGTTGTGCGACTCGCTCGGCATCGCCGACCGCGTCCGGTTCACCGGCTTCATCAGCGAGGAGGAGAAGCATGCCGTGCTCTCCTCGGCCTGGGTGGCGCTCACCCCGTCGCTGAAGGAGGGCTGGGGGCTCACCATCGTCGAGGCCGCCGCGCGCAGCACCCCGACGGTGGCCTTCCGCTACGCCGGCGGCGTCGCCGAGGCGATGGTCGACACCGAAACCGGCCTGCTCGCCGACGACGAGGCGGAGTTCACCGCCCAGGTCCGCGAACTGCTCGCCGACGACGTGCGGCGCAAGGCGATGGGTGAGGCGGCGCTGCACCACGCGTCCCGCTTCACCTGGACGGCGACCGGGGCCCGCTTCGCCCAACTGGTGGCCCAGGCGACGGGCCGGGCCGGCTGACCCGAGCACCACGAAAGGGCGCCCGCGACCAGCGGGCGCCCTTTCGTCGTCTGACTTAGCGCGTGCCGTACAGCGGAGGCTCGGCGCCCTGCTCACCATTGACGTTGGTGGTGGCAGCCTCCTTGGCGGACGGGCTGAGCACATTCGCCAGACCGACGCTACCGAGCAGGCCGAGCACGACCCCGAGCACCCCGACGGCGACGAACGCGGGCAGGTTCCTCATCCACCTTCTCCTTCCGCGGGACTCGCGTGCCGGGACGCTACCACGCGGTAGCGTGCCCGCGCAGCGCCCGAAAAACCGATGGCCAGCACCACCGTTCCGGCGAGCAGGTGGGCCAGCCCGACCGGCCCGGGCCGGGTCGGCGCGGGCGGCGGAGACCAGCGCGGATTCTCGTACAGGGTCAGCTCCGGTCCATCGTGGACGATCCGCAGTCCGGCCAGGGACGTCGGAGGCGGCGGCGGTCCCGCCGCCCGCTGGACCAGCACCCAGCGGGCGCCGGCCGCCGAAACCGGCGTCCCGGCGTCGAGGAGTTCCCGCACCCGCTCGGCGCGCGGGTCCTCGCCGGCCACCGCCAGCCCACCCACCCGCAGTGTGTCGTCGATCAGCACCGGCACACCGAGGTACCGGGGCGCCGGATCGATCACCACCTGGTCCCGGTTCCACCCGTAGCGCTGGTACTCCTGGAACGGCAGCGAGATCACCTCACCGGGCCGCTGCTCGACCAGCCGGGCCACCGTGGTCCAGTCCGCCGGCCAGGCCACCGGTCGGAGCCGACCCGCCGCACCGAACGCCAGGTCGGGCAGGAGCGCCACCGGCAGCAGCGCGGCACCGACCAGCAGCACCCGCCCGGTGGCCGGGTCGAAACGGGCGGCCAGCCGGTCGGCGAGGCGTTCCGCGCCGACCGCGGCGGCCACCGCCAGGGCCAGCGCGTACGGGATGAGCAGCTTCTGGCCGTCCCGGACCAGCCCCGCTCCGGGCAGGGTCGCGACCAGCCAGCCGAGCAGGTCCGCGCCGCCGGGCAGCGCGCCGAGCGCCGCCACAAGCCAGGAACCGACGGCGAGCAGGCCGAGCCGGCCGGTCACCGGGGCGGGCCAGCGCCGGCGCAGCAGCGGTACGCCGAACCCGGCGACGGCCAGCACCAGCACGGTGACCAGTGGCACCAGCAGCGCGCCCCGGGAGGCGGGCGTGGTCTGCCCGTTCCAGATGCCGCCGGTACCGGCGAGCGCCACCAGCGGCCCGGCCCAGTTCTCCGCCCGCGCCGCGAAGGCCAGCACGCCCGCCGGGTCGGATTTCCCGCTGCCGGTGCTCGCGAACCCGGCGACCAGCCACGGCGCGTTGAGCAGCACCGTCGCGCCCAGCGCGGTCGAGGCCGCCCGGGCCGCCCCCGGATACCGGCCGGGCAGCAGCACCGCGATCGCCACCAGCGCGATCACGCCGCCGCTCGGGGTGAGCGCGGACGCCGCCGCGGCGAGCAGCAGCCGCGGCAGCGCGCCGGGCCGGCCGGTCCGTACCCCGATCGCCGCCCGGACCAGCCAGGGCAGCGCGGCGTACGCGACCAGCAGCCCCCACTGGCCGACGAGCAGCCGCTCGGCCAGGTACGGCGTCCAGGCGTACCCGAGGGCGGCCACCACCCGCACCGCGACCCGTTCGGTCGGCACCAGCCGGGCCGCGCCGAGGGCCGCGAGGTAGAGGATCGCGACCAACACCAGCCGTTGCAGCAACCAGCCCGGCACCAGCTGGTTGGCCAGCGCCACCACGGCGTCCTGCGGGACGGCCCGGGGCAGCGCCGAGGCCGGAGCGATCACCTCCCAGCCAAGCGCCTGCCGGGGCACGAAGACCATGTCGTAGCGGAGCACGTATCCGGGGAGCACCAGCGGCGCGAGGACCACCGCCGTGACGGCGGCGGCGACACCGTGCGGCACCAACCGTTCGCGCATTTCGTCGACCCCACCCCGGTCCGGCGCGAGCACCCGTCGCGCTGGTGGCGGCCACTGTACGCGGACCGCCGTCGGCCCCTGAACCATCCGTTGACCTGATGGGGCCACCCGTCACCGGTGTGGCAGTCTTCCCGCCATGGCATTGACCGGATCCGAGGTGGACGCGGCGCGTGGCGAGACCGGCGAGGCCGGCGGACGGGTACGCGTCGATCCGATCCGACCCCTGGCCGTCACGATGATCGTGGTCAGCGTGCTGTGGCGGGCGCAGATCGCCTCCCGCGGCTACCTCGCGGCCGACGACTACGTGCTGGTCACGCAGTCCACCGAATCGGCCCTCACCCCGGATTTCCTGCTCAGCCTCTACAACAACCACTTCATGCCGGGCGGACGGCTGCTCACCTGGCTGGTCACCGACGCCTTCGGGCTCACCTACTGGCCGTACGTGCTGTTGATGGCCGCCGGTCAGGCGGTGCTCTCCGTCGCGTTCTACCGACTGCTGCGGGACCTGCTGCGACCGAGCCGCCTGCTGCTCGTCCCGCTGGGGATGTTCCTGTTCAGCCCGCTGACTCTGGAGGCCACCTCGTGGTGGGCGGTGGGCGCGAACATGCTGCCCATGGAGCTGAGCATGGTGCTCGCCCTCGGTGCCCAGCTCAGGTACGTCCGCACCGGTCGCAAGCGCCACCTGCTGTCGCTGGTCCTCTCCGTGCTGCTGGGTCTGCTGTTCTTCGAGAAGGCTCTGCTGGCCGTACCCCTGGTCTTCCTCTTCACCGTCTGCTTCTTCACCGACGGCGGTCCGGTCCGCTCGGTGCTGACGGCGCTGCGCCGCTGGTGGCCGTCCTGGCTGGTGCTGACCGCGCTGGTCGGCGCGTTCGCCGCCGTCTACCTGGGGCGCGCCGAGTCGTCCGTACGCCGGCCGGAGTCGGTGGAGGAGGTGCTGTCGTTCTTCACCCAACTCTTCGGTTCCACGCTCGTGCCCGGACTGCTGGGCGGCCCCTGGGGCTGGCTGGGCGCGGGAGACGGGTCGCCGGTGGTCGCACCGCCCGACCTCGGTCGCTGGATCGCCTGGGCGGTCTTCGCCGCGCTGATCGTGCTGACCGTGAAGCGGGACCGCCGGGCCACCCGGGCATGGGTGCTGCTCGGCAGCTACCTGATCCTCGTCACGGCGCTGCTGGCGGCCACCCGGCTCGGCTCGGTCTTCTCCGGCGTCGCGGGCGGGGTACCCCGCTACGTCAGCGACGCCGTGGTGGTCGCCGCCCTCTGCGTCGGCGTGGCCCTCGTCGGGATCGCCCGATCAACGCCCTCCGGCGGCGAGCCGACCGACAACGAGTCAACTCCGCCCGCGGGGTCTCCGGCACCGCCCGCCGACGCGGAGCCGGCCGCGGCGCTGAGCGGGGTGGCGCCCAGGGCGCCGCGCTCGGAGCCGTCGCCGGCCGCACCGCGCTCCGTGGTCGCGGCCCACTCGTCCCGGGCCGGTGTGATCCACGCCGAAGCCCCGGACGACCCGGACCCCGGCCCGGCCGGCGAACCGACGACCGAGCCGGACACCCCACTCGACCCGGAGCAGGCACCGGAGCCCCGGCCGACGGCAGGGCCGAGGCCCCCGGCGGAGCGCGCGCCGGAAACCACCGCAGCGTCCCCGGCCAGTCGAGGCGAGCGGCGGCCGTCGACGCCCCCACCGCCGGACTGGCTGGGGCCGGTGCCCGAGCGGTACCGCGAGGTGGTGACGGCTGGTCTGGCGCTGCTGCTGGTGGCCGCGATGTTCGGCACGGTCTGGACCACGTCGCGCTACGGCGACGAGTGGGCGAAGAAGTACGGCCGGTCCTACCTCGACACGGCCCGGATCGAGCTGGCCAGCGCCCCGCCCGGCACCGTCTTCTTCGACACGCCGCTCCCGAGCGAAGTCCTGTCGAATCTCTCCTGGCCGTACAACTACCAGTCCCGGTTCTTCGCGGCCGCCGGCTCGCGTCCGGAGTTCGTGACCGAGACGGAGAACGCCTCGATCCTGGACGGCCTCGGGCGGGTGCAGGTGGCCACCATTCAGGGCAGCAGCATCGTCCCGGGTCCGCAGGAGGGCTGCGGTTACCTGGTGACGCCCGGCCAGACCGTCCGGATGCCGCTGGACAAGCCACGGCACCACTGGGACTGGATCGTCCGTATCGGCTACCTGAGCTCGACCGATGGCATGGCCGTGCTGCGGTTCGGGCAGGGCAGCCACACGTTCCCGGTCAAGAGGGGCCTGAACCAGCGCTTCTTCGAAATCACCGGCGGTGACGACGCGGTGGAGCTGACGGTGACCGGCTCGGACCTGACGCTCTGCACGAACGAGATCACCATCGGCGACCTGGTGCCGAAGCCCGAGTGACCACCGAAGAGCCCCGGCTGGTGGCGGAGGTGACCCGGCCCGACTCGGCGAAGCGCCCGGCCCGCGACAAGGGGGTCGTACGGCTCGGTGTCGCGGGCGCGGCCGTCACCGCCGCCACCATGCTGACCAACGGCCTGGCCTACCTGGTCCCCATGCTCGGTGCCCGGCAGCTGACCGCCTCCGACCTCGGCGCGCTGGCCACGGTGCTCGCGCTCGGCGCCATCGCGGCAGTGCCCGGGTTCGGCCTGCAGATCGCGGTGGCGGCCCACCGCGCCAGGTGGGGGTCCAGCGGGACGACACGACTGGCGCTGCGTACCGCCGCGTTCACCGCCGGGGTGACCCTCGCCGCGGCACCGGTGCTCACCCTGGCGCTCCGGCTTCCGGTCGCACTGACCCTGCTGCTCGCCCCGACCACCTTCGCCACTGTGCTGGCCGGTCGCTGGCTCGGCGAGCTTCAAGGTGACCAGCGGTTCCTGCGGCTCTCGGGCGCGATGACCGGGCTCGCCGCCGGGCGTTACGGCGGGCTCATCGTCGGGCTCACCCTCGGGTGGGGACCGGTCGGCTCCCTGCTGCTCGGCATGCTCGCCGGCTTCCTCGTCCTGCCGCTGCTGGCCCGGCTCGCCGCCCCCGGCAGCACGGCCGTCAGCGGTGCCGCCCCTGAGCCGAGGGTCGCGCCCACCCCTGCCGGCGAGCAGGACCGCACACTGAGCGGCCGGCAGGTGCTGACAGCGTGCGGCGCCACCCTGGCGATGCTCGTCATCTCGTACGCCGACCTGATCCTCGCCCGCCAACTCCTACCGGCCACCGGCTCCGGCGGCTACGCGGTCGGGTCGGTGCTCACCAAGGGCGCGCTCTGGGCGCCGCAGGTGGTCACGCTGCTGGTGCTGCCGAGGTTGGCGTGGGGCGACCGGAGGGCTCGCGCGCTCGCGTTGGCGCTGATCGTGGCCTGCGGTGCGGTGCTGGTGACCGCCGCCACCCTCGCCGGTGGGCTGGCCTTCCGGCTGGTGGGCGGCGCGGACTACCTGCACCTGGCCGGCGCGGCCCCGCTCTTCGCCGCCACCGGCGCTCTCTACGCGGTGGTGTTCATGCTGGTCAACGACCGGGTGGCGACCGGTGCCCGATGGCCGGCCGCGCCGCTCTGGGTGGCCACCGCCGGCCTGGTCGGGGCGGCCCTGCTGGTGGCGCCGCGCACGGTCGAGGGCCTGCTCAGCTGCGCGCTGGTCACCGCCGCGCTGACCGCCGCCGTGATGATCTGGCTGACCGTTCGCCGTACCCGCGGCGGACCCCGGAAGGCCGGCCACCGGTGGCCGAGGGTCAGTCGCCGTCGGCCAGCCAGGCGCCCAGCAGCTGGTGATCGATCGAGTCGACCCGGCCGAGCGGACGACCGGCGGAGACCCGCTCCCGCAGCTCCGCCCGCGTGAACCAGCGGGCCTCCAGCAGTTCCACACCGTCCACCCGGACCTCGTCCGATCCGGCGCTGGCCCGGAAGCCCACCATCAGCCCGGCCGGGAACGGCCACGCCTGCGACCCCTGATAGGCCACGTCCGTCACGGTGATCCCGGCCTCCTCGGCCATCTCCCGCCGGACCGCGTCCTCCAGACTCTCGCCCACCTCGACGAAGCCGGCCAGCGTCGAGTACGCGTCCTGCGCCGCGCCCGCGTGCCGGGCCAGCAGGCAGCGCTCCGGCACACCCGGTTCGTCGGGTGCCACCACCAGCACGATGATCGCCGGTTCGATCCGGGGGAACAGCAGCCGCCCGCACTCCCCGCCGGTGCACGTCCGCACGTGCCCGCCGCCGCCAGCCACAGCAGGCGCTCCGCACGCGCCGCAGTACCGCTGCTGCCGGTGCCAGTGCAGCAACCCCCGCGCGTACGCCTGGACGGCCGCCTCGGCCGGGTCCAGCCGGCCGACCAGTGCGCGTACGTCGACGGCCCGCGCCGCACCGGCCATCTCGACGGCGGACTGCTCGCTGAGCGCGGAGAGGTCCGCGGCGAACACGGCGGCGTCCCCGTCGAGCCCCAGGAATACGGACTCGCCCGCGGCGGACCGGACGAGAGACGCCCGCTCCGCGGTCAACCGGACCGGGCCGGTCCCGTCGACGAGACAGCGGTCCCGCCACAGCGGCAGCACCACGGTGGTCGCGTCGGTGAGCAGTGCGCTCAGCCGGGCCGGATCGGTGCGCAACTCACCCGCCCGGTCCAGCCACCCGCCGCCGTACGCCAACACCCGCTCCGCAGTGTTCACAGCGCCACCGTGCCACGTGCGCGGTCCCACGCGGACATCGCCCCCGCCCCGCGCGACACGCCGGGACGACACGCGGTATCGGCACCGGTGGGCGTGCAGCCGACGAGGACGGCCGGGCATTCGTTACCGTAGGTGCCTACGGGAGGGAGGACCTCCCGCGGCACCTGGCGATCGAGGTTGCAGTGACGCTGTACGGCGAAATAAGTCCACCCGCCGACGACCGGCCCACCGTGCAGGTCACCGCGGTCACCTGGCCCGACGACGGGCCGGGGCAGGTCACGCCACCTCCCATCGGCGAGCCGGCGGGCGGCCGGCGTAGCCCCCGCCGGCTACGGATGCTCCTCGCCGCCGGCGTCACCGGCGGCGTGCTCGCCGCCGTGGCGGGCGCTGGCGCCTGGGCGTACGCCGGGGATGTTCCCCGTGGCACCAGTGTGCTCGGCGCCGAGCTGGGTGGCCGGAGCCTTACCGACGCCCACCGGGAGCTGCGGGCGGAGCTGGACCGGCGGGCGGCGGCCCTCGCCGCGCCGCTGCGGGTCAGCGTCGGGGAGCGCACGGCCGAGATCAACCCCACCGACGTGGGGCTGAACGTCGACGTCGAGGGCACCGTGGCGGCCGCAGCCGAGGCCGACGCGCACCCGGTCAGCCGACTGGTCGGCTCCCGCACCGTCGACCCGGTCGTCACCGTCGACGTGGATCGGCTGGACGTCGCGCTCCGCAAGGTGCTCGGCGACCAGGCCCGCCCGATGACGATGCCGGCGATCACCTACAAGGGCACCACGCCGAAGGTGGTCCAGCCCAAGCCGGGGCTGGCGTTCGACCCGCAGCGTTCCGCCGACGCGGTCCGCGCCGGCTGGCTGGCCGGCACCCCGGTCACCGTGCCGCTGGTGGAGAGCCAGCCGGCGACCACCGCCGAGGACTTGGACCGGCTGGTCGCCGAGCTGGCGAAGCCAGCGGTCTCCGCACCGGTCACCCTGCGCACCGATCGCGGCTCGCTGAAGATCCCGCCCGCGGCCATCGCGAAGGGCCTGCGGTTCACCGCCGACAAGGCCGGCAAGCTGACCCCGACGGTGGACGTCAAGCGGCTGCGCTCGGCGCTCGGCGACGACCTGGACGCCATCGAGGTGCCGCCGAAGAACGCGACGATGACCATTTCCGGTGGCCGACCGAAGGTCACCGACGGGCGACCGGGGCAGCAGCTGGACACCGCCACCCTGGGCCGTGATCTGCTGGCCGTGCTGCCGAAGCCGGACGGCCGCGAGGTGACCGGCGAACTGAAGCCGACACCGCCCGAGCTGACCGCGGAGGAGCTGGCCGGTCTCGGCATCAAGGAGCGGGTTTCCACCTTCACCACCCGGTTCACCGGGGGCATGGCCTCGTCGCGCAGCCAGAACATCGCCACGATCGCCAGGGAGGTGGACGGCACGGTCGTGCTGCCGGGAAAGACGTTCTCGCTGAACGGCCACACCGGCGAACGCGGCTACGCGCAGGGCTACCGGGACGCGCCGGTGATCCTGGACGGCAAGCTGGTGCCCGGTGTCGGGGGCGGCACCTCACAGTTCACCACCACGCTGTTCAACGCCACCTACTACGCGGGGCTGGAGGACGTCGAGCACAAGCCGCACTCGTACTGGTTCGACCGGTACCCGGCGGTCATCGAGTCGACCATCTTCTGGCCGAACCTGGACTTCAAGTTCCGCAACAACACCCAGTACGGCCTGCTCATCGACACGTCCTACAGGTCGAGCACGATCACCGTGTCGATCTGGAGCACGAAGATCTACGACAGCGTGAAGACGGAGTACGGGCCACGCCGCAACACCACCACGCCGAAGCTCATCCACCTCGAACCCGGCCCGACGTGCATCCCGAGCAACGGCATCAACGGCTTCACCCAGGACGCCTTCCGGGTCATCAAGAAGGGCGGGGCGGTGGTCAAGCGGGAGAAGTTCACCTGGCGCTACGACGCGGAGCCCCGCTACGTCTGCGGCCCGAAGCCGTCCTGAGCGTCGCTGATCCACCGCAGGACCCGGGTGCTGCTGCGCACCGCCGTGACCACGGCCAGCACGCTCACCCGTGAGTAGCCTGGGCGCCATGTCGGAACCCGACGACTACGTCGAGCGCGTACTCGGCGCGCTGGAGTGCTACCAGCGCGCGGTACGGCGGGTGGCGGACGACTTCGCCCGGCGCGGTGCCGTCGTGGAGCCGCTGGACGTGGACCTGGGGGATCTCGACAACCTGCTGGTCCGTTACCGCTGGCGGGGACAGCCGGGCGATGCCCTCCTGGGCAGCCTCCCGGTGACGAGCGACGTCGAGCGGGCCGTCGTCGAGTTGGCAGACCTGTTGCAGGAGAAGGAGTTCGACGAGGGTGACACGGTCTGGCCCGGCTGTGCGGCCGGCGACACCCATCCGCCGACCGCGGCTGTGGTCGACGGTGTCGCCTGCTGGCAGTGCCCGCGGGCCCAGGCGGCTCTCTCCCGGATCGGATAGCGAATGGTGATCGGCAGATTTGGGTGCGGAAATGCGTCAGGGCCACCCCAAAGGGGTGGCCCTGACCAATGTTTGTCCGGCGGCGTCCTACTCTCCCACACCCTCACGAGTGCAGTACCATCGGCGCTGGAGGGCTTAGCTTCCGGGTTCGGAATGTGACCGGGCGTTTCCCCTCCGCCATGACCGCCGTAACTCTATCGACATGTCAAACAACACCACACAGTGGTCTGTTGTTCGTTTATCGAGAGTTGCACAGTGGACGCGTAGCAGCTTAGTAGTCAAGTCCTCGGCCTATTAGTACCGGTCAACTGAACCCG